>NZ_JAOYTG010000010.1:0-140808 GCF_025847175.2 Paeniglutamicibacter sp. ZC-3 | reverse complement strand
TAGACCGGCAGGCCGTCCAGGGAAGTGATGTATCCGGCGACGCGGTCGATGCCCACGCGGATGAGGTGGTCCCACATCTCGGTGGCCGTTTCGCTGTTGGGAGCCAAGAGCACCAGCGGTCGCTGGTCCGTTTCCGGGTCCACGGCCCAGGCACCGTAGCTTGCCGCCTTGTTGCCGGCGGGAATGTTCAGTGCCCCTGCGACGGTTCCCTCGTGGACCTCAGTGTGGTGGCGGGTGTCGACAATGCCGATTTCGTTCGCGGCCAGGGCGGTGGCAACGTCCTCGATGGCCAGCTGGGCCAGCGGTGCGCGTTCGCCCAGGACGGCCGGACCCTGGCGGTTTTCGCGCTTCATGCGGCCGAAGTAGGCGTGGGCGTCGGGCTGCCCGTCAAGCAGGGCCTCGACGAATCCAGCCTCGTCGTTTGCCTCTAGGTAGGGACCCCACCACGCGAAGTTGCGCTCATACCCGACGGTGGAGGACGGGATGGCGCCCAAGGCCTTGCCGCAAGCGCTGCCGGCGCCGTGGCCCGGGTAGACCTGGACGTAGTCAGGCAGGGTCAGGAACTTGTTCTTCAGCGAGACGAAGAGGTCGTGGGCCCCGGCGAAACGGGTGTCGGTACCGCCGGCGGCCTCGTCGAGCAGGTCCGGGCGGCCCAGGTCCCCGGAGAAGACGAAGTCGCCCGAGAGCAGGAAGCCCGGCTTGTCACTGAAGGCGCCGTCGGTGACCAGGAAGGAGAGGTGTTCGGGGGTGTGCCCCGGGGTGTGCAGGGCGGTGACGGTGATGTTTCCCAGCGTGATGGTGGACTGGTCAAAGAGGCGTTCGGCTTCGAATTCGTATTGCCAGTCCGGCCCGCCCTCGCCCGAAACGTAAATCTCCGCGTCGGTGGCGGCGGCCAGCTCCCGGGTCCCGGAGAGGTAGTCGGCGTGGATGTGGGTCTCGGTGACGGCGGTGATCTTCATGCCGTTTTTTGCGGCAAGGTCCCGGTACACCTGGATGTCGCGGCGGGCGTCCACCACGAGGGCCTCGCCCTTGGCCTGGCAGCCGATGAAGTAGCTGGCCTGTGCCAGGTCCTCGTCATAGATTCGTTCGAGAAGCATTGGTTCTCCTTGTGGTTGGTCAGTTTACCCTTCATACCCCTGGGGGTATCCGGTTCACAGGCAACAATAATACCCCCTGGGGTATCCGTCAAGTCGTTCACGGATGCACAAAAAAGCGGCGATCGACACCATCGGGAATGGTGCCGATCGCCACAGGCGCATGCGAGGCTGGGCCTAGCGGCCCAAGAGGCGCGCGAAGAAGCCGCCTTTCTTGCCGGACTCCTTCGGGGCATTTGGATCGCAGGAGCAGCGCTCGCTCCGCGGCACGTGGGCCATGACCTGCTTGACATGCTGGCCACATCCGGCCCAGGTGGTTTTCTGACACTTACGGCATTTGGTCGCACGGCACATATGGTGACTCCTTGCGTCTGGGGTTGTTGATGGAGGCCTGACCGCCCCCTCCGTATTCGAGTATGGCATATACCCATGGGGGTATCGAGAATCACTGCCATTGATACGCTAAGGAAACCCCCGGGGGTATACCATTGAAGAAATCAACACCTTGAAGGGACCCACCATGGAACTTGAAGCGGACACCATGAAACCGGCCATCAACAGGCTCAAGCGCGCCCAGGGCCAGCTGAACGCCGTGATCCGCATGCTGGAGGAAGGCGGCGACTGCCGCGCGGTGGTCACCCAGCTTTCCGCCGCCTCCAAGGCCATAGACCGTGCCGGGTTCTCCATTATCGCCACCGGGCTCGAGCAGTGCCTGAAAAGCGAGGACCCCACAGCCGACCGTGCCGACATGGAAAAACTCTTCCTCTCCCTGGCCTAGCCCCAGCCATCCAGCGATAGCTCTCGCCGAGACCACCCATGGAGTCCGGCAGGACCACTGCACGAACTTCTACAGTGCGGCGGTTCCGCAAACGCCGAGGAATCACTCCCTGCCGCCAAGCGGGCCGTAGCGATCAGCACCCCTGTTCACTAATCAGACGCCGCGCACCGATCGACAGCAGTCAATGTGGGTGCTTGATCCATCGGCCCGAAGATGCAACAGCCAAGGCCAGAAAACACCGCCACTAAGCACTGTGAAAAACAGGCCACTTATCGTTGTTGCTCACACGTTTTCGAATGCCGGATTTTTGGGCGTCGGGTGTCGCGTTGGAGGATCCTTCGCTGCAAAACCCACTTCAACGTCTACATGGTTGTTGTGGCCGGATCCGGTCATCACGTGGCTATCGGGCGCACAAGAATCGACACCATGAACGTGCTCTGATCGTGCACTTTGCTGCGAAATCGGCGACGGCCCACTTTGCGTTTCCCTCGACGGTGAAAGGCGAGAGGGCGTCACCCATGTTGCGTCGGCACGCACCGTGAGATCCCTGCCAACCACGAGTTCGCGCCCTCACTGCGCCGAATCCGTTAACCCGGTAGGCTGGTACACGTATGGTTTGCAATTTCGCATGACCAGCACAGAAACAAGACGAAATATCCGCGCACTTCGCGCACTTGACCCACCGGAAGACAGTCGCGGTCCTCGGTAGTGGCTTTCGCTCTTCCTGATGGAAGAGCGCGAGTCTCGATCGAAGACCAGATTGCACCGATGTGTGGCCTGTTCGCAGTGTGCTGCGGATATTGATCGAAAGGACACGCCCCATGGAGGGTCCCGAAATTCAATTCGCAGAGGCCGTGATCGACAATGGTCGGTACGGCAAGCGCGTTATCCGCTTCGAAACCGGCCGTCTGGCCCAGCAGGCCGCAGGTGCGGCCATGGTCTACATCGACGAAGAAACCGCACTGCTCTCGGCCACCACGGCCGGCAAGCACCCGCGCGAGGGCTTCGACTTCTTCCCGCTGACCGTGGACGTCGAGGAGCGCATGTACGCTGCCGGCCGCATCCCGGGCAGCTTCTTCCGCCGCGAAGGTCGCCCGTCGACCGAAGCCATCCTGGCTTGCCGTCTGATGGACCGCCCGCTGCGCCCGGCCTTCGTCAAGGGCCTGCGCAACGAGGTCCAGATCGTGGTCACCGTTTTGGCCATCAACCCTGACGAGCTCTACGACGTGGTGGCCATCAACGCCTCCTCGATGTCGACCCAGCTCTCGGGCCTGCCGTTCTCCGGCCCGATCGGCGGCGTCCGCGTTGCCCTGGTTGACGACGGAAACGGTGCCCAGTGGGTTGCCTTCCCGAAGCACAGCCAGCTGGAAAACGCCGTGTTCAACATGGTTGTTGCCGGCCGCATCGCGGGCGACGACGTTGCCATCATGATGGTCGAGGCCGAGGCCACCGACAACTCCTGGAACCTCATCAAGGAACAGGGCGCCACCGCCCCGACCGAAGAGGTTGTTGCCCAGGGCCTTGAGGCTGCAAAGCCGTTCATCAAGGCACTGTGCGAGGCACAGGCAGACCTGGCAGCTCGCGCCGCCAAGCCGACCGTCGAGTTCCCGGTCTTCCGCGACTTCGAGGACGACGTCTTCGCAGCCGTCGAGGCCAAGGCCGCCGCCAAGCTCAAGGAGATCTACCAGATCGCCGGCAAGCAGGAGCGCGACAACGCTTCCTCCGCCTTCAAGGACGAGGTCGTTGCCGAGCTCGCCGCCGAGGGCACCGAGTTCGCTGCCCGCGCAGGCGAGGTCTCCAAGGCCTTCGGTGCTGTCACCAAGCAGGTCGTGCGCCAGCGCATCTTGACCGACCAGGTCCGCATGGACGGCCGCGGCCTGTCCGACATCCGCAAGCTCACCGCCGAGGTCGAGGTTCTTCCCCGCGTCCACGGTTCGGCGATCTTCGAGCGTGGCGAAACCCAGATCATGGGCGTCACCACCTTGAACATGCTCAAGATGGAACAGCAGATCGACTCGTTGAGCCCGGTGACGCGCAAGCGCTACATGCACAACTACAACTTCCCGCCGTACTCCACCGGTGAGACCGGCCGCGTGGGTTCGCCCAAGCGCCGCGAAATCGGCCACGGTGCCCTGGCAGAACGCGCCATCATGCCGGTTCTGCCGTCGCGTGAGGAATTCCCGTACGCCATCCGCCAGGTCTCCGAGGCATTGAGCTCCAACGGCTCGACCTCGATGGGCTCGGTCTGCGCATCGACCCTGTCGCTGCTGAACGCCGGTGTGCCGTTGCGCGCAGCCGTCGCAGGCATCGCCATGGGCCTGGTGTCCGACGAAGTTGACGGCCAGACCCGCTACGCGGCTCTGACCGACATCCTCGGCGCCGAAGACGCCATGGGCGACATGGACTTCAAGGTTGCAGGTACCTCCGAGTTCATCACCGCCATCCAGCTTGACACCAAGCTCGACGGCATCCCGGCATCGGTCCTGGCAGCTGCGCTGACCCAGGCCCGCGAAGCCCGTCTGCACATTCTCAATGTCCTGAACCAGGCCATTGACACCCCGGACGAGCTCTCCACCTACGCTCCGCGGATCATCTCCGTGAAGATCCCCGTAGACAAGATCGGCGAGGTCATCGGCCCGAAGGGCAAGATGATCAACCAGATCCAGGAGGATACCGGAGCGGATATCTCCATCGAGGACGACGGAACCGTCCTCATCGGCGCCACCAACGGGGAAGCTGCAGACGCAGCACGCTCCGCGATCAACGCCATTGCCAACCCGATGGTTCCCGAGGTTGGCGAACGCTACATGGGCACCATCGTGAAGCTGACCACCTTCGGTGCGTTCGTTTCGCTGACCCCGGGCAAGGACGGCCTGCTGCACATCTCCGAGCTGCGCAAGCTCGCCGGTGGCAAGCGCGTTGACGACGTCGAAGACGTCGTCTCCGTTGGCCAGAAGCTGCAGGTCGAAATCACCAAGGTCGACGATCGTGGAAAGCTCTCGCTTGCCCCGGTTGTTGCCGAGGAAGAGCTCGTCGAAGCTGCTGAGTAGTCAGTCCCTAGTCTTCTAGGCTAGAAAATCCCGGTCCACCGTTGGTGGGCCGGGATTTTTCTATCTCCGCCCGGTCGGCATCCGTCGGTCCCACTGCGTGGGGGAGCGGCCAGTGAGAGACCGCTCATGTACTGCTGGCGATTGGTTGGCCCTGTGGAAGAATGGAGTAATGCCTTTCGCGTGTCACTGCGCGCGAATAACCCAATGCTCCGCGGTCAGCCAGGCGGACAGTAAGGATGTTTTCTGTGGTCATGATTCCCCTGCCGCTCAACGGCTTTGGAATGTCTCCCGCACCTGCGGGGGAGCGTGGCGCCACCGGCGCCACGGCCCCGATCGAGGCGGGGGACCCCACCATCGTCCACGGCGAGGCCGGTGGGGCGCTGGTACGACGCTCGGTCCTGCCCGGTGGCGTTCGCGTGCTGACCGAGGCCATGCCCGGACAGCGTTCGGCCACCATTGGTTTCTGGGTGGCCGTCGGTTCCCGCGATGAACAGGACGGTCAACACGGTTCCACGCACTTCCTGGAACACCTGCTGTTCAAGGGCACCAAGCGCCGCACGGCGCTGGAAATCGCCTCCGCCTTTGACGAGGTCGGCGGCGAGTCAAACGCCGCCACGGCGAAGGAAAGCACCTGCTACTTCGCCCGCGTGCTGGACTCCGACCTGCCGATGGCCATCGACGTCATTGCCGACATGGTCACCTCCGCGGTTATCGATCCCAACGAACTCGAGCAGGAACGCGACGTCATCCTCGAGGAAATCGCGATGGACGCTGACGATCCCGGGGACGTGGCGCACGAGCGCTTCGTCGAGGCCGTCATGGGCCACCATTCCTTGGGTCGCCCCATCGGCGGCACCCCCGAGGCCATCACCGGCATCGGCCGCGACGCCGTCTGGGAGCACTACCAGCGCTTCTACACCCCCGAGGAACTGGTCATCACCGCCGCGGGCTCACTGGACCACGACGAGGTATGCGACCTCGTTCTCAAGGCCCTGCGCACCGCGGGCTGGGAGCTGGAAGAAGGCGCTTCACCGGTTCCGCGCCGTCCCACCGTCCCGGTGGAGATCACCGGTTCGCAGCGCATCGACGTGATCCGCAGGCCGGTCGAGCAGGTCAACATCATCATGGGCTGCCCGGGCATCGTGGCCACCGACGAGCGCCGTCACGTGATGAGCGTGCTGAATGCGATCCTCGGCGGCGGCATGTCCTCGCGCCTCTTCCAGGAGATCCGCGAGAAGCGCGGGCTGGTGTACTCCACCTACTCGTTCTCCGCCGCGTACTCCGACGCCGGCTACTTCGGCATGTACGCCGGGTGCGCCCCGGCCAAGACCGAACGCGTGATCAAGTTGCTGGGCGAAGAGCTGGAAAAGCTGGCGGCCGAGGGCATCACCGACGAGGAGCTGCGCAAGGCCGTTGGCCAGCTCTCCGGCGGCATGGTGCTGGCACTGGAGGATCCGGGATCGCGCATGTCGCGTCTGGGCCGCGCCGAGCTTGTCACCGGCGTCTTCCACGACATCGACGAGTCGCTCGAACGCGTCAAGGCAGTCACCCCGGCACAGGTGCAGGAACTGGCGGCGCTGCTGGCGTCCCGTCCGCGCACCATCACCGTGGTGGGTCCGTTTGATAAGCCTTCGGACTTCGGAATGTAGGCCTTCCGGCCTTTGGTCAAAAGGACCGTTTTTGCTTCTTTGGAAGAAAAAACGGTCCTTTTCTCAATTTCCAGGAACTCTCGGTGTATTTCCAAAATTCTAGAATGAAAGATTCTGACCATGGCTTCGTAGTCTGATTCACGAAGTGGCACGCTGGGCGTCATGGATGCTGTTGTCGCCGATCTTCTCGAACAAGACATGCGATGACAGCGAGGATGATTGAGGGCAAGGACGCCAACGTTTTCTCGATTCTCAATTCCGCCAAGGGCCCGCAAAAAGGAACAGGTTTGTCTTTTCCGCAAAGATTGTGGTCCGGCTGATGAGATAGATTTAAATGTGATTGCCGCGGCTAAAACAGGTCATTTACTGTCACCTACAAGTAATCCCTAGTAGACTGCAAGTGTCCCAGAGCCTTCCAAGGAGTACATCATGCTGAACCCACTCGACCTCGGCGCGACCTCGTCCCCGCAGGTAGGAAATCCACTTAAGCTGGAGTCGCCGAAACCAATAGTTGAGGTAGTAGTTCACGCTCCGGAGAAGGTCGGCGGCATGATCCTGGTGGATGCCGACGCACAGCAGAAGCACGCCGAAAATGCCAAAACTTTTCTTGATGACCTGCTGGCCACACCGCTCCAGAGCCCGGAGTTCCAGACCAAGTTAGCCCAGTTGACCCGGCTGGGCGAAGGAACGATGCAGCAGGCAAGCACCGCATCCAACCGCATGTTGAAGAGGCCGGCAGCCGCCCTCGCAGCCACCGGCGCCGACCCTGCATCGCGTACCGGCAACACCCTGGCGGAACTGCGACAGATCGTCACCGAGCTAGACCCCAAGCGCCATGATTTGACTGGCGCGAAGCGCATTCTGCGGTTCCTTCCCGGAGGCAACGCTATCCAGCGATACTTCATGAGGTACGAATCGGCACAAGAACAACTTGACGCCATCACCAAGGCTCTGAAGGGTGGGCAGGACGATCTCCGTCAGGACAACGCCGCCATCCAGACCGAACGTGATGCCCTCTGGGCGGCAATGGGGCAGTTAGCGAACTACGCCGTGCTCGCGAGCCACCTTGGAAACGGTTTGGAGCAGCGGATCGTAGAGCTGCGCAATACGGGCAAAGCGGACGACGCCACAACACTTGAAGCAGACGCCCTCTTCTACGTCCGCCAACGCCACCAAGATCTAATGACCCAGATGGCGGTATCCATCCAAGGGTACCTAGCTCTTGATGTGGTCAAGAAGAACAACTCCGAGCTGATCAAAGGTGTGGATCGGGCGCTGGACACTACACTCGCGGCGCTTCGGGTAGCGGTGATCGTTGCGCAGGCCCTGGCCCAGCAAAAGATCGTGCTGGCGCAAATTGACGCCCTCAACTCAACTACCTCGGACTTGATCGTTTCGACCTCCGAACTCCTTCGCTCCCAGGGCGCAGCCATTCATAAGACTTCCGCCCAAGCCTCGATCGACGCCACCAAGTTGCAGCAAGCATTCGATAATGTTTTCCAGGCCATGGACGAGATCGACAGGTTCAAGGTCGAAGCAGCACAGTCGATGAAACAGACAGTGCAGGTTCTTGAAGGCCAAGTTGGTCAGGCTCGACTTCAGCTGGAGCGTAGTCATGCCTCTGACGCCGCCACTACTCATCCACGGGGCGCATAATGCTGTCGCGCTTCACTCGAGGGAACATCGTCAAAGTGGTCCTTGCCTTCGTATTTTGGCTTTTCGCCGCTTTTTACGTGCTCATCATCGGAATGGGCGCCAAGAACAAAAAGGTCATGCTTGAAGGTGGGCTCTACGCTGTCCTCTTTATCGGTGCTTTTTCTCTCCCTAATGGCAGCGGCGCTATGCTCGGTCTCGGATCCATGGTCTTGTCGGCCGTGCGGTCCTACATGCTTCGCGATCTCTGGCTCCCCAGGCGGGTTCGGAAACTGCGCAGTGGCGAGGCGGTCCAGATACCGACGCCAGTGGCCGCACCAGCGCCGCCGATCCAGTTCAACCAGCCGTACCCGGCGGCAACTCCGGTTGCCGGGGCGGCGGACGAACTGTCGACCGCTCTGACATGGGTGAGCGTGCAGGCCAAACAGAACAAGCACCGTCTTCCCGCTGATACGTACGTAACCATTCTGGAAACGTGCCAGATGCTTGACTCGGTCATCGACGCGGAAACCCGGCAGCCCTCTGGCGATGCGCGCTTTGAGTATGAACTCGAAGCCATGGTGCGGGAGTACCTACCCAATGTTCTTCAGGGATTCCTGGCCGTACCGCCGAGCATGGTGGACAACCGGCAACCAAACGGGCGAACACCCAATGAGGAATTGGTTGAGCAACTTCGCCTCCTTCTGGGACAGGCCGAGACGTTGCACTCCACCCGGCACAACCAAACTTCGGCGGATTTGACCACTACGGGCAACTTTCTCAGGGAGCGGTTCGGGCACCACCAACCAGGTGGCTTCGACTTCGGGATCAAGTAAGAAAACACGGACCGAAGTCGCCGGTGTTTCGCTGCGAGAACGCCTTGCCAGGTGTCTTTGATTGCTGGCGGTGCTGCTGGCATCCCGTCCGCGCAGCATCACTGTGGTTGGCCCCTTCGACAATCCTTCCGATTTCGGCATTTAAGACGTTTCTGCACCTCGTCCAAGGGACCGCTTCTTTCCCGCTTCGGGAAGCGAGCGGTCCTTTTTCGTGTTTTGGGAGATTATTCCGACCGATCATCGCTGAGTCGTTACCGTTTGTCTTGGTTAATCGTGATGTCACGTGCAATTGGTCACCGGACGTGGGATGTACCGTAGGATAAGTGCTTTGTGACAGCTGTCACGCTCGCACTTTCACCACTCGCACGAGAAGATATGGGACCCATAACTATGGACGACCTCGCAACTCTCCTCGGTGACATCAGTAGCGTCATCTGGGGACCCTTCCTGCTGATCCCGTTGCTTTTGGGCACCGGGCTTTACCTGACCTTCCGCCTGGGCGGACTCCAATTCCTCAAACTGGGCGCAGCGCTGCGCCTGGGTCTGCTCAAGCGCAAGGACGCCGGATCAGAGGGAGACATCTCCCAGTTCCAGGCATTGACCACCGCACTGGCCGCCACCGTCGGCACCGGTAACATCGTCGGCGTGGCCACCGCCATCGGCATCGGCGGCCCGGGCGCGCTGTTCTGGATGTGGGTCACCGGTCTGCTCGGCATGGCCTCGAAGTACTCGGAGGCCTACCTGGGTGTCCGTTACCGCGGCACCGACGCGGCGGGGGAGAAGTCCGGCGGTCCGCAGTATTACCTGGAGCGCGGCATCCGCGGTCCCCTCGGCAAGTTCCTTGCGCTCTTCTTCGCCATTGCCGCCACCATTGCCTGCTTCGGCATCGGCAACATGACCCAGGGCAACTCGATTTCGGCCAACCTGGAGAACTCCTTCAACGTCCCGACCTGGACCACTGGCCTGGTGCTGACCATCATGGCGATGGTCGTTCTGGTGGGCGGCATCAAGTCCATCGGCAAGGTCACCGCCGGCTTCGTGCCGATCATGATCGTCTTCTACGTTGCCGCTGCCATCTACATCCTGATCGCCAACGTGGGCCAGATCCCCGCGGCCCTGGGGCAGATCTTCACCGAAGCCTTCACCGGCACCTCGGCCGTCGGCGGCTTCGCCGGCTCGGCCATCATCATCGCCGTGCAGTTCGGCGTGGCCCGCGGCATCTTCTCCAACGAATCGGGCATGGGCTCGGCGGCCATCGCGGCCGCCGCGGCGCAGACCACCCACCCGGTCCGCCAGGGACTGGTCTCCATGACCCAGACCTTCATCGACACCATCATCGTGGTCACCTGCACCGGCCTGGTCATCATCACCACCGGCGCCTGGAACTACGTCGACCCGGAAACCGGCGAACAGATCTCCGCATCGCTGATGACCGGGCACGCCTTCACCTTCGGGCTGCCGGGGGAGTGGGGGCACTGGATCGTGACCATCGGCCTGGTCATGTTTGCCTTCTCCACCATCCTGGGCTGGTCCTACTACGGTGAGCGCAACATCGAGCGACTCCTCGGGCGCAAGGCGGTCATGCCCTTCCGCGTGATCTTCTCGCTCGTCGTATACGTGGGTTGCACCACCCAGCTGACAGCCGTGTGGAACTTCTCCGACATGATGAACGGCCTGATGGCCATCCCGAACCTGATCGGCCTGCTGATCCTCTCAGGCATGATTGCCCGCGAGACCCGGTGGTACCTCAAGCACGACCCGAAGCTCGAGGCCACCAAGGACGAGATCGAGGCCTTCATGAAGGAACGTCCGGGATGGGCGGACTGGAAGGCCGGGGACGTCCTGGGCTCCAGCCGCATGTCCAGCTCGGAACGCGACGCCGTGGGTGACCGCTCCTAGCGCCACCCTTTCCGCACTCGCGGACACCATGGGCGATCCCCGCCACCAAGGCCCTCACAGGCTGCGGTGGCGGGGATCGCCTTTTGGGTTGCAGCGAAAGATATAGTCTGACCGATTGTCGCCCGGCGGGCGACATGGGCGGAAGATCCTTGGCTTTTAGGCAATTCAAGGCCCAAACCCATGGATTTCTCAGCATCAAGCGACGTATCTTTAAGTATCGTTCGTACATCGTTAGTGATAGAGGAGAGCATCATGCACCACTCAAATCCGACGGGCGGATTCTCCGCCAACAACCTGGACGGCGTGTGGCAGGCCGTCGAGGAGCTGCGTTCACGGTTCGAAAAGCGCGCGGGCACCCGCGCGGGACGCGGCGAGGTGCGCTCGGCGGTTCTTGCCCTGCTCGCCGAGCGGCCCATGCACGGATACCAAATCATCCGAGAGATCGAGGAGCGCAGCGGAGGGGCCTGGAAGCCCAGCGCCGGCTCCGTCTACCCCACGCTGCAGCTGTTGGCTGACGAGGGGTCCGTCAACGCCGAGGAATCCAACGGCCGCAAGATCTACTCGCTGACCGAGGCCGGCCGCGAGGAGGTTGCCGACTCGAAGCTCTCGGTGCCGTGGGAGCCCGCCGGGGGAACGGCGGGCTCCGGCGGCGGTTCGCTGCCCAAGGCAGGCGTCGAGCTCGCCCAGGCCGCCGCCCAAGTCGGGCGCACCGGTACCCCGGAGCAGGTCCAGGAGGCCGTGGCGGTGCTTGAGGAGGCACGCCGCAAGCTGTACTCGATCCTCGCCCAGGGCTAGCGGGTGGCCTCCGGTCCCCGGGACCGCGCGGATGTGATGGCGGGCGCGGGGAATACTCGCGCCCGCTACCGGCGCATCCTGCGCTTCGCCGCCTGGAACCTGGCGGTGACGTGGTTCTTCGAATTGCTCCTGCCCCGCCTCGGGTTGGCCCGCGTCGCCGAGCGCTCCCGGGCCCGGCGCATGCGGCGCTTCGCGCAGCGCTTCCATGTGCTGGCAGTGGATCTGGGCGGCCTGATGATCAAGGTCGGCCAGTTCATGTCTTCGCGCCTCGACGTGCTGCCGCCGGAAATCACCGCCGAGCTCGAGGGGCTGCAGGACGAGGTCCCGCCCGTTCCGTTCCCCGCCATCCGCGCGCTGGCAGAGGCCGAGCTGGGCACGGGGCTGGAGGCGGTGTTTGCCTCCGTCGAGCAAGGGCCGATCGCCGCCGCCTCGCTTGGGCAGGTGCACCGGGCGCGGCTGATGCCCGAGGATGCCGCGGCTGCGGGGTTCGATACCGTGGTGGTGAAGGTACAGCGGCCGGGCATCGACGGGATCGTCGCCACAGACCTGGCGGCGCTGCGCAAGGTGGCCGGCTGGCTCAGCCACGTGCGCGTGGTGTCCCGTCGCGCCGACGCCCCGGCACTGGTCGAGGAGTTTGCCGCCACCAGCCTGCAGGAGATCGACTATCTCAACGAGGCGGCCAACGCCGAGCGCTTCGGCGCCGACTTCGAAGACGACCACCGCGTGGCGGTGCCCGGGGTCGTGTGGGAGCGCTGCACCCGCCGCGTGCTCACCCTGGAAGATGTCACCGCCATCAAGATCACCGACCTGTCAGGGCTGCGCGCCGCGGGAATCGACCCGGGCGAGGTGGCCCCGGTGTTCGCCGCGGTGATGTTCGAGCAGCTATTCACCAGCGGCTTCTTTCATGCCGATCCGCACCCCGGCAACATCTTCGTCACCCCGGCCACCGACCCACAGGCCCCGCACCCCTGGAAGCTGACCTTCATCGACTTCGGCATGATGGGCGAGGTCCCGCCCAACACCCGCAGCGGGCTGCGCAGGCTGCTGATCTCCGCCGCCGGGCGCGAAGGGAAGGGACTGGTCGCCGCCATCGGGGAGCTCGGCGTGCTGGTGTCCACTGCGGACACCGCCGAGCTGGAGCGCGCGCTGACGCAGCTCTTCGCCAGGTTCGGCGGCATGGGCTTTGCCGAGCTGCGCGAGGTGGACCCGCGGGAGTTCCGCGAGTTCGCCGAGGAGTTCGGGCACGTTGTCCGTTCGCTGCCGTTCCAGGTGCCGGAGAACTTCCTTCTGGTCATCCGCGCGATGTCGCTGACCTCCGGGGTGTGCAGCTCGCTGGATCCGGAATTCAACCTCTGGGACTCGGTCGAGCCCTACGCGGCGCAGCTGTTGCGCGAGCAGCGCGGCAACATCGTCCAGGACGTGGCGGGGCAGCTGCTGGAGGCCGCGACGCTGGGTCTGGGCCTGCCGCGTCGGATCGACGCGCTGTTCAGCGGACTTCAGGACGGCTCGCTCGCGGTGGCAAATCCGAAGCTGGAACGCCGCCTGGCGCGAGTCGAGGCCACCGGGATGCGGACCGCCTCGGCGGTGGTGTTCGCCGCCCTGCTGCTCGCCGGCGCGGTGCTGCACGCGGACGATGCGGTGCTGGGCGCCGCGCTGATGTGGCTTTCGGCGCTGCCGCTGCTGCACGGGCTGTGGGCCGGGCGCCGCGGGCGCTGAGCTACCGACCGAGCGAAGAATCGCCATTGACCGGAAGCGGTGTAATGGCTTGCCGAAGACTAGGCAACACCGCCGGGTACTTGTGCGGCAGGGAGCGCAAGCAAAGCTGGAAGCCTTGGTCCGAAGCCTGGTCGGTTCTATGCTGGAGTTTCGGCTGGTCCGTCGGTATTTGGGGGCATCATGAACCACCTGGCTGCAGTTCGATCATCTGCAATGAGGATGCGCGTTTCGACCAATGTTCGCATGAGCTCGGCCGAGCTCGGCGCCCTGCTCTTTCGTCCTGAGATGCTTGGGGAGTGGATCGGAGCCGGGGTGATACTGCCCTTCAGGAAGGGTGCATTGGCTACGGTTCCCGCTCCGGGAGGGTCTTTGGCCCAGCACATGGTGACCCACGCGACCGTCTGCGAGGGTGTATTCACGCTGACTGCCGAGTGCGAGACCAGCGGAACGAGCCTGACGATCCGCGTAGGCCCCGTGCCCGGCCCCGCCACGGATGACGGAAGGAGCGTCGTGAGGGTGACGGTGGGGAACATCCTCGAGTCCATGGGCGTCCGGACGAGTCTGGCCTTCTGGCAGGCGGCCTTGAACAGGCTCAGCGTGATCGTCCAGGCCATCCGGCGCCGGCGCAACTCGCCCAAGCAGGCCCTGATCGTCGTTCACGGCATTGGCGAGCAGCAACCCGGACAGACACTCATGGAATTTGTGCAGGCGGTATTCGGCACCGACTCGAGCCAGACGCTGCGCTGGGTGAAGCCGGATAACCTGTCGGACTCCTTCGAAACGCGAAAGGTCACGATCAAGGCGGCAGCCTCGCCTCCCGGTGCACCCGGCGAGGCACGGCCGACGACTGATGTCTATGAGCTCTACTGGGCACACCTTGTCCGCGACAGCACCACTGGGCAAGTTATGGGGTGGATGAAGAACTTGTTGTTGCGCAAGAGCTCGGACATGCCAGCGTCCCTCAGGCCCCACGTACGCATTGTCCGTATACTGCTGGTCGTAGTCTTGCTGGCCTTCGTTGGGGCCACCGGCTACGCCGCGTTCAAGCCCGCGAGCTCCGGCGGGATGCTGGCTGGTGGCGGACTGATTGCAGTGGTCATCGCGTTGCTTGGACTGGTCTGGAAGCTCCTGAAGCAACGCGGCACGAAGCTCCTCACCGGGCATTTGGGTGATGCCGCAAGATACTTCGAGCCCAAGCCGGACAATATCGCCCGCCGGCAGGAAATCCGCGAAGCCGGTGTTCGACTGCTCGAAGGAATGCATGAATCGGGCGAATACCAGCGGATCGTCGTGGCGGCGCACAGCCTCGGCAGCGCCATCGCCTACGACATGCTCACTTTCGCTTGGAACCGCCTCCGTCAACAGCACGCCAATCCAGACCACGCGAGCTTTGGCGCGCTGGGTGCCGTGGAGTCGGCCTTGATGCCAAGGGACCCCGAAGCGGCGGAAACCCCTGCGGCTCGGGACCTCCAGTATGCGGCGTGGCAGGAACACAGGCTGAACAGCCAGCCATGGCTTGTGACCGATCTGGTGACGATGGGATCGCCCCTGACCCACGCGCATCTCCTCATGGCGGGCAGCAATGAAGCTTTTTCTTCCATGAAGAAAAACCGGATACTTCCCAGCTGCCCACCGCAGGCAGAATTCACAGCGATCGGGCAACCCCGCATCAGCTATGCCCTTTCAGACCGCTCGATGGACGGGTCCTTCAGGGGAGGGTTTCTGGTCCCGAACCATGGTGCCCTCTTCGCACTGACTCGCTGGACGAACTTGTACTTCCCCTTCCACGGCATTATTGGCGGCGATCCGGTGGGCGGGCCGCTGAAGGGGAACTTTGGCGACTGGATCTCGGACCGTCCTGTCCGGACGCGAAAAGCCGGCTTCATGGGCTTTGCGCACACACGTTATTGGGCCCTGGATGGTGGCGACGGAGCATACGTCGGGCAACCCGGCGAAGATCATCTGGACTGCCTGCGCGAGGCACTGGATCTCTACTCGGCCAGCCGGTTGAGGGATCTCGCAGCAGCGCGGCCGGCGTACACCTATCTCTGATGCGGGACAGTTGCGGCAATGTAGTAGACCAGTTGGACGGACGGGGTGTGCGTCAAATGAATCCCCCCAAAAAATTAATTTTGGGTTAGGGCTCTCGCCCTGACTACACACCCCGTCCGGGCCTCATCATATTCCCTTTGGTGGGTGTGCGGTAGCTCTCGAGCCGATCTCCAGGTGCACCAAACCATCTACCAACCCAGGTATGGTGCCAGGCAGGACGCTCGGGCAAGAATTCCCGGGGATCCGCCACGCCGCTCCCTTCGCAGCGAACGGCGGCAACTGATGGCACCCTTGTCACCGCCAGTAAGAGAGGCACCCGACAATCGGAGGCCGAAGGCCCCTTATCCGCCGGCGAAGGGCGGCAGCACGTCCAGCTCGTCGCCGGGGCGCAGCACGCGGTCCTTGTCCTGTTCGCTCACGCCGTTGACCAGGAAGCTGCAGCGCCCCAGCACGGTGGCAAGCGAGGTGGTGCGGCGCAGCAGCGGCCCGTCGGGGACCGGGGCAGCTGCCGGGGCGTTGGCTGCAAGGTGCTCGATCACCGTGCCCAGCGTGGCCCCGGGAAGCTGAAGCAGGTCGAGTCGTTCCTCTGTCGTGCCGGCGGCCTGGGCCGCGGCGGCAAAGTATCGAATGCGCAATTATCCTCCGATGGCGCTCATGGAGCGGTCCGATTGTACAAAGTCCTTGGAGCCCAGCCCCGTGTGGTCCATGCCGTGGGCCCGCGGCTTGCCCCACATGGCAGCCCGCCAGCGTTCGGCAATGGCCACGTCGTCCGAGCCGTCGCGCAGCAGCGCGGACAGGTCGGTTTCCTCGCGCGAGAACAGGCAGCTCATGACCTTGCCCTCGGCGGTGATGCGGGTGCGCTTGCAGTCGGAGCAGAACGGCTCGGACACCGAGGCGATGATGCCCACCGCACCCAGGATGGTGTCGGGGTCCTGCGGGGTGGAGACCAGGAAGCGTTCGGCCGGGGCACCGTCGCGCGGCTTGGTGTCGGGGGAGAGGCGGAAGCGTGTTTCCAGGTAGGCTCGCAAATCCGCGGCGGTGACCATGTTGTCCTTGCGCCACACATGGTCGGCATCCAGCGGCATCTGCTCGATGAAGCGCAGCTCCAGGCCGCGCTCCAGCGCCCAGGCCAGCAGCTCGGGTGCCTGCTCGACGTTGATCCCGCGCATCAGCACCGCGTTGATCTTCACCGGCGCCAGGTTGGCGGCCAGTGCCGCATCGATGCCGGCGAACACCGAGTCGATGTGGTCGCGCCGGGTGAGCTTGGCGAAGGTCTCGGCGTGCAGGGTGTCGAGGGAAACGTTGATGCGGGTCAGTCCGGCCTCTTTGAGCGCCGCGGCCTTCTTGGCCAGCCCCACCCCGTTGGTGGTCAGGGATATGGGAAGGTCCGGGTATTCGGTGCGCACCGCGGCGATGATCTGGGGCAGGTCCACGCGCACCAGCGGTTCGCCGCCGGTGAGGCGCAGTTCGCGCACACCCAGGTCGCGCACGCCGATGCGCACGATCCGGGAGATTTCCTCCAGCGTCAGCAACTTGGACTTGGGCAGCCAGGCCAGCCCGTCGGCGGGCATGCAGTAGGTGCAGCGCAGGTTGCACTTGTCGATCAGGGAGATGCGCAGGTCGGTGGCCTGTCGGCCGAACTTGTCGCTGAGCCCGGGGGAGTCTGCGGGTGCCGGTGTCAGGATGGTGGGCATGGGCAGGCTGACGGTGCTGCGGGGTGTTTCTGGGTTCGTCGCCATATATCGAGGGTAGTCCACGGGGGAGGGCTTTTGACCATTTGTGGCTTGGCTCTTGGCGGACAGCGCGACAGGGCTGCCGCCGGCATTCACCCGGTGTAGTTGGTCGACGCCGCAACGATCCACCGTCCCCAGGGCATGCGGTGCGATACCCCCCCACGTGAAGCTTTCCTTCGGGCTGATCCGGTTCCCATATCCTGTGCGACTGAACGGTGTGCACCCCCCTAAATCTAGGGATTGCTGTCGGGTCGGTTTCGGGAGAATCATGAAGAGTCCACGGCAATGCCGTCCTATCCCCATAGGGGCCCAGCCGCATCGAACCCACATCACTTGATCTCGGGGGGCAGAAGAGCATGGCACTACAGGATCCTCAGTCGGGAGCTCTCACGCGGAGTGAACGAGACCCCGCACACCTCCCGACTCGGCGCGGGGTGCTGGTCGGGCTTGCCGCCGTCGCGGGCGCCGTTGCCGCAGGCGGCCTCACGGCGCCACCGGTCAGGGCAGCAACCACGACGCGGGCGGTCACGCTCGATGAGTTCATGGAGCTCTCGGACATCTTGACCGACAACGAATTCAGTCTGCGCGACGAGGTTGGCCAGCAGTACCTGCGGGCCCTGAACACTGATCCGGCACACGCGCAGACACTCCGCGTGCTGGTCAACGGCACGGTGCGCGTGAAGCGTCGACCCAGGACCTTCGACGAAGTACGTCGCAGCGGCGTCCTGAATGACGATGCCGTGGCGGAGACAGCCCGGCAGATCCTTGTCCATTGGTATTCGGGCCTGGTCAATGGCCGGACCGCTGACTACCTGGAGGCCCTGGCCTGGGAAACGCTGCCGTTCGCCGAGCCGGCGAGCACGAAAATCGGCTTTTCGAAATGGGATGATGTGCCATGAGCGATACTCTCACCACCGATGTGGTCATCGTGGGTTCCGGCGTGGCAGGAGCCCTGGTCGCCGATGCGCTCACTCGCGCGGGTGTCGGCGTCATCATGCTCGAAGCCGGACCACCGGTGGATCGCGACCAAGCGGTCGAGGTCTTTCGGGCCGCCCCGGCCAAGGTCCCCGAAAGCCCGTACCCGAATGTGCCGTGGGCGCCACATCCGACCAGCCTGGAGATCGGGGTTCCCGGCACCGGCTACTTCATCCAGGACGGACCCGATGCCTTCGGCTCCACCTATGAACGGATCGTGGGCGGCACCACCTGGCACTGGCTGGGCAGCACGCCGCGGCTGTTGCCCAGGGACTTCGAGATGCGGACCCGGTTCGGGGTCGGCGCGGACTGGCCGATCACCTACAACGATCTCGAGCCGTGGTATGTCCGTGCGGAGCGCGAAATGGGCGTTTCAGGAGACTCGAACGAGGACTTGGGGTCCCCGCGCAGCGCGGGCTATCCCATGGAGGCGATACCGACCAGCTTTCTGGACCGGGTGATCGGCCAAGCCGCTGCCGGGATCGGTCTGCAGGTTCGGTCCACCCCTCAGGCACGCAACTCCGAATCCTCCTTCAATGACCGTCCGCGCTGCGAGGGGAACAGCAACTGCATCCCCATTTGTCCCATCGGCGCCAAGTATGACGCGCTCATCCACCTGGAGCGTGCCCGGGAGAACGGTGCACGCTTGGTGGCCAACGCCGTGGTGTTCGACGTGCTGGTGAGCGGTGGCCGCGCGACCGGGGTGCGCTACCGCACACCTGACCGGACCGACCACACGGTGCTGGCCAAGGCCGTGGTGCTGGCCGCGCACGGCATCGAGACGCCTAAGCTCCTGCTGTCCAGCGACAATGGGCGGGGAGTGGCGAACTCCTCGGATCAAGTGGGTCGCAACCTGATGGACCACCCGATCCAGCTGTCGTGGGCCTTGTCCCGCGATCCGGTGTATCCCCAGCGCGGCCCGGGCTCGACCGCCGGCATCGACAGCACCCGCGAGCGTCCCGATGCGGGCGCGCGCAGTGCCTTCCGCGTCGAGATCGGCAACGACGGATGGCGGTTCCCCATCGGTGATCCGACGTTCGAATTCACCGCCCCCGCCCCGTTCCCACGCCTGCGCGAAGGCGGCAACGCACTGGCGCGGCGCTGGAATGAGCACGTCCAGCGCGAGATCCGGTTTGCCAGCTCGGTCGAGCAGCTGCCCGACCCGGGCAACCGCATCGTGCCGGACTTCAACAACCTCGACGACATCGGATTGCCTCGTCCCCGCATCACCTTCGCCGTCGGCGCGTCTGTCCGCGCCGGCATGGCCGACGCGGCCGCCGTACATGAAAATCTGTTCGCGGAGCTGGAGGCCACCGAGCGCAACCACTCCGACGTCCCATTCGGTGCCGGGCACATCATGGGAACGACGGCGATGGGTGAAGACCCGGCCACCTCGGTGGTGGATGCGGAAGGCCGCAGCCATGACGTGCCGAACCTGTGGGTGGTCGGTTCATCGGTGTTCCCCACCGCCGGCACGGCCAACCCGACATTGACGCTGGCTGCGCTGGCCCTGCGGACGGCGGAGCGGTTGGTGGCGCGGTTGTAATAGGCAACCCATCATTCCATCGGCCCCCAGTTAGCAGACCCCCGGGAAGAAGCTTCCCGGGGGTCTGCCTTGCCCACAATGACGATTGGGGATTACCAGTCGGGGCCCGATAGGTTCAGGCCCTGCCGAAGCCGTGGCGGCGGTTCCCCGGACGAGCGATTCAGCCGTGCCAGCACGAGCGGCCACGGCTCCACCCTGCCCGCTGCCCCGGTATGCTTTTTTGAAGGCAGCGTGGTCCGCATGGCCACCAGCCTGCTCTGGCCATCAGCGTCCTCCAAGGAGGGCGACATTCGTGGTGGCGCTCGGAGCGCAGGAATTTTCGGATCGTCGAATGAACAGGGATTGCTGAACCACGGCGCAGATGGGCACACGTTTGGCAACGGTCGAAGTGCCGACAATGGTGGGACAGCGACGGCCCCACCGAACGTGAGGCGCGTAGGAAAACGTGGCTGCACTGATGAAGGAATTCGGTGACTAGGAATGCGGCACCGCCACTGCGACCTAGGATGGAAGGCATGAGACCACCATTTCGCCGCAGCGTCCGCGAGCACCTGGAAGCCATAGAGGATTTGTTGGCTCCCGTGCTGCGGGATGCGGGCAGCGAACCGTCGGAGCTGGTCCAGGCGTTGGGCCGCACGCTGGCCCACGACCTGCTGGCCCCGCGTGCGTTGCCGCCCTGGGACAACTCCCAGATGGACGGTTATGCGGTGCACACCGGGGACCTGGGCTCTGGTGCCTTGCGGGTGGTCGCCCCGATCGCCGCCGGCCAGGCTGCCGCTGCCCTGGTGCGCGGCACCGCCGCGCCCATCATGACAGGTGCCCCGATGCCGGAAGGGGCCAACACCGTCATCCCCGTCGAGGCGGCAAACCCCGATCGCTTTCCCACGGTCGCCGAAGTTGCAGACGGATTCACCGTGGTGCTGCCGGATTCCAGTCCGGTGGGCAACTACGTGCGTGCCCGCGGCAGCGACATCGCCGAAGGTGCGTTGGTGTTGGAGGCAGGGACACGGCTTGGCCCCACGGCATTGGGCATCGTGGCCGGGCTCGGCCTGGCCGAGGTGCAGGTCCAATCCCGGCCGAGGGTGCTGTTGCTGTCCACCGGGGACGAACTGGTCGCCCCCGGCGGGGAGCTGGGCCCGGGGCAGATCCACGACGCCAACACCACCTTGCTGCACGCAGCGCTGACGGGCGCCGGCTGCCAGGTGGCCGTCGCGGGCGTACTCGATGACTCGCCCGAACAGTTCACCACGTCCCTGCGGGCGGCGCTGATGGCCGGCGACAGGAACTACCACCTGGTGCTCAGCAGCGGGGGGATCTCCAAGGGCGCCTTCGACGTGGTCAAGGCGGTGCTCGGCGAGCACGGCATCGACTTCGGCTCCGTGGCCATGCAGCCCGGCGGGCCCCAGGGCTCCGGAACCCTCGCCCTGCCCGGCTGTGCACCGGTGGCCTTCATTGCGTTGCCGGGAAACCCGGTCAGCGCCTACGTCAGCTTTGAGATGTTCATCCGCCCGGTCCTGGCCATGGCCTTGGGCCTGCCCGAACGCGTCTTGGCCACTGCCACGCTCACCGAGGACCTGGAATCGGTTCCCGGCAAGCTGCAGGTGCGCCGCGGCAGCTACGCCAACGGCACCGTCGCGCCTGTCGGCGGGGCCTCCTCCCACCTCCTGGCCGCCCTGGCTGCCAGCAACGCCTTCATCCTCGTCGACGAGGAGACCACCACCCTGTCCGCGGGAAGCCGCGCGGACATCATGATCATTGGAGACGGCTCATGAGAAGTGAAACCACACCCGAACCGAACGCCGAACCTTCCGGCGGGAAGCTCTCGCACGTGCGCGCCGACGGAACCGCCCACATGGTCGATGTCAGCGACAAGGCCGAAACCAGCCGCCAGGCCACCGCCGAGGCCTTCGTTCACACCACCGGCGAGGTCCTGGGACTGATCTCCGGTGCCGGGATGCCCAAGGGGGACGCGCTCGCCGTGGCCCGCATTGCCGGGATCATGGGGGCCAAGAAAACCTCCGAGCTCATCCCGCTGTGCCACCCGCTGCCGATCTCCAAGGTGGTCATCGACTTCGACCTGGACGCCGAAGACTCCGTGCGGATCATTGCCACGGTGAAGACCCGCGGCGTGACCGGCGTCGAAATGGAGGCGTTGACCGCGGTGAGCACCGCGGCCCTGGCCCTGTATGACATGATCAAGGCCGTCGACAAGCACGCGAGCATCACCGACATGCGCGTGCTGGCCAAGTCCGGCGGCAAGTCCGGATCCTGGGACATTGCTCCCCAACAACTTCCCAACCCCGAAGGAGAACTGCGCGCATGAGTGCCTGTGAACCACTGGGCGCCCCTCGCAAGGCGGCCATCCTCATTTCATCCACCCGTGCGGCCATGGGCATCTACGAGGATGCCAGCGCCCCGGTCATTGCCGACTGGCTCCAGGAACAGAATTTCGATGTCATCCCGGCCATCATCGTGCCGGACGGCCCGTCCGTCGGTGCGGCCCTGCAGGGACTGCTGCTGTCCAAGCCGAGCGTCATCATCACTTCCGGCGGCACCGGGCTCAGCGCCGATGACTTGACGCCGGAGGAAACCGAACCGCTGCTGGACCGGATGGTCCCCGGCATCATGGAGGCGCTGCGCGCGGCCGGGCGGGAAAAGACCCCGATGTCCGCGCTGAGTCGCGGGCATGCGGGGGTGTCGGGGGAGACCTTCGTCGTGAACCTGCCGGGTTCCCCCTCCGGGGTCATGGACGGGCTCACGGTCCTCACCCCCTTGCTCACGCACATCTGCGACCAGCTGGAGGGACGCCATGCCCACTAGCGGACAGCAAGCCCCCGGCGAAGCGGTCTTTGCGGGCATCAGCGACACCCCCATCGACGCGGACACCGCCTGGGACGCGGTGGAGTCCGAGCACACCGGCGCCGTGGTCACATTCGGCGGCATCGTGCGCAACCACGACGGCGGCCGCGAGGTGCTGAAACTGACCTACAGCGCCCACCCCAGCGCCCCGGCGCGGATGGTCGAGCTGGTGGACGAGGTCGCCTCCCGGCACCCCGGGACCCGGCTCTGGGCCGCGCACCGGGTGGGGGAGCTGCACATCGGCGACGCCGCCCTGGTCGCGGCCGCAGCCGCCGCCCACCGCGGGGCCGCCTTCGACGCCTGCCGCGACCTGGTGGAGACCGTCAAGGCGCACGTGCCGGTCTGGAAGGAACAGTTCTTCGCCGACGGCGAGGTCGAATGGGTGGGCAGTGCCTGAACCCGAGGCGTTCCAACAGGCGCGCGTTGTGTGCTCCGTCCTGCGCGCCGGTACCCTGAACAGATGACCAATGCACCAGAAATTGCCCAGTGGATCCTTGACGCGATCCACAAAGAAAAGACCGTCCACCAGGAAGCTCTGGTGCCCCGCATTGCGGAGGCCTTCGGCGACGAGTGGGTCTACACGAATGAAAACGGGCACCCGGCCATCAACCGCGACGTCCTGAAGTCGCTGCGCAAGTTGCGCGACGCCTCGGTGGTCTGGAACCGCGAGGACCGTAGCTGGAACGTCGTCGACGCCGGCTAGCACGACGGACATGAATGAGGGGGTTACCGGAGCCGTAGGCTCCGGTGGCCCCCTCTGCCGTTGGCCATATGTTTGGCCCGCGAAAACTGGCAGGCCAGATGAGGGCCGCCAGCGGGAGAGGCGATGGGGTGCCGCCCGCCGCGGGGCGGTGTCGCAGACTCGAGGAGAGTCCCCCTTGGATTATTGATCGCACAGAACCGGCCAACCCGGCCACCCTGACGGTGGGAAGGCAGCGTGCGCGGAGCGTGGACGGACCGGGAGAAGCCGGGAACCACGTGCGCCAAGGGCCCAGGGCAGTCCCGTTGCCGGGCGCACTTTTCTCCGAGGCGGTCCGGGAACAACCACGACGCTGCCTGCGAGCCGCTGCAAGATTCCCCGAGCGCATCCCTGCGACGCCCACCCAGTCGAGCAGGAATCAAGAAGCGCCCATCCATGGTTCCACCTAGAGTGGGTCTGGTAAAGCAGATCAATGAAAGGAAATCATCATGGGTGCGACCTTCAGCAAAGAGGAAAAGGCTGCCATGAAGGCAGCGGTAGCCGAGGAAAAGGCTTCCAAGAAAAGTGCCGACCTGGAGGCGGCGTGCCTCGCGGCCATCGGCGAGATGACCGGTTTGGACAAGGAGTTGGCCGAAACCCTGCACGGGTTGGTCAAGAAGCACACGTCCCTGGGGGCAAAGACCTGGTACGGCATGCCGGCGTACACCAATGCCGAGGGCAAGGTCGTGGTGTTCTTCCAGAGCGCCGCCAAGTTCAAGGTCCGGTACGCAACGATCGGCTTCCAGGAAGATGCGAACCTCGACGACGGCAATTTCTGGCCGAGCTCCTACGCGGTGACCAAGCTGGCGGCCGAGGACCAGCAGCGACTGGTGGAATTGCTGAAGAAGGCAGTCAGCGCGGCATAGCGACGGGCCAATCGTGGTGGCCCGGCCGATGGTACCCACCGGTTGTAGGATTGTCTGCATCTAGACAATTCGGCCCAAGCGAGGAACCACCGGCATGACCGCATCGAGCATCGAACCGCTAAAACAGGAATCCACGCCCGCCATCATTGCGCGCCAGATCCGCCTGGCGATCGAGAACGGCGAGTTCGGGCCGGGCGCACAGTTGGCCGAAGCCGACTTGGCCGGGCGCCTGGGTGTCAGCCGCGGCCCATTGCGGGAGGCCATGCAGCGCCTGACCCAGGAGGGGCTGCTGGTCAGCATCCGCAACCGTGGCCTGTTCGTCGCGCAGTTCACGCAGGCCGACATCACCGACATCTATCGGGCGCGCACCGCGGTCGAGCGCGGTGCCGCGCTGAAGATCATCGAGGTCGACCACACGAACGGGCAGGTCGGTAAGGAACTGCTCGGGATCGTGGCAAAGATGGAGGCCCAAGGGACCGACCCCGCCGCACTGAGCCGAAGCGACATCTCCTTCCACGAGGCCATGGTCCGGTTGGCCGACAGCCCGCGGCTCAGCCGCATCCACGGCACGCTGGTGACGGAGACCCGGATGTGCCTCTCGGCCCTGGAAAAATCCGAATACCCCGTCGCGGAGCGCATCGCCGGGCACCGGCGCATTGCCCAGGCGATCCTCGACGCCGACGTGCCGGAACTGCACCGGGCGCTCGCCGACCACATGGACAGCGCCGTAGACCACCTCGTGGGCCCCGCAGCCGCGAAGGGCCGCCGGGACGACGTAGCCTCCTGATTCGTCGGCGGCAAGCCCCCGGGGGTGCTCAGGGAGTCTGCCCCGGGGAAGCATCGCCGTTCTCCGCTTCGGGCTCGGCCTCCGGCTCCGGTGCGACGGGCCAGGCGGGGTCCCTGTCGGCCCGCTCGGCGTTGCGCGCAACGATGCCGATCGGCCCGGTCATGGGTTCCTCCGTCGGGGTGGTGAAGCCAAAGCGCGGAGTGGCCGGGCGGCGCGGTTCGGTGAGCGGTTGCGGGAGCCCCGCCAGCCCGGGACCGCTTGAAACCGCCCGCTCGCCGGGGTTGCCCAGCAGGGTGCTGGACTCGGCCGGTGCCAGGCGGGCCTCGCCGGCGGGCACCAGCCCGCGAGGGAAGGCAGTGAAGGTCTCCACCCCGGTGTCGGTGACCCGGATCGCCTCCGAGACCTCGTAGCCGTAGCCTTCCATCCACATGCCGCACATCAGGTGGAACGTCATGTTCTCCTGCAGCACCGTCAACTCCTCGCTGCGCAGGGAGATGGTGCGCTCGCCCCAGTCCGGAGGGTAGCCCACGCCGATCGAGTAGCCGATCCGCGAGGCCTTCTCATAGCCGTATTCAAACAGGGTCCGGTTGAAGACCTGAGAGAGTTCCTGCACGGGGGTGCCCGGTGCCACGGCCTCCAGCACCGCGGCCAGCGCGTGGTCGGTGGCCCGGGCCAGGTGCGCCAGCTGGGGTGAGGGCTTGCCGGGCATGAAGGTGCGGGCCATCGGCACGTGGTAGCGGTGGTAGGCGCCGGCCAGCTCCACGATCATCGCCTCATTCGGCTTCAGCGGTTCGTCGCTCCAGGTCAGGTGCGGGGTGTCGGCCGATTGACCGGTGGGGAGCATCGGAACGATCGCCGGGTAGTCGCCGCCGGCCTCCGCGGTGCCCGTCAGCTGCGCCTGGCTGATGGCGGCGGCGATATCGCACTGGCGGGTGCCGACGTCGATGGCGTCATGGGCGGCCTGCATCGCCAGGTTGGTGAACACCGCGGCCTGGCGCATCAGCTGGATCTCCGCCGGGGACTTGACTGCCCGGACCCAGTTGACCAACTCGAAGCAGTCCACCAAGGTCCATTCCGGCAGGGCGTTGACCAGCGAGCGATATCCCTTGGGGGAGAAGAAGTGTGCGTCCATTTCCAGGCCAACGCAGCCCTTGGCTGCGGGGGCGATCAGGTAGCGGGCGCGCAGGGCATAGGCCACCCAGTCGAAGGGGTGCAGGTGCGGGCGGTGAACGTAGCGCTCGGGATAGCCCACGATGTTTTCCGGCGGCAGCCAGCTGGTCCGGAAGGCCCCGTTGGCGTCCATTTCCCGGGAGAACAGGATCATGTCCCCTTCCATGGGGACGAAGACCAGTTGCGGGGTGTAGAAAGACCACGCGTTGTAGCCGGTCAGATAGTAGATGTTTGCCGGATCGGTGACCAGCAGGGCGCTCAGGCCCTGCTCCTGCATGCGCACCCTCGCCGCGGCCAGCCGCGCGGCATACTCCTCGGTGGTGAAGAGCATAGGTGCGACGCCCACATGTTCCATCGTGACCCCTTAACACAGTTGGTAGATTGTTGACAACGATAGGGGGTGGCGCGGACCACTGACAAGGGGTTCGGCAGGGCTGCCTGATGGGAGGCTGTCCCAGCGCGGCAAAGGACCGTCCGGCGAATGCCCGCCGAACGATCCCTTGCCTTGTGAGGCGGATTGCCCAGGGGTACTTCGGTGGGCAATGCGCCCCCTAGTGGGTGCCGATGGTGCCCTCCTCGCCGCCGAGCACGGCATGCAGGAATTCCTTGGTGCGCTGGTGCTTCGGGTCGCTGAACATGACCGCCGGCGGGGCTTCCTCGACGATCTTGCCGCCGTCGAACATCAGCACGCGGTTGGAGACGTCGCGGGCAAATTGCATCTCGTGGGTGACGATCAGCATCGTGATGTTGGTGGTCTCGGCGATGTTGCGCAGGATGCCCAGCACCTCGCCGACGATCTCCGGGTCCAGCGCGCTGGTGACCTCGTCCAGCAGCAGGATTTCCGGGTCCAGGGCCAGGGCCCGGGCGATGGCCACGCGCTGCTGCTGCCCGCCGGAGAGCGAGGTCGGGTGCTGCTCGGCCTTGTCGGCCAGACCGACCTTCTCCAGCAGCTCCTTGGCCCGGGCCGTGGCCTCGGCCTTGGACTGGCCCAGCACGTGGACCGGGGCCTCGATGATGTTCTCCAGCACCGACATGTTCGGGAAGAGGTTGAACTGCTGGAAGACCATGCCGATCCGCTGGCGGATCCGTTTCTGGTCCTTCTTGCTGCGGGCCACCCGCTTGCCGCCGCGTTCCTCGTGGGTCAGCGGTTCGCCGTCGATGAAGATGTAGCCGTCGGTGGCCTCCTCCAACGTCATGACCAGGCGCAGGATGGTGGTCTTGCCGGACCCGGAGGGGCCGATCAGGGTGACGCGGTCGCCCTTGGCGACGGAAAAGTTCAGTTCGTGCAGCACCACGTTGCTGCCGTAGGACTTCTCGACGTCGCGGAACTCGATCACGGGTGCCGACGGTGCGGAACCGGCGGCCGCCGGGCTGGTTGCGGAATCAGGTGTTGAAGGCAAGGCGCTTTTCCAATCTGCCAATCAGGAGTGAGGTCGGGTAGCTGGCCAGGAGGAAGATGATTCCCACCAGGGTGAGCGGTTCGACGTAGCGGAAGGCGTTGCCGCCGAAGATCAGCCCGGCGTTCACGAGTTCGACCACGCCGATGACCAGCAGGAACGGGGTGTCCTTGAACATCGAGACCGCGTAGTTGCCCAGGGCCGGGATGGTGGCGCGCAGCGCTTGCGGAATGACGACGGCGGTCCAGGTGCGTCGGGAGGACATCGACAGCGCGGTGGTGGCCTCCCACTGGCCCTTGGGCACCGAGTCGATCCCGGCCCGGTAGACCTCCGACATATAGGTGGAATAGTGGATGCCGAAGACGATGATGCCGATGGTCACCCCCTCCAGCGACAGGAACGCGTAGTAGGCGAACAGCAGCTGGACCACGATGGGCGTCATCCGGATGAAGTTGGCGATCCACTTGATGGTGGAGGCGACCGGCCGCGGGGCCATCCGCATGGCCATTGCTATGAACAGGCCAAGGACCGCGGCAATCAGCGTGCTGAGGACCGTGACCAGCAAGGTGACCTTGAGGAACGCCATGAGCAGCGTCGGAAGCACCTCCCACGTGCTGTCCCAGTGCCATTCCAGGGCGGTGTTGACGGCAATCATATGGCTCCTCCCGCCGGAGTGCCGACAGTGGGTGCCGGACTCAGTATGGACTTGACCGTGATGCCCTGGCCGAGCTTGCGCTTCGCGCGGCGTTCCAGGGTGTTCATCAGGAAAGTCAGGACCAGCGCGATGATGAAGTAGCTCAGCAGCCCGACCACCCCGTAGGCAAACACGGTATCGGTGACGCGCTTGAGCTGGTCGAGGTGGTAGGTGAAGTCGGCAATCGTGATGAAGCTGACGATGGCCGTTCCCTTCATCAGGTGGATGAGCAGGTTGTTCAGGGACGGGATCATCAGGGCCCAGGCCTGGGGGAAGATCACGCGGTACATCCGCTGCGCGGCGCCCATGCTCAGCGCCGTGGTGGCTTCCCACTGGCCGGTGGAGACCGAATTGATGGATCCGCGAACGACTTCTGCCCCGTAGGCGCCGTAGTTCAGGCCCAGGCCGATCACGCCGACCAGCAGCGGGTGCAGGTCCACGCCGAGCAAGGGAAGCACGTAGAACAGCCAGAAGAGCTGCACCACCAGCGAGGTGCCGCGGAAGAACTCAATGACGATGCGCGCGGGGATGCGCGCGGCTTTTGATGGATGGGTGGCAGCGAGGCCCAGCGCCACGGACAGGGCGAAGGCCGCCAACCCGCCCAGGACGGTGAGCTGGACAGTGACCAGGATGCCGTCCAGCAGCCGCGGCATGGCCTCCCCTAGCGCCGCAAATTTTTCGTCCACAGGTGATGGACTCCTTTGGGTCATCGATCTCGTCGGTGTCTCCGGCCGGAGACGGGCAGTCGTTCCGCCATCGCCGCATGGTGCCACCGGTTACGGTGCGGCTACGGGGTCGGTGTGCCTTCGCAGAGCTCTTCGGTGGTCAGGTCCTTGGGCGGAAGGTTCTCGGCCGTGAAGCCGTATTCGCCCACGACGGCAAGGTAGGTTTCCTCGGACTCGGTGATCTTGGCCAGGCCCTCGTTGTAGGCCTCGCGGAGTTCGTCGTCGCCCTGGGCGAAGACGGTGGCTCCCGCGCCGATCTGCGGAACCCCGTCGATCTCCTGCACGAAGGCCTCCGTGACCTCGACATTGGCGTCCGGGTTCTCATCGGCCATGAAGTTCAGCGAGATCGCGGTCATGGCGAACGCATCGGCACGGCCGTTGTCCACGGTGTCCATGCCCGTCTGCGCATCCGGAACCGACTGCACGTCGAGGCCCAGGGAATCGGCGTAGCCGGCCTCGATGCCGCCAGCCAGCACCGCGAGCTTGATGTCTTCCCCGGCATCCATCTTCTCCTTGACGGAGTCGAGGTCGCTCAGGCCCTTCGGGTTGCCCTTTTGGGTCATCAGGGCAGTGGTGTACATGATCTCGGGGTCGGAGAAGTCGGCGTTGGCGCAACGCTCCGGGAGAATGGACATCCCCGCGCTGACGGCATCGGAGCGGTTGGCGGTCAGGCCGGGAATCAAGCCGTTCCAGTCGACCAGGACGGTGTTGACCTCCTTGATTCCCATGTCTCCGAAGATCTTCTTGGCCAGGGCGATCGTGGCGCCGGTGGGCTCGCCGTTCTCCTCGTAGGAATACGGGGCCTCGCCGGCGATGGCGACAGTGATGGAGCCCTTGTCCTTCAGTGCCTGCAATTTGCCTTCGCCCGCGGGGGCGGCGGCGGAGCCGCCGGGTTGTTCGGTGGTGGTTGATCCGGCACAGCCGCTGAGGGCCAGTGACAGGGAGGCTAGGACAACGCCTGTGGCCAGCAACGGCCTGCGAGTGATGCTGCGCTTCATGAGAAACCTCTTTCGGGGTGCGATGGCCAAGCCGCCCCGTGCGCCGGATCCTGTGAAGGGGTTGCGGCACCCGTGTGAGGCAGACCCGACCCGATCGTGGTGGGTGGTGACGCTCAGTATGGTGTTGATCACGTTAGCCAGAAAAGAATCGATTGACAATCCGATGTTCGGGGCGTTGGATTGTTGACAAAAGATGGCAGCGTGCAAGAGGTGCGCTCGAATCCCGGCAGATGTCAGGGAACCAGGCGGCAGTAGGGCTTGTTTAGCCGTGAATCCGGCACCTGCGGGCATAAATCACGATTAAGTTACGATTGGGTCTGCCGGTGGGGCAAAGAGGCTGGGAGCCGTCGCGGCAACACCGGCGAAGGAAGAACGGAGCACCCGTGGACATGGGTCAACAGCCCTCGGCGACAAGCATGGTTCGGGTGCAGCGATCCTCGACGATCGACTTGATAACCAACCAGTTGCGCAACGCCATTTACGAGGGGCTGCTCATGCCCGGAACCCCCATCCAGGAAGCCCAGGCGGCGAAACAACTCGGGGTGAGCCGGGGCTCGCTGCGCGAGTCCACCCAGCGGCTCATCCAGGACGGCCTGCTGGTTTCCATCCCGGGGCAGGGACTGAGTGTGGCCGTCATTCGCCCGGCCGACCTGGAGGAACTCTACGCAACGCGCCTGGTGGTGGAGAGCGCTGCCATCCGCGTCATCGCTGCACTGCCGGACGCAGGGGAGCGGGCGATTCGCCTCCATGCCGCATCGGCGGTGCTGACCCGCCTGGAGGGTCTCGACGCCAGCCCCCAAGCCCTCGAATCCCCACGATCCATCGGCGACGCGGACCTGGACTTCCACTTCGAGATGGTGCAGGCGTCCGGGAACCGTCGCCTGGTCAAGTACATGGCCAACCTGGTCGTGGAGACGCGACTGGCCAGCCTCGGCAACCCGGGCGGCTACGTCATTCGCACGGACCTGCACCGGGCCCACCGGGAACGGCTGGAACTGGTGCTCGCGGGCGACGGCGAGGGCGCCGTGGACCTGCTCAAACGTCATTTCCGTGACGCCGTCGATCGACTGACCGGGGTGCTGCGCAAGCCGGTTGCCACGGCGCGGGTCTCCTTCGATGAGGCCGGGCATGAACTGGGACGCATCGGATCCTGACGCCGGACGAACCCCGGCCTCTACCTCATCCGGTCCGTGCCCGTCACCGACGCGGGAGCGGCCCCGAATTCCCGATACCCTAGAAGTCATGAGTGCACCACTGAAAGTCGCCGTCCTCGGCGCATCGGGACGAATGGGGGCCGAGGCCGTCAAGGCCGTCGACGCCGCCACGGACATGGAACTTGTTGCAGCGCTGGGTCGCGGAGACAAGCTGGAAACCATCCTGGAGGCGGGGGCCACGCACGTGGTCGACCTGTCGGTCCCGGCCAGTACCGAGGAAAACGTGCGCTTCGCGATCGCCCATGGCCTGCATGCCGTGGTCGGAACCACCGGCTGGGACGACGCCAAGCGCGAATCCCTCACCAGCCTGTTGGCCGAAAACCCCGGCACCGGTGTGCTCATTGCCCCGAACTTCGCCCTCGGGTCGGTGCTGGCTTCGGCCTTCGCCGCCACGGCGGCACGCTACTTCGAATCGGTGGAAATCATCGAGCTGCACCACCCCAACAAGGTCGATGCCCCCTCGGGCACCGCGGTGCGCACCGCGGAACTGATCGCCGCCGAGCGTGCCGCCGCGGGAGTGGCAGCGAGCCCGGATGCCACCGAAACCCAGTTGGACGGCGCCCGCGGCGCCGTGGTGGACGGCATCCACGTGCACTCGGTGCGCCTGCGCGGACTGGTTGCCCACCAGGAGGTCCTGCTGGGCGGGGAAGGTGAGCAACTGACGCTGCGCCACGACTCCTACGACCGCGCTTCCTTCATGCCCGGCGTGCTGCTGGGCCTGCGCACCGTCGCCTCGCGCCCGGAACTGACCTACGGCCTTGACGGCTACCTCGAGTTGGGACGCTAGAAAACCATGAAAACCAAGATCTGGGTCGGCGCCATCCTGCTGCTCTTCGTGTTCTACCTGGTCGCCGCGTTCGGCTCGGCCGTGCGCTTCATCGCCGCCGACGAACCGGTCGCCAAGATCATCGGCGTCGCCGCCCTGGTGGTCCCGCTGGTCGGCGTGTGGATCCTGGTTCGCGAGGTGCTCTTCGGCTCCCGCACGCAGAAGATGGCCTCGATCCTGGCCAGCGAGGGCCTGCTGCCCGAAGACACCCTGCCGCGCACCCCCTCGGGACGCATCGTCAAGGCCGCCGCCGACGAAGACTTCGTGCAGTACAAGGAAGAGGCCGAGGCCAACCCCGAATCCTGGAAGTCCTGGCACCGCCTGGCCCTGGCCTACGACGCCGCGGGGGACCGGCGCCGCGCCCGCGAGTCGATGCGCACGGCCATCGGCTTCTACCTGGCCGAGGGCAAGTAGGCAGCTCCGAGGCCTGATCGATGCCCCCTGGAGCGGTTCTTCCCGAACCGCATCAGGGGGCATTTCCATGTCCGGGGGCCGCATCTCTGGACGCGGTGCTGCGCATCGTCTTTGATGGTTCATGGCCACCCGGTGAAGGGCGTCGGCGCGGTTCAAGTGCCATTCATGCCGAATTCATTTCCCGGTGATCGAATCTGATCGGGCTACATACTGTGCGCCACCGCGTCACGGAGAGACAGACGACTGAGGGAAATCCATGAAGAAGAGCGCAACGGCGGCGTTCGCCACCGTCACCTTGGCAGCCGCGATGGCCGTGGGGGCAATTGCCCCGGCCACGGCGGCGGTCGACGAAACGACGTCCATTGAAACGATCCAGGGCACGGGTGCCGCGAGCGGGATGGTCGGGGAGCAGGTCACCGTTCGCGCGGTGGTCACCGGCGCCTACGCCGAGGGCGGCATCCGCGGCTTCTACGTCCAGAGTGCGGGCAGCGGAAGCGACATTTCCCCCGAGGGCAGTTCGGGGATCTTCGTCTACTCGCCAAGCGGTGTGGACATGGTCGCCGTCGGCGACCATGTCCAGGTCACCGGGACGGTCGGCGAATACTTTGGACTGACCCAGGTCAGTGCCTCGGCTTCCGGCATTGAGGTGCTCAGCGAGCCGGCCGATGCCGTCAAGCCGCTGGCCATCGACATCCCCTCCTCGGACGCCGATCGCGAGCGCTTTGAATCCATGCTCATCGACCCGCAGGGACAGTGGACGGTGGCCGACAACTATTCGCTGAACCAGTTCGGCGAGATGACCCTCGCCGAAGGCACCAGCGAGATCCTTCCCGGCGAGCGCACCCTGCGCCAGGCCACCGATGCCTTTGCCCCGGGCAGTGCCCAGGCCCAAGCCCTGGAAGCCGAGAATGAGCGGCGGGCCGTGGTGCTGGATGACGGCGCCACCTTGAACTTCCTCGGTGCGCGATCCAACAAGTCCGTTCCGCTTCCGTATCTTTCGGCGGGGCATCGTGTCAGCGTCGGTGCCCAGGCCACCTTCACCTCTCCGGTGATCATGGACTACCGCTATGACCTGTGGCGGATGCAGCCGCAGGGGCAGGTTATCGGGGCAGAGGATGCCGATATCCCGGCAACCTTTGCACAAATCAACCCAGAGGGACCGGCCGATGTTGGCGGAAATGTCACCGTCGGCAGCTCCAATGTCCTGAACTACTTCACCACCACCGGGGACCAGCTTTCCGGGTGCACCTACTACACCGATCGGGAAGGCCGGCCGGTCACCGTGCGCGGAGGCTGCGACGCACGCGGTGCCGCCAATGGCCAGAGCCTCGAGCGCCAGCAGGCCAAGATCGTCTCGGCGCTGAACACGTTCGACGCCGACGTGGTGGTCTTGGAAGAGATTGAAAACTCCGCCCGTTTTGGGCTCGAGCGCGATGAAGCGCTCGCCACCTTGGTGGATGCGTTGAACCAGTCTGCGGGCCAGTCACAGTGGAAGTTCGTGCCAAGCCCCGAGTCGGTTCCGGCCGATGAAGATGTCATTCGCACCGCGATGATCTACAAGGACGGCGCGGTGAAGCCCATTGACGAGTCGGTCATCCTGGATGATGCGGCGTTCGACAATGCACGTGACCCCCTGGCGCAGGCATTCCAGCGCGTTGGCGGAAATGCCAAGAGCCGCTTCCTGGTCCTGGCGAACCACTTCAAGTCCAAGGGCTCGGACCCGAAGGACGGCTCGGACAACGCCGACAAGGGCGACGGGGCCGGGGCCTGGAACGCTGCGCGCGTTGAGCAGGCGAAGGCCCTGGTGGAATTCGCCGAAGGACTGAAGAAGGAACGCAACACCAACAAGGTGCTGCTGGCCGGGGACTTCAACGCGTACTCCGCCGAGGAGCCGATCCAGGTGCTGGCCGAGGCCGGATACGTGGATCTCGGAGCCGGCGCGGATACCCGTTCCTACTTATTCGGGGGCCGGACCGGCTCCCTGGACCATATTTTGGGTTCGCGCGAGGTTGCGCAGCAGGTCACCGGTGAAACGATCTGGAACATCAACGCCACCGAGTCGGTGGCGTACGAGTACAGCCGCTACAACTACAACGTGGCGCAGCTGTTCTCCCCGGACCAGTTCCGCTCCTCGGACCATGATCCGGTGCTTGTGGGGCTGCAGTTGGATAAGTAGAAGGATCCTGGGAAGCGCCCGGTGGACAATGACCGTCCGCTGGGCGTTTTTCCGTTAAGGGGTGCACCGGCAAACGCGCGCCTCTGCCTATGCTGGGAGCATGGAAACCGTCCTGCACCTGACCGAATTGAGTTCATGGGAACGCGCCCAGACCGCCGGCGAGTATCGACAATCGACCCGGGGCGCAACGCTGGCCGAGGTCGGTTTCATCCACTGCTCGTCCCCGGGGCAGCTCCCGGTGGTCGCCGGCCACATCTACCCCGATTTCTCCGGCGAGCTGGTGGTGCTGGAGCTGGACGCCGCAGCGATTGCCGCCGCGGGAAGAGAGATCCGCTTGGAGGACGGCGGTGACGGGGCATTGTTTCCCCACCTCTACGGCGTGCTGAGGACCGATTGGGTGCGGAAGACGCACCGGGCGGCGATGGTCGCCGGGGAATTGTCGGTCCCGGGCCTCGAACGCCGGACGGGGAGCATCACGTGAGCACGCCATCACCGCAGGAAAGTCGCGTTCCGCCCCGCGGCCGGAAGCTGCTTGCCACCTGGATGCTCATGGCACTTGCCGTGGCCATCACGTTGCTGTTGCCCGACTGGGGCGGAAGCGGGGCCCTGCTGCCCGCGTGGTTCATGGTCGCGCCAGTGCTTCTGGGACTCGTGGGTGCCTGGCTTGCCTGGCGCGCAGGGTCGCTCGGTTGGGCCATTGCCTCGGGCCTGCTGGGGCTGGTGCTGGTGCCGGGCCTGTTGCAGACCGTCACCCTCGTCTCCGGCCCATAGGCCGACGGGGGCCGACATATCGTGGAAGCGGCAGGCCCGAATCTGTAGGGTGGCAGACATGAGGAACTTTGGGGGAGAAACGTCCACGCTTCGCGTGCTCCGGTTTAGTGAGGAGGAATTGCTGGCGCGGGCCACCTTGGGAAATATGAACTGGCCGGGGCCACGGTTCACGCTTGAGCAAATCGAGCAGATTCCTGCCATCGCCCACTATTTCACGCGGTGGCCCGGCAAGGACGACTTCGGCCTGGTGGCCGAAGACCCGGACGGAAAAGCCGTTGGCGTCGTTTGGCTGCGCTATTTCGACCCGACGGACCCGGGCTACGGCTTTGTCGCCGCGTCGATCCCCGAACTCTGCGTCTGGGTTGCCGAGGGGCAACGCGGCCGGGGACTTGGAACCCGACTGATTGCCGGAATCCTCGAACAGGCACGTTCCCAGGCACTGCCCGCGATCAGCCTCAGCGTCGAAGCGGGAAACCCCGCACGATCGGTCTATGAGCGTCTCGGGTTCGCCCCGGCCGGCCCGGCTTTCGACGAGGGCACCCTCCTCCTTCGCCTCTGAGCCTGCACCCGCTCCGTGCCCGGTACAGGTGCGGCCACAGCTCCGGGCCTCGACGAGCCGACCCGCACCACATGTGCGGGGAGCGGCTCCAGGATCGGAACCGGGCGCGGTCTTGGACGGACCCCTCAGCTAAACGGTCCGTCGCCGAGCTGTTCCATGGCGGGGAGCCGCTCATCCGGAACGTCGAACGTCATGTAGTCCACCGAGTGCAGGAGCCCGTCCACGGCCCATAGGTTCAGGTGCCCCAGGGCAACGTCTCCATCATGGACGTCCACGGTCGCGAACGGCCCGCCCGATCGCTTCGGAATCCTGGGAAGATTCAGGTGCCCTGGAATATCGACCAGAAAGCATTCGCACTCGTCGAACTCCCGCCCGCCCCAGCGGGCATGGGCCGCCTGTTCGCGTGCCTCCGTTGTTCCGGGCCATTTCCCCGAGCACAGGATCTCCAACAGGGCGCGCTCGTGGGGACTCAGCGGGTCGCCCGGCATTCGCCGCGGGTAGTTCTTCATCGCACCTAGGTTTCGGTCGTGGATTGCGTCATGCCGCCTCAGCCGGCGGCCTTCGGGGGCATGCACCGCCGTCAAACCATCCTTACAGGTCTAGGTGGCCGGCGGGGCCCATCCTTACAGGTCTAGGTGGCCGGCGGGGCACCTTCGGCCGGTGCCCGTTTCTCGAGCAGCTTCACCAGCGGAATGCATGCCAGCAGCAGAATGCTGGCGAAGACGGCGGCCACCAATGCCGGCACCGCTTCGGTGAACACGATGCCGTACAGCGCGGCCAGAATCACGACACCACTCAGCGTGGACACCGTCTCCCTGAGGACCGCGTGCCGTTGTGCCATGTTCCTGCGCAGGATCAGCTCGACAATATCGCTGATGACCAGCCAGACAACCAGAATCCCCACCATGATCAATGCCGCCCAAGGTGCTACCCCGGGGCGGACCGCGTCAAATCCGTAGATCAGGCACCCGCCGACGTAGCCACCGAACAGGGGCGCGGCAACGAGCGCCACGTTGGAGAACACCCAGAACCCAAGCAGGAACTTCTCGCCGACGTTCAGCGGCGGCAGGCGTTCTTCCGGCCGTGGTGGGGTCTCCATGTTCTTCACGGTTTCACACCACTACACGCCGAGGAAGACGACACACCGCTCCACAGGTCTGGTCGATCAGGGGGGGATTCCGGGCCGCTGGAAGGCGATCGCGCCGCTGCCTCCTCAGCGCAGGTCCAGACGCATCAAGACGCGCCGGAAGCCGCCCATGATCGAATCGGTGTCGGCGGCCTTCGTGAAACCCGCCAGTTCGAAGAGGGCACGGGTGCCGACATATGCCATGGTGGAATCGGTTTTCCTGCCCGCGTTGTCCAACGGGTACCCCTCGATGGCAGGCGCCCCGTAGCCCCGGGCAAATTCCACCGCCCCTGTAAGCAGCGCGTGGGAAATACCCTGGCCCCGATGTCCTGCCCGTACCCGGATGCACCACACCGACCACACCGCAAGATCGTCAACGTGCGGAATCGTGCGGCTGTGCGCAAGTGCCGTGTCTGCCCGCGCGTGCACCCCCGCCCAGCCGACCACGTCCTCGCCTTCGTACGCCAGGACCCCGGGCGGAGGATCCTCGGCGCACAGCACGCGCACGAGTTCGGCGCCCTGCTTCTGGCTCTCGTGGTTCCTTGCCGAGCCGAGTCGGTGGCCCAAACACCAGCAGGCCTTCGCCTCGGGGTTCCTTTTGGGTCCGAGCATCGTCTTCACGTCGTTGAATTCCGTTGCCGCCCGCACCGAGATCGCCATGCGTCCACAGTGCCACCGGCCAACGGGACCGGCAATACCCGCTCCGGAAAGGTGACTTTCCCCCTTGCCCTTTGGCCCTTGCCCCTTAGCCGCTGCGGCCCAGCGTCCGCGACACGGTGTGCACCAGCGCCTCGAGCGGGCCGCGCCGTCCCAGGAACTTGAACACCAGCCCTGCCAGCAGACAGCCCACCGCGTAGATGATGAACAATCCGGTGCGAGGCAGCGGCGCCGAAATGTCGCTGAAAAGATCCAGGGCCACCAAGTGCGTGGCATAGAGCGTGAGCGTTGCGGCACCTGCTCCGGTCAGCGGCCAGATCAGTATCTCGCCGACCTGCCCAAAGAGCGCGGACAGGGCCATGCACACCAATTGCGCCGCCCCCAGCACCGCCAGCGCGCAGCCGACGACGTGCAGCACATCCAGCGGGGCGCCCGAATGCGGAGCCGAGATCGCCAGGAACCAGCCGCTGTCCGCCGCATTGCCCAGGCGCTGTCCCGTCACCAACGCCACCGACAGCTCCCTGGACTCTTGGTTGGCGGCACGGGCCAGTGCGGCCAACGCACCTGGCTGGGCCAACAGCCAGGCCGAGAGGGCCTTGGCCCCCACCGCCAGGCCCGCGCCGAAAACCCCGATCGACAGGGCCACCGGCGGCCTCTCCAGCGCCAGGCGTCCGACGCACAGGCCCGCCAGGATGAAGCCGAACCAGACCAGCAACGGGTAGTAGCCGGTGAGCAGCAGGTCGGCCAGGAACACCGCGGGGGAGAACATGTCCTCGGGCAGCGGGGAGGCACCCAGCCGGTGCGGGTCGAGCCATTCCATGGCCCAGGGGCGGGCCAGGTACAGGGCGAAGGGGGAGATGGCCAGCCAACCGGCGGCCCAGAACCCCAAGTTGCGGGCGCGCATCCCCAGGAACGGGATCGCGCACAGGAACAGCACCGCGTAGTGGACCAGGATGACTGCCACATTGGTGTCCAGCATGCCCAGGCACAGCCCCAGCAGGAAGACCAACAGCGCCCGCACCGCCACCGAGCGGCGCACCCCCGCCAGCTTGGGCGCACCGATGTTTCCGGAACCGCCGGAGAGCAGGGCGAGCCCCACCCCGGCGAGCACAACGAAGAGCGCCGAAGCCCGGCCGGAGAACAGCGTGGCCGCCCAGGTTGCTTCGGGGGAGCCGCCGGCATCAAGTACGCGCAGCGGCATGATGTGCACCGCGACCATCCCCAGCAGTGCCAGTCCGCGGGCGGCGTCGACTCCCGCGATGCGGGCGCGTGTGCCGGCCGTGCCGGTGCCCGGAGCCCGGTGGCGGGTGCTGCGGGAGGAGAATTGCGTCATGTTTACAGCCTAAACGCATGCGCCGAATCAAGGCTTGGTGCGTGCAAAGTGTAACCTTGGAATCATGGCTGAATCTGTGTTGCATACCCCGGGCAAGAACCACACCTTCGGAACGGTGCTCACCGCCATGGTGACACCTTTCAAGGACAACGGGGAGGTCGACTACGATGCGACCGCCAAACTGGCCATCAAGCTCGTGGACGAGGGCTGCGACGGCCTGGTCGTCACCGGCACCACCGGGGAAACCTCGACGCTTCGCGATGAGGAAAACATCGCCATGTTTGCCGCCGTTGTCAAGGCCGTGGGGCACCGAGCCAAGGTCCTGGCCGGATCCACCACCAATGACACCGCGCACTCGATCAAGCTTTCGCTTGCTGCGAAGGACACCGGGGTGCACGGCATCCTGGTGACCGCCCCGTATTACAACAAGCCTTCCCAGGCCGGCGTCATTGCCCACGTCGAGGCCATCGTTGCAGCGACGCAGCTGCCGGTGATGCTTTATGACATCCCGGGACGCGCCGGCATCGCCATGGCACCGGAAACCATCATCGAGCTGGCGAAGAACCCGCTGGTTGTGGCCCTGAAGGACGCAAAGGCCGACTACCAGTCCACCACCACGGTGCTGGCGAACACCGACCTCGACGTCTACGCCGGCGACGACGGACTGACCCTGCCGCTGATGGCAGCAGGCGCCGTCGGCGTCGTCTCGGTCACCGCCCACATTGCCGCGGCCAAGTACCGCATCCTGGTTGACGCGATGCTCGCCGGTGACCTGGCGACCGCCCGCAAGGCCCACTTCGAGCTGGACCCGATCCAGCGCGCGGTGATGAGCCACGTCCAGGGCGCCGTTGCGGCAAAACACATTCTTAACTGGCAGGGAGTCCTGCCGAACACCGTGGTCCGGCTGCCGCTTGTGGCACCGTCGGAAACGGAACTCGAAACCATCCGCACCGATTTGCGCGAGGGCGGATGGGAGATCTAGAAAGGTAAGTTATTCATGACCGATTCCTCATCCGTGGTCACCGATACGGTGCTCCACAACCTTCCGCCCAAGCTCAAGCCGGGCACCCTGCGCATTGTGCCGCTCGGTGGCCTGGGTGAGATCGGGCGGAACATGGCCGTCTTCGAAATCGACGGCAAGCTGCTGATCGTCGACTGCGGACTGCTCTTCCCCGAGGAGCACCAGCCGGGCGTGGACGTCATCCTGCCCGATTTCAGCTACATCAAGGACCGCCTCGACGACGTCGTCGGCGTCGTGCTCACCCACGGCCACGAGGACCACATCGGTGCCGTCCCGTACCTGTTGCGCCTGCGCAACGACATCCCGCTGATCGGCTCGCGCCTCACCCTCGCGTTGATCTCGGCCAAGCTGGAGGAACACCGCATCAAGCCGGTGCTGCGCCAGGTTGCCGAGGGCGACGTGGAGACCTTCGGCCCGTTCGAGACCGAATACGTCGCGGTCAACCACTCCATCCCGGACGCCTTGGCCGTGTTCATCCGCACCGATGGCGGCTCCGTGCTGCACACCGGCGACTTCAAGATGGACCAGCTGCCGCTCGATGGCCGCATCACCGACCTGCGCCACTTTGCCCGCCTGGCCGACGAGGGCGTGGACCTGTTCATGACCGACTCCACCAACGCGGACGTCCCCGGCTTCACCACCGCGGAAAAGGAAATCGGCCCGGTGCTCGAGGCCCTCTTCGGCCGCGCCCGCAAGCGCATCATCGTCGCCTCCTTCTCCTCGCACATGCACCGCGTGCAGCAGGTCATCGACGCCGCCGAGGTCCACGGGCGCAAGGTCGCCTTCATCGGCCGCTCCATGGTGCGCAACATGGGCATTGCCGAGAAGCTGGGCTACCTGCACATCCCCGCCGGCATCCTGGTGGACATGAAGAACGTGGACAAGCTGCCCGACAACAAGGTCGTGCTGATGTCCACCGGTTCGCAGGGCGAGCCGATGGCCGCGCTCTCGCGCATGGCCACCGGCGACCACCGCATCCAGGTCGGCCCGGGCGACACCGTCATCCTGGCCTCCTCGCTGATCCCGGGCAACGAGAACTCGGTGTTCCGCGTGATCAACGGGCTGATGCGCCTGGGCGCTGACGTGATCCACAAGGGCATGGCCAAGATCCACGTCTCCGGCCACGCCTCGGCCGGCGAGCTGCTGTACTGCTACAACATCGTCCAGCCGCTGAACGTGATGCCGGTGCACGGCGAGACCCGGCACCTGATCGCCAACGCCCGCCTGGCCGCCCAGTCCGGCGTGCCGGCGGAGAACGTGCTGCTCACCGAGGACGGCTCGGTCGTTGACCTCAAGGACGGCGTGGCCAAGCTGGTGGGCCAGGTCGACTGCGGGTTCGTCTACGTGGACGGCTCCAAGGTCGGCACCATCACCGACGAGGACCTCAAGGACCGCGTCACGCTGGCCGAGGAGGGCTTCATCTCGATCATCTCGGTGATCAACCGCCAGTCCGGCAAGCTGATCTCCGGACCCGAGATCCACGCCCGCGGCGTGGCCGAGGACGACAATGTGTTTGACGAGATCAAGCCGAAGATCGCCGAGGCCCTTGAGGATGCGGTGCGCAACAACCCGACGCACACCACGGCGCAGCTGCAGCAGATCGTCCGCCGCGTCATCGGCTCGTGGGTGTCGCGCAAGCTGCGCCGCAAGCCCATGATCGTTCCGGTCGTGCTCGAGGCATAAGCCCCGAGCAAGAAATCCCCAGCCACCGCAAGGTGGCTGGGGATTTTCTGGTTAAGTGCCTCTTTGCGGCACTGCCTTGGGCCTCGCACGGCCGCCGCCGGCGTGCCCCACGCCGCTGCCGGCCCCCGTCGTGCCACCGCGCCGATCGGTCGGCGTTTGCCGCGTCAGGGCGCGTGTTCCCTTCCTCCCGCGGCCCCGTGCGAGCGGGCCCGGCCCGCGCCAACGTGTGTCGTCCTCACTTTGACAACTGATAATGATTCTCATTAGTGTTTACCGAGTGCCGCCAGATGTGCCCCCGGCGACTGAGCGTCGCAGCCCTGGCCACCGAAAATGGAGTCCTAGTCAATGAGAAGAATCAATCCCTGGATGATTGTCATGCCCGCCCTCGTGCTGACGGTCGCGACTGCGTGCGGTGCCCCGGCCGGCTCCGCGGAAAGCGCCCCGGGCGACGCGACAGCCGGTCCGGTCATCCTGGACAGCTGCGGTCGGGAGGTCATGTTTGACGCGCAGCCGCAGCGGGTGCTCGCGGTCGGCTCGGAGGCGCCGGCGTTGCTGGTTGCCGCCGGTGCGGGCGGCAAGCTGACGCACTACGCGGGCAGCATGGAAGTGCCCTTCGACGCAGCGACGAAGGCCGTCGTCGAAGGGGCCGAACGGGTTACCGAAGACTCGCACGACGTCTCCTACGAGATGATCCTCGGGTCGGGAGCCGACGTGGTCATCGGCACCGACATCGCGGCGGGGGTCGACCTCGATTCCCTCGCCGATCGCCTTGCCCAGGCCGGGGTGCAGATGCTGACGGTCAGCGGTTACTGCGCCGGTTTCGAGGATCGCTCCACCGGCGGCTTGAGCGGGTTTGACCAGATCTACCGGGACGTCGAGTCCTACGGCCGTCTCTTCGGGACCCAGCCGGAGGCGGCCGCAGCCGTCCAGGACATGCGGGACCGCGTCTCGGCTGCCGCGGAGCGTGTGGACGAAGGGGCAGGGCAAAGCGCGCTCTCCCTGTACGTGCCGACCGCCGGCACCCTTGGGTCCTACGGGCACGAGTCGCTGGTCTCGGAGCAGATGTCGCTGTTGGGCCTGGAGAACGTGTTCAGCGAGGTGCCCAAGCGCTACTTCGAGCCGTCCACGGAAGAGCTGGTCGCCAGCGCGGCCGACAAGGTCTTCGCGATGTACCTGCCCACCGGATCATCGGCGATGGAAACCGACCAGGACGTGCTCGAAGAGCTACGCGCCAGGCCCGAGCTCGATGGACTTGACGCGGTCAACGACGACACGGCCGTGGTGCCGCTGAACTACTACTATTCCTCGCCCGGCCCGCTGGCCGTTGACGGGGTCGAGCTGCTCGCCGAACGGCTGGCCACCCCATGATGAGCCAGCCGGCACGGCTGCGCCGGCCTGCGCCCACTGCCGGCCGCCGGCGCGCACCCGCCGTGCCCGCACGGAGCACGCCGCGCCACGCCATGTCCCGGGGCGCCACCGAGGTCGACTTCGTCAAGCTGAGCCCGACCTGCAACACCACCCTGCTGGTCACCAGCAGGCACCCGGCGCGGCACTACCGTGCCATCGCCGAGAAGCTGCTGCGCGCCGAGCATGTGCACGCTGAGCAGGTCGGGTTCATCCTGCCGGTGGAATCGCCCGAGGCACAGGCGCGCCTGCACATGGCGGGGGACGAGTTCTGCGCCAACGCCACCATGGCGCTGGCCGCGCTCCACGCCGCGACGCAGGGCCTGGACGGTCCCGTCGAGCTCCGCCTGGAGGCCTCGGGGGCCGCGGACCTGCTGGACTGCCGCGTCGAACGCCGGGACTCGGGCTACATCTGCCAGCTAGCCAGTCCACTGCCGATCCGGATCGATCCGTACCCGTTCCCGGGCGCCCCCTCGGGTGCCGCCATGGTGCGGTACGCCGATGCGGTGCACCTGGTCATCGAGTGCTCCGGGCACAATTCGGTGCTGCGCGAGCGCGCCGAGCAGGTGGCCACGCAGCTGGGGATTAGCGAAGGCGTCTCCGTGGTCGGGGTGATGCTCTACGACCCGGTGCGTGGCGAGCTGGCCCCGTTGGTCAACGTCCCCGCACTGGGCAGCTTGGTGTGGGAGGGAAGCTGCGGCTCGGGGACCGCCTCGCTCGGCGCCTACCTGGCCGCGAAGGCCCAGGCACCGGTGAGAGCCGCCGTGCGGCAGCCCGGCGGCACCATGCATGTTCACGCCGACTACGGCTCCGGAAAGGTGACCGGGCTGCGGGTCACCGGGCAGGTTGCCATCGTGGCCGAAGGGACGGCATATATCCATGACTGAATCAGCAATCGACATTTCGCCGGCGCTTGGCGGAGCCGCTGCGGACCTGCCGGGCACGCTGCACGAGTACCTGCGCCGCTTCACCTCGGCCGCCAACGGGTACGACGGCTCGACCCGGCACGCCGGCGAGCTCGAAGAGCTGCTGGCCGACTACTCGCGCTTCGTCACCGACCCGGGCAACGAGGCCCCCTTTGCGCTTTTCGCCGCGGCTGGCGGCACGACCGACCTGGTGGAGGAGCTGCGCACGCAGTCGGCGCGCTGCGTGGCGGTCATCGAGAAGTACCGCGCGCTGCGCCTGCTGGAGGGGCAATCGGGAGCGGAAGGCTACTTCGCCAACATCGAATCCTGCATCGCCGAGGAATTCGGGGCCGTGGCACCGACCAAGGATTCGAAGCTGCTGCTCGTCGGCTCCGGGTCCTTCCCGATGACGCTGCTGAACGTCGCCTCGCTCACCGGCGCATCCACGCTCGGGATCGACATCGACGCCGAGTCCATTGCGCTCGGGCGCCGGGTCGTGGCCCTGCTGGACGAGGGCCTTGACATCACGCTGGAGGGACGCGAGATCCACGAACTGGAGTTCATTTCCGCGGCCACCCACATCGTGTTCAGCTCCACGGTGCCCGTGAAATACGACTTGTTGCACCAGATGCACTCCCTGACCCGCCAGGACGTCGTGGTGGCCATGCGCTTCGGGGACGGGTTGAAATCGCTGTTCAACTACCCGATGCAGGAGGTCGACCCCGCGCTCTGGCGCCTGGCCGACACCATCCGCCGGCCTGACCAGGTATTCGATATCGCGCTGTACGTCAAGCAGCGCTCGAGCAGAAAAGACGTTTAGCAGATGGACGAATTGGGAAACATCCTTATTGCCGGGACCGGACCGGTTGCGGTGCAAAGTGCCGTGCTGCTCGGCCGGCTGCCCGGGGCACTGGGCATCGCGGGGCGCGCATCCGAGCGTTCGGCGGTGTTCTTCGCCGCGCTAGGTGCCAACGGGGGCATCGTGCGGGCCGAGGTGCAGAACGCCACCCATGCCGCGCTGGCGGGGGAGTGCCGGATCGAGCAGCGGTTCCGCGGATACGGGTCCGTGGCCGGGACATGGAACACTCTGGTCCTGGCGGTCACCGCGGACGCCTACCTCCCGGTGCTGCGCCAACTGGCGAGCGAGGTGCTGGCCGGATTCGAACGCATCGTGCTGCTCTCGCCCACTCTGGGCTCCGGGGCCCTGGTGCGCGAGTACGCCAGGGCGCAGGGCGCGGATCCGGAGGTCATCAGTTTCTCCAGCTACCTGGGCGACACCCGCTGGCCGGAAGGCACACCGGGCGCCTCGGTGCTGACCGCCGGGGCCAAGGCCCGCATCTACGCCGGATCCAGCCGCGGCGCTTCGCCCGCGGTGCGGCGGTTGCGCGCGGTGCATAAAGCGGCAGGCACCGACATGACGGTTCTCGGCCTGCCGGCGGAGGCCGAGGCGCGGAACATCTCCCTGTACGTGCATCCGGCGCTGTTCATGAACGAGGTCACGCTGCGCGCCGTGTTCGCCGCGACGCAGCCGACGCAGTACGTCTACAAGCTCTATCCCGAGGGACCCGTCACCCCGTCGATGATCCGCACCATGGTTCAGCAGTGGCGCGAGCTCTCGGCCATCGTCGCCGCGCTGGGCGGGAGGGGAGTCAACCTGCTCTCCTTCATGCTCCACGACGGCTACCCGGTGCACCCGCAGAGCATCGACCCGGCCGATGTGGCCGCGTTCGAGCAGCTGCCGGCCATCCACCAGGAGTACCTGATCTACGTGCGCTACGCCTCGCTGCTGGTGGACCCCTTCTCCGAACCCGACGCGGACGGGAGGTACTTCGACTTCTCGGCCATCCCCATCCGGCCGATCTTCCGCAACGACGCGGGCCACTGGGACGTGCCGCGGATGCCGAAGGAAGACTACTACCGCACCAAGATCATCCAGGGCGTGGCCCGGCACCTGGCTGTTCCCTGCCCGACGATCGATGGCCTGCTGGCCGCCTACGAGGACGCGCTCACGCAGGCGGCGCAGGCACTGGGCGGCCAGCCGCGCTCCGCGGCCTTCGCCGTGCAGGACTTCGACGAGGACCTGGGCATGATCCGCGCCGGGATCGGGAGTGCGGCATGAGTCAGACCGAACTGGACGCCACCGATAAGCTGCCCGGTGAACGGAGGATCATCGCCGAAATCTGGCCGGCCCTGCTGGCCTCGGCCGTGGGCTTGCTGCCCTTCACCGTGCTGAGCACCTTCCTGGTGCCGATCGCCGACTGGGCCGGGGCCGGCGTTGCGGAGGTCGGCTCCCTGCGCGGGCTGGCCGGGGTCGGCGCGGTGCTCACCGGCGTCGCGCTGGCCCCGCTGATCGGGCGCATCGCCCCGGGCCGCGTGGCTGCCGCCGCCCTCGTGCTGCTGGGCATCGCCGCGGTGTTCGGGACCTTCTCCGGGCTGGCCGCGCTGGCGGCCTTTTGCCTGGCCACCGGTGTGGCCAACGCGCTGCTCTACCCGGCGTTGTCCACTGCCGCCGCGGACCGCTTCGGGACCACTCCCGCCGCGGGCCGTGCCGCCACCCTGGTGATGACCGCCCAGACCCTGGCCTCCACCGTGGGGGCGCCCCTGCTGGTGCTGCCGGCACTGTGGTGGGGCTGGCAGGGCAATCTCATCGCGATCGCCGTGCTCTGCCTCGCGCTGGCACCAGCACTGGTGCGCTACGGCCGCGCCAACCCCGGCGCGGGAGAGCCGGCCCCGCGGCTGGGATATGTAGCCGCATTCCGCACGCTGGCCGCCATCCCCGGGGCTCGCGCCCTGCTGCTGGTCTCCTTCGGGCGGGCCGGCGCGCTGATGGGGCACCTGGCCTTCCTTGCCCCGCTGTATGCGGAGAAGTTCCAGCTCACAGCAGGCTGGTTCGCCTTCGTCTGGTCCCTGAGCGGAGGTTCCTTCTTCCTCGGGCACCTGCTCGCCGGGCGGATGCTGAACGCCGAGGACTCCGAGGGGCGCACCCGGGCCGTGATGGCCATCTGCCTGGGCACCGGCCTGCTGGCCCTGCTCGGGGTGTACCTTTCCCCGGTGCTGCCGCTGGCGATGCTGGGCACCGCGGTGCTCTCAGCCAGCCATGCGGTGGTATCCGCGGCGGTGATGACGCTGCTGGTGCGCCGCTGCGGGCAGGTGCGCGGCACCGCGCTGAGCCTGAACGCCGCGGGCATGTCCCTGGGGTTGTTCCTCGGCGCGGGCGCCGCCGGGGCGGCACTGGGCACGGCGGGCTACCTGGCCGCGGCCGCGGTGCTCGGCGGATTCACCCTGCTTGCCCTCGGTGCCGCGCTCACCCTGCGCACCGCAACCGACGACCCATCGATAAAGAGGCCATGATGACCCAGCTGGACCCCGTGCTTCGCGAACCGCGCAGCACACCACCACCACCACCGGCGCCGCTGGTCTTCTCCGGCGACGACCTGGAGCACGATCAGCGCACCCGGCACACCGCACTGTGGCTCGCCGCTCTGCTGGCCGCGCTGCTGATCACCCTGCCGGTGGCCGTGGGCCTCGGTCCGGTGGCCATCGAAGCGGGCACGGTGCTCCAAATCCTGCGCGGGCACCTGTTTGGCGGCGAGCCGCTCGGCAGCTGGACCAACTCCGAGGAATCCATCGTGTTGCTGCTGCGCGTGCCCCGGGTGCTGCTGGGCGCCGCCGTCGGCGCCGGGCTGGCACTGGCCGGGGTGGCCCTGCAGGCCTTGACGCGCAACATCCTGGCCGAACCCTACCTGCTGGGCGTGACCTCCGGGGCCTCGACCCTGTCGGCGGCCTCGATCCTCTTCGGGGCCTCGGTGAGCATCGGCTCGGCCTCGCTGGCCGGCAGCGCCTTCGCCGGGGCGCTGGCCGCCGGGATAGCTGTCTTCCTGCTCGCCCGGGTCGGTTCGCAGATGACCTCCACCCGGCTGGTGCTCGCCGGGGTGTCAGTGGGCTACGTGCTGCACGCGCTCACCTCGCTGCTGATCTTCGCTTCCGATGACCCGAACGCGGGCCGTTCGGTGCTCTTCTGGACGCTCGGCTCGCTGACCCAGGCCACCGGCCAGTCCGCGCTGGTCACCTGGGCGGTGGTGCTGGGCACCGCCGCGCTGCTGCTGCTCTGGTCCCGCCCGCTGGACGCGTTGGCCATCGGCGACAGCACGGCCCGGACGATGGGGATCTCCCCGGCAAAGCTGCGCGCGGCGGTGATGGTGGTGACCGCGCTGTGCGTGGGCGCGCTGGTCGCGGCCTCCGGCGGCATCGGATTCGTCGGGCTGATCATCCCGCACATCGCGCGGCTCTGCGTGGGCTCCACGCACCGCAAGCTGTTGCCGGTGGCGGCGCTGCTCGGGGCGATCTTCCTGGTCTGGGCCGACGTGCTCGCCCGGACGGCCCTGGCCCCGCAGGAGCTGCCGCTGGGCATCGTCACCGCCCTGCTCGGCGCCCCGCTACTCTTCGTGCTGGTGCGCAAGCTGAACCCGACCCAATGACAACCAACAGCCCAAGGGGGCCCAAAGCATGATCACAGCCACCGATGTTTCCGTCGGCTACGGCGGGAAGCTGGTAGTGAAATCCGTCGGGCTGCACGCCGGACCGGGGGAGGTCGTCGGGCTGATCGGCCCGAACGGCAGCGGCAAGTCCACCTTCCTGCGCACCCTGTACGCGGCCCTGCGCCCGCGGGCCGGGCTGGTCGTCCTCGACGGGCAGCCGGTCACGGCGCTGCGCGGCACCGAGCTGGCCCGGCGGGTGGCCGTCGTCGCCCAGGAAACTCCCACCGACCTGCCGGTAAGCGTCGCGGACATGGTGTTGCTCGGCCGCGCGCCGCACCGCAAGGCGCTGGCTGCCTTCACCCGCGAGGACCACCAGGCGGTGGCCGCCGCGCTGAGCCGGGTCGGCGCCCGTGACCTGGCCGACCGCCCCTACTCCACGCTCTCGGGAGGGGAGAAGCAGCGCGTGCTGGTGGCCCGCACTCTGGCCCAGCAGGCGGATCACCTGCTGCTGGACGAACCGACCAACCATCTGGACATCCGTTACCAGCACGAGCTGCTGCGCATGGTCGGGCAGCTGGGCGTCACCACCGTGGTCGTGCTGCACGACCTGAACCTGGCAGCCCGCTACTGCACCAAGCTGGTCATGCTCGAGGATGGCCAGGCGGTGGCCAGCGGAACGCCCGAGGAGGTGCTGACCCCCGAGATGCTGCTGCGGGTGTACGGGATCCACGTCGAACCGGTCTCCGTGCGCGGCTGCCTGCAGCTGGTCTTCAGCATGGCGGATGATCCGGCCATGGCGCAGTCGGGGGCAGCTGGCTAAACGACCCTTGCGCCGACGTCTTGATGGCGTGCGCCGGCCCGCAGCGGAAGGGGAGCCGAGGCCGGGCGCTTAGGTGGCTTCACCTTTGACTCCCTTCGCAAGCAAGTCGGGAAGCAGATCGTCATTCTCTCCAGCAATGGACTCATCGACGATCTGTCCAAGCCGCAATTGGCGAATGGAAGGCAGTAGGAGTGGCAGCAATGCCGCGACGACGAGCATTCCCGACATGAGGCTCACCATGATGGTGTTGCTGAAGTACTCGCTGAGCAACCCGAACAATACGTAACCGATTGGGACGGGGAGAAGCTGCCCGAACGTACTGATCGAAGACAGGCGTGACTGCAAACCTTCTGGAATTTGCTCTTGGAAGTATGCCGACCAGGACACGATCGAGATATCCAGGGCAATGCCCGCCAGGACGGCGGCACCGACGATCACCCCGAGCGGGGCGACAAAAGCCAGGGCCACAAGCGGCAGCGCTTGGGTAGCCAAGCAGAGAGATACCGTGATGCCCACTCGTCGGGGCCGGACCGCAACGGCGACCAGTGAGCCTCCGACCAGTCCGAAAGCGAAGCCGCCGCTGATCAATCCCCAAGCGAACGCACCTCCCAGTGATGAGTGGGAAACGACTGGTCCGAAAAGCTGGAATCCCACCAGCCACATCAAGACCGTGACGGCGGACTGCGCCACCATGATGACGTACCAACGCCTAGCACTGAATTCTTTCCAGCCGGTTCGGAAGGCTGATAGGGCAGAGGTCTTGCTCTTGATTGGCTGGGGCAATTGGATCGAAGCGAGAAAGAATACTGACAAGAGAAAAGTGGAAGCATTGAATGCCAGTGCCCACGCCGGGCCGATCAGCGCGACAACCAGACCACCGAGTGCCGGACCGAGCACCTTCGCGACGTTCAAGGGAAGACGAAGTACCGCGTTCGCAGCCACCCGTAGTTCCGCGGGGACCAACTGGACGATTGATCCCTGAGAAGCTGGTTGGAAGAAAGCCGAGGCCACACCCAAGAGAAAGACGGAGGCGACCAGCATCCATAGCTCAGCCACGCCGGTCAGAATCAGGATGGCTATTGCCAACTGCACGACTCCGGAAACGGTGTTCGCAATGACCATCACTCGGTCACGCCGGACCCTGTCTCCCAGCACGCCACCGACGAGAAGCAGGAACACTTGTGGAGCGATGTTAAGGGCGAGGATGAAGCCCAACCATTCGACCCCGCCACCTGCCTCAAGGGCCGCAAACGCGACAGCTATCGGGGCCGCGGCCGAACCGATCGAGGAAACTACTCGTCCGACCCAAAAGGATCGAAACTGTCGGTGGTGCAGAACAGCCGAGGCTTCTCTGACGCTATTCACGGTTCAACGGCTCCACTCGTGGCTTGGTGTCATAGGTCACCGAGTATGCCAGTGTTAGGGGTGGGAAGTTTCTCGACACTCAAGATCATCGCGTCCCAAAGACGTATGGCTCTTGGCGCTGACATCAAAGGCGTCACATCGATTAGGAATGCGTGCTTCAAATGACAGGTCAGATTCTTTACACCCTCCTCCTCGCTGGGGGTGGGATTGCACTCGGCATCGCTGGCATCCGGGAGATTTTGCGGTTGCGTAGGAGCAAGTAGGACCACAACTCGGCCCTGAACAAAAAATGGTGCTTCCCCCTTGGAAGCTCCATTTGTGTGCTTCGACATTGTATTCCCGGGACTTATGGCATCAAACTTCGGTTACAGGCAAAAAATTAGTGCCTACTGGAGGACCGTGACCGGGACCGTTCGACTGGGCGGTCTCAATTGCTCAGTAGACCGGCTGCCGTTACTTTCACGAGTCGACTGCACGGAATGTCAGAAGTCGTTTGCACGGCGATTGCGTGGTCGTTTGGGGAACGCTCACCGGACAGCCGCGCCAGCATCTTCTACTTCGTAAAGGTCACCCTGCCGCCGGACAGCCCGTCGATACTGATCTCGAACTCGACGCCACCCAAGTTCGACATACTCCACCCATCCTTGAATTCGTAAGTCTCCCCAGGTGCAAGCGTGTCAAAGCTCAAACCATCGCTCACGGTGTCGTCGCTCACAGAGAGGACATCACTTTCCCCCTCCGTAGTATTCGTTGCATGAGTAAAGATGAAGCTACTGTCGCGAGCTTGGCCTGAGACGTTCTTGATTGTCACGGGAAAGTAGATGTTTACGGGCAGCCGGGGCATCTCGTGGGCTCGGCTATTCCAGAAGGTCGCGCTGACACTCGGCGTGAACTCAACCGGATCCAGCACGGTGATTTCGAGTGCAACGGCTCCCTCGCGCGTGGTGTCGGTGTAGTTCACGGTCTGCCCAAACGTGCAATCCGCCGAGGCCCCCAACATAGAACAGTCGGTGGTCGCGTTCACACTGGGCGTCGGAGTCGGGGAGCTTTCTTCGCTAGTTCTCGCAGGAGCTGTTGCAGTTGACGCCGGAGACTCAACCACATCGGGCGTTGCGCTCCGCTCGCTGATCACACCGATAGTGATGATGACCGTCAGGACGGTAGCAAAGACGACAGCGCCGACGGCCCTTAGCAGACGACGAGACTTCGCCTTCGGGCGCCGAAGCGTAATCTCTGTGCGGAGCTTCCCTGGCGACTGGGACACGATTTCCCAGCCGTCGTCCTCCCACTTTTTGATCGTGCGAGGTTCCATGCCGCGTACGACGCGAATCGACCGGGTCTCGTAGTTAGCGTCGGTTTCGGTCATCATCGCCTGTTTGTCCCCAGTTCTGGGCCGGTGGCGACCCTAGTCGATCCTACAGATTACGCACGCTCCTCCCGGGCACCGAGACAAAGTCATTGAGCCCAGGTGGGGTGTCGACTATCTCAGCGCCGCCAGTAAGCCGAAGGCACCGCGGGACACTTCGAGTCACTGTTCGCGAGGGTCGACGTGTGAACAGGGTGACTTGTTGCCGTCCGCAAATCGACCTTTTAGGCACGTGGGCTGTAATGGGTGATCCGGACCTGATGGTGTCTGGTGAAATCCCGACACAGTAGGTAGACTGGTCTACTTACTGGAAGTTGGGTGCGATGAATCAGAGTCTTGGCCGGGAACGTCCGGCGCGTGGTCGCTTAATGAAGGCCGCTGCGGAATTGTTTTATGCGCAAGGGATCGCAGCGACTGGGATAGATTCGATCACCGAGAGGGCAGGTGTTGCGCGCAAGAGTCTCTATAACAATTTCGCCTCCAAGGACGATCTGGTGCTCGCCTACATTCGGGACCGGCACCAGGAGTGGCTGGACTTGTACGAGCTGCGGGCCAGCACAGCGGAATCTGCAAGCGACCGGGTGCTGGCTGTTTTCGATGCGTATATCGACCATGCCAATGCCGCCTACGTCCACGGGTTCCGCGGGTGCGGGTTGCTTAACGCGGCCGCCGAGCTACCTGCCGGAGCCCCCGGTCGTGTGGCAGTGCGGGAGCACAAGGAACAGGTTGAGTCGATCCTGAGCGCCGGATTGGCCAAGGTCTTCGCCCCGGACCGGGCCGCCGACCTCGCGGAGCAGCTGGCGTTCGTGCTCGAAGGCGCGGTAGCACGCGCCGGGCTTGAGGGTTCGGCAGAGCGGTTGGTCCACGCCCGGGCGATCGCCGCCTCGCTGGTGGACGCGGTGTGAAGCGCCAGAGGCTGCTGGCCTTCGGGGCAATTACCATCACTTCAATCCTGTGGGGCACCACGGGTACCGCTGCAACATTCGCGCCAAACGCGGGGCCGTTGGCGATTGGCGCCGCCGCTCTAGGGATCGGCGGCATCCTGCAAGCCCTCATCGCCGTCCCAGCGCTGCGCGCCAGCCGCACACAGTTGCGTGCCAATGTTCCCTCGATAGCTTTGGGGGCGGTGGCTGTGGCGATCTATCCGTTGGCTTTTTACAGCTCGATGCATCTGGCCGGGGTGGCGCTTGGATCAGTGGTTTCCCTGGCGTCTGCCCCCTTGGCTTCCGGCGTGCTGGAGCGTTTTGTGGAGGGTGCCCCGCTGAGTCGGTGGTGGATGCTCGCCGCCGGACTGGGCGTCAGCGGCAGCGCCCTGCTGTGCCTTTCCAAAATGACCCACGACCCCGCAGATGTAGGAACTACACTTGCCGGCATCGCCCTCGGCCTCGTCGCCGGAGCCACGTATGCTACCTATTCCTGGTGTGCACAACGGCTCATGGGCCAGGGCGTTAGTCGCTCCGCCTCGATGGGTGCAGTATTCGGGACCGGCGGCGCTTTCCTCATGCCAGTGCTATTCCTAACAGGTGCCCCGCTTCTCGCCACTCCCCAGGCGTTCACCGTCGCTGCGTACATGGCGTTGGTCCCCATGTTCCTGGGATACCTGCTTTTTGGATACGGCCTCTCCAGACTCAGCGCCAGTACGGCAACCACCATCACCCTAAGTGAACCGGCCATCGCGGCGGTCCTGGCTGTGGTCATTGTCGGTGAACGCCTCAGCGGCCTAGGTTGGACGGGTCTGGGGATTATCGCCATGGCCCTGGCCGTCCTGGCAATCGCACCTATCAATACGGGAAGTGCCGCAACAAAGATCGGCAACCAAGGCAAAATGCAGGCAGTGGGGTAGCGGTCGAAAATGGAACCCCACTGCTACGAGTCCACCTGCCTTGCACAGGAACCAATTCCCGGTGGGGAAGGGTCTCACGGTCCCGCAAGGGGATTGTCCGGGTAGGCGTTCGGAGGCGTTCCGCAAGGGGGTGGGCTACCGGAACGCACCAGGGCCTGACCTGAATGTTCGAAGTTTCTCGGATTCACAGGAAAGTCGGGTGTTCCGTAAGACCTGTCCGGTGAAACGTCCGGTGACGGGGCGCGAAACGGAACACCAGCACAAGCCCGATTTAGCTTCGGGGAAGCGGGGCAACCGCTGTCGAGCACGGACGCGTCTGTTCGATCACGGCTTCCAGCTGCCGATGCGTATGGTTCCAGACCGCGCGGGAACCCACTAGGCCGAGGCAGACTGAAGGGAACGTGCTGCCTGGAATTCATGGATCCAGCCCAGGTGGCGTTCCCACGCATCAGGCGCTGCAAGCCGGGCATTCCGCGCATCGGCGCGTTCCCCGTCGGGCAGGTGCAGGACATCGGCGGTCGTCGCAGAGGCGATCTGAACCTTTCGGGTGCGCTCGATCCGCACGTCCTGGTAGCGCTGGCGTGCCGCGTCCCAGCCAGAGCCGTCTTCCAGTGACTGGATGAGGCAGTCCGCCAAAACGATGGCATCCTCGATGGACTGGTTGGCGCCCTGCCCATGGTGGGGCACCAGAGCGTGGGCGGCATCTCCCATGAGGGTCACCCGCCCGCGGCTCCACTGGTGCAGCGGCGGACGCTGGAACAGTGCCCAGCGGTCTCCGGTCGGCGCTGCGCCGATCATCTGCTGCACCGCAGGGTGCCAGCCCTCGAAGGCCTTGAGGTGGGCTCCCTCTTCATCTGCGGTGGCCCAGGCAGGGCCTTCCCACGGTCCGTCGTGCCGGCGGACCAACAAGTAGTTCTGCTCTCCGCTGCCGATCGGGTAGTGCAGGAGGTGGCCGCCGGGGCCCATCCAGAACTGGATGGCCTCGGGATCCGGCAGGTCCGCCAGGGCCTCGGGGGAGACGATCCCGCGCCAACCGGAACAGCCGGAGAACTGGGCATCGTCGTATCCGACGACATGGCGGCGCAGCGTCGAGCGGGCGCCGTCCGCGCCGATCACGAGGTCGGCCTCGACGACGTCGCCGTCGGTGAAGTGCAGGCGCACGGCGTCGGCGGTTTCCTCGATCCGCTCGCAGGCCTTGGAAACGTGCAGGCCTTCACCGCCCAGGCGGTCCACCAGCAGCTTCTGCAAGTCTGCCCGGTGGATGCCGTAGTACGGCGCGCCGCACGTGGCTTGGTATTCCTCGCGGGAGGAAACCCTGCCGATGACCCGGCCGTCGCGGCCGTCGCGGAACACCAGGCCGTCCACGCTGGCAGCCGCCGTAGCCAGACCGGCGCCGATGCCGGTTCGCTCAATCAGGTAGCGGGTCGCATTGGCGGAGAGGGCAACGGCCGCGCCCACCTCCCGCAACTCCGCCACCCGGTCGAAGACCAGTGGTTCCAGGCCGCGGCGGCGCAGTTCGATGGCCAGGGTCAGCCCGCTGATGCCGGCACCGAGGATGGCAATGCGGCGGCCGCGTGGCTGGTTGATGGTGGTGTGCATGGAAAAATCCTTCTGGTGGAAACGGTGCTTGTGCGTCCCGTCCACCCTACGTAGCGGGTGATGCCGACCACATCGGCATGCGGTTGCAGTTTGGGTTCCGCATTTGCGACACAATGTCGCAATTTATTGGTTTTGACCGCAGTCTGCGGCCTACCATGGGCGGATGAACCGCATGCCGGAACTCCACGACGCCATCCAGGACCTCTCCGAGGCAATGGGCCGGCGACTGGTCGTGCTGGATCGCACCATGCGGGTCATCGCCTATTCAATCCACGAGTCCCCCCAGGACCGTCTGAGCCTCTCCCGCATCCTGGCCCACAGCGATTCGTGGGAGGCGCCGGCCACAATGAACCAGGGGAGTGCCGTCCACGACCTGGAAGGCATCGGGTCCGTCGTGATGCACCGGCTGCTGGGCGCCGACCGGCATTTCGTCGGGCACCTGCTGCTGACTCCTGCCGAGGGCACTGCTGCCGACCCTTTGGGGGACGTCGTCGCCGGGCACTCGCTCGATCGCATCAGCCGGCTTCTGGAGTCGCGGGACGCCGGTCTTCGGGCACTGCTGGACCGCTCGGGTGCACTGGCCCTGGACCTGGTCTCCCACGAGGACGAACGGCGGGAGAGCGCGGCGGCAACCCTGCTCGGCGAGGGGATTTTCGGGGCCTCCGAGCACTATTGCGCGGTCGCGGTCGGGCCCGGGGCAGTGGATGCCGACGCGGCTGCCAAGGGCCGGGTGGAACAGGCCGTCGCGCAAACCATCCGCTTCGTCAACGACACCTCGACGGCCAGCGTGATTGGCGGCGTTGCCGAGGAAGGCAACGGTGTGCTGATTTTCCCCCGCCCGGTGGTTGCCCCTCGCCTGGCACGAATTCTCACCCGTCCCCAACTCGCCCCGGCCCGGGCGGGCATCGGTCCGCTGGCGCCCCTGGACGGACTGCATTTTTCCTATCGGCGGGCGGGCTGGGCCCTTCGTGCCACCAGCCTGGCGCCGGCCGACCACCCGGTGGCGGTGCACTGGGCCGACACCGGTGCCGACGGCATACTGGCCACCTTGCCGTTGGACGGCCTTGGGGTGGCGGACCTGCCCTCCCCGGTAAGGCGCATCCTGCAGGAGCGCAAGACCCGGCACTGGGCGAAAACGCTGGAGGCCTTCCTCGAGAACGCGGGAGATATCCAGGCCACCGCCCAGGTGCTCAACGTGCACCGCTCCACCATCTACTACCGGCTGGAGAGACTCACCGAAGTCGCCGGCGTTGACCTGCGGCTGGGCACCGTCCAGCGCGACCTGCACCTCGGCCTCAGGCTTGCCCGGCTGGCAGGGTTCCTCGAGTAACCAGCCGGTTAGGAGCCATGACGGGTGACGGGAACCGGCATGGCCCATGTCAGGCAGCCATCGAGCCAGGAGAACCGTCCCCGGGCTCGGGTAGATTGGGAGGTTCCACACCACGCCCACCTCGCGTCCTGGACGCGTTGACACCTTCAGGGGGACCCCATGACCGAGGAAAACACCACACCGGGTACAACACCGCCGCAGCATTCCGGGCAGCCGGTCCACATCACCAACCATGTCGTCATCGTCCAACAGAAGAGCATGGCGGTGGCCTACTTGCTCTGGTTCTTCCTGGGACAGCTGGGCATCCACAAGTTCTACCTGAACAAGACCGGCATGGGCATCACCTACCTGCTGTTGGGCATCGTCGGCTGGGCCACCACCGTCTTGTTCATCGGCTGGGCCATCCTGGCGGTCCTTTGGATGATGCTGGTCATCGATTTGTTCACGATTCCCGGGGCCGTCGCCGCGGCCAACCATCGGACAGCCGCCATCCGGTACTGATCTGCTCCCGGCCTTCCTGCCTTTGCCCGCACCGGCTGTGATGGTTCTCCACGGCACCGGTTCCCCGACGGACCGTGTACATACGGGGCACGGGCGCCCTTGGGCGATACCCTAGAGCCATGGCCCCACGTACCTCTTCGCAAGGCGAGGGGAAAACGACCACGCGCAAACCGCGTGCGTCGAGCTCCTCTGCCAAGACGACCAGAAGCTCCAAGAGCACACCCGCACCGGTTGAACACGACTTCCCGCTGCCGGTGCGCATGGTGCGCTCCTTCTGGATGGGCATCGCGCGGGTCACCGGCGGCGCCTTCCGCAAGATCGGCCGCGACGTGCACCCTCCCTACGAGGTGCGCCGCGACGGCACCGGCCTTTTCCTGGTCATCATCGCCATCGTCGTTGCCTCGGTGGAGTGGTGGGGGCTGCGCGGGACGGGCGGCTACGGCGGGTTCGTGCATGCGGTGGCCGGCGGAACCTTCGGGTTCATGGCAGTGCTCATGCCCCCGATCCTGCTCATCGGGGCCATCAGGCTCTTCCGCTGGCCCGAGGAGCACCGCGCCAACAACCGCGTGGGCATCGGCCTGGCCCTGCTGTCGCTGGCCGGTTCCGGGATCTCCCACGTGGTCGGGGGACTGCCCCCGGTCTCCGCGCCCTTCGACGAACTCTGGGCGGCCGGCGGCATGCTCGGCGCCCTGGTTTCGGTCCCGCTGGCGGGGCTCATTTCCGGTCCCGGCGCCATGGCCGTGATGATCGCACTCGGGCTGCTGAGCCTGATGATCCTCACCGCCACCCCCTTCAGGCACATACCGGCGCGCTTCCGCGAGGGCTATGAAAAACTCATGGGCCAGCACCCGGAATCCGCCCGCCGCGCAAGCCACACGGAACTGACGGGCGACGAGCACGACCAGTCCTACCTCTACGACGAGCAACCGGAGAAAAAGCCGCGCAAGAAGATGCGGCTCTTCGGCAAGGACAAGGACGCCGAGGCCATTGCCGCCGAGGACCTGCTGGGCAACTCCGGCGAGGGCGCCTACGACCAGGCGGTCATCACCGACGCCTACGACCACACCATCGCACCCGGGTCCAACCCGGTGGACCTCTACGACGAGGCGGTCGACGCAGCGCACGAGGAACCGGCCATTCGCCCGGGCGTGCGCCGCCCCACCAAGGATGAACGCGAGCGCGCCGCGATCATGGACGCCGTCGGACTGGGCAGGGAACCCGAGGCCGACACCCAGGCCATGAGCGCCATCGACCTCACCTCCTACGACACCGAGGACGCCGCCACCTCCGCGATTCCGCAGGTCCCCTCGCGGCCCTCCGCGGCCCCGCTGCCGCCGATCCCCGCACGCACCGAACAGCTCCAGCTCTCCGGGGACGTGGCCTACACGCTGCCGTCCTCCGACTTCCTGCCTGCCGGCCCGCCGTCCAAGGAACGCTCCGAGGCCAACGACGCGGTGGTCGCGGCGCTGACCAACACGCTGCAGCAGTTCAAGGTCGACGCGAAGGTCACCGGCTTCTCCCGCGGCCCCACGGTCACCCGCTATGAGATCGAGCTGGCCCCGGGCACCAAGGTGGAGAAGGTCACCGCCCTGTCCAAGAACATCTCCTACGCCGTGGCCTCCTCGGACGTGCGCATCCTCTCGCCGATCCCCGGCAAGTCCGCGATCGGCATCGAGATCCCCAACGCCGACAAGGAAATCGTCGTGCTGGGCGACGTGCTGCGCAGCCACAACGCCCGCAAGACCGAGCACCCCATGGTCATGGGCGTGGGCAAGGACGTCGAGGGCGGCTTCGTCGTGGCGAACCTCGCCAAGATGCCGCACCTGCTGGTGGCCGGTGCCACCGGAGCGGGCAAGTCCTCGTTCGTGAACTCGATGATCACCTCGATCCTGATGCGCGCCACCCCGGACGAGGTCCGCATGGTCATGGTCGACCCCAAGCGCGTGGAGCTCACCGCCTACGAGGGCGTACCCCACCTGATCACCCCCATCATCACCAACCCGAAGAAGGCCGCCGAGGCACTGCAGTGGGTGGTGAAGGAAATGGACACCCGCTACGACGACCTGGCGAACTTCGGCTTCAAGCACGTGGACGACTTCAACAAGGCGGTGCGCAACGGCAAGGTCGTGGTGCCCGAAGGCTCCAAGCGCATCCTGAAGCCCTACCCGTACCTGCTGGTCATCGTCGATGAGCTCGCCGACCTGATGATGGTCGCCCCGCGCGACGTCGAGGACTCGATCGTGCGCATCACCCAGCTCGCGCGCGCCGCCGGCATCCACCTGGTGCTGGCCACCCAGCGCCCGTCCGTGGACGTCGTCACCGGCCTGATCAAGGCCAACGTGCCCTCGCGCATGGCGTTCGCGACCTCATCGGTCACCGACTCCCGCGTGGTCCTGGACCAGCCGGGCGCCGAGAAACTGCTGGGCCAGGGCGACGCGCTCTTCCTGCCGATGGGCACCTCCAAGCCCATGCGCGTGCAGGGTGCCTGGGTCACCGAATCCGAGATCCACTCGGTCGTCGAGCACGTCAAGGGCCAGCTGAAGGCCGAATACCGCAACGACGTCGCCGTCGAGGCGCCCAAGAAGCAGATCGACGACGACATCGGGGACGACCTGGAGCTGTTGCTGCAGGCCACCGAGTTGGTCGTCACCACGCAGTTCGGTTCCACCTCGATGCTGCAGCGCAAGCTGCGAGTGGGCTTCGCCAAGGCCGGCCGGCTCATGGACCTGCTGGAGTCCCGCGGCGTGGTCGGCCCCTCCGAGGGCTCCAAGGCCCGCGACGTGCTGGTCAAGCCCGACGACCTGCCCGAGGTGCTGGCCGCGATGCGCGGGGACGAGGGCTCCGCCCAGGACGTGGTTCCCACCGCGACCGAGGCCGCGCTGGCGGAGAATGCCAACGCCAACCACTACGGCACGGACCTGGTCGCCGAGGACCTCGACGGCTTCGAACAGGCCGTTGACTACCACGACGGCGCTGACGACGAGGGCTCGGAAGACGCCTGGAACCTGACCGGACGGTAGCCTAGAAGAGTGACTGAAACCCCAGCGAACCCGCAACCGGCCCACGTGCCGACCCTGAACATCGCCAATGTGCTCACCACCCTGCGCATCCTCATGGTCCCGTTCTTCATCTGGGCCCTGGTGGCCGACGAGAAGGAATACGGGCTCATGCGCTGGGTGGCGGTGGCGCTTTTCGCGGTGGCCATGTACACCGACAAGCTCGACGGGGACCTGGCCCGCAGCCGCGGGTTGATCACCAACTTCGGCAAGATCGCCGACCCGATCGCAGACAAGCTGCTCACCGGCTCCGCGCTGGTGATGTTCTCGATCCTCGCCGAGCTGCCCTGGTGGATCACCATCGTGATCCTGGTGCGCGAATGGGGCATCACGCTCATCCGCTTCGTGGTCATCCGTTACGGGGTGATGGCTGCCTCGCGGGGCGGCAAGCTCAAGACCGTGATGCAGACGGTGGCCATCGTGCTGTACCTCCTGCCCTGGACCCACACGCTTGACTGGCTGGGAGTTGTGGCGTTCATCGTGATGCTGCTGGCCCTGGCGGTCACCGTGGTGACGGGCCTTGACTACCTCCTGAAGGCCTGGCAGCTGCGCGCAGCAGCCACCCGCGACTAACCGAAACGCCAACCTCCGAGGACCGATGGACATGACAGTGCCCCTGGATGCAAGCCCCGGCTCCGAGCTGGCCGGCCGGGTGATCGCCGCGGCCATCGCGTCAGGGACTACCCTGGCCACGGCCGAGTCGCTGACCGCCGGCATGATTGCGGCAACGCTTGCCGAGGTGCCGGGCGCCTCGGCGGTGCTGCAGGGCGGGGTGGTGAGTTACTCCGGCGGCGTCAAGGCCAAGGTGCTGGGGGTCGATCCCCGGCTGCTGGCCGAGCGCGGATCCGTCGACGGGGACGTTGCCAGGCAAATGGCAGAGGGCGCCAGGCGGGCCTGCGATGCCGACCTGGCGGTCTCCGCCACGGGCGTGGCCGGTCCGGATGCCCACGACGGCAAAGGCGTGGGCACAGTTTTCCTTGGCTATGCCACGGCGTCGGGCAGTGGTTTCGTCGAGCACCATTTTGCCGGTGACAGGGCACGGATCCGACTTTCAAGCACCCTGGCGGCACTCGAATTGTTTTCCGCCCATCTGCCGCCCAGCTAGCGCACAGCTTAATGGGGCAAGGTGGCTATGAATCGTTTTGTGACAGCAATGCGGAATGATTTGCGGGTGTTGTGGATAATCACACACAGCAGTCGCTAAGGTGGGTGGCGGGGAACAAAAACCGACTCCCGGCAGTTATTACCCATGACGGGCACAAAAAAGTGACCCGCACCGATCGCCCCACAAGGCAATAGGACCGGAGAACAAAGGGCAATGCACATGGTCAAGCAACCAGTATCGGTAAACGGTGTGGTCCGTTGGCGTGATGTGGGCCTACAGAGCGAGGTCCGCCGCGACAAAGAGGAGCGCAAAATGGTAGTCCTTCGACACGAAATCGGCGACGTCCTCCGCGATGTCCGCCAACGCCAAGGTCGCACCTTGCGCGAAGTCTCCCACAGCGCCCGCGTCTCCTTGGGATACCTTTCCGAGGTCGAGCGTGGACAGAAGGAAGCTTCATCCGAGCTTCTCTCCTCAATCTGTGGCGCCCTCGAGGTTCCGCTTTCACTGATGCTCCGCGAGGTCAGCGACCGCGTTGCCATCGCAGAGGGCATCACCATTCCGGATACGGTCCCCGTGGACCTCACCAGCGAATTCGCCGGCGAATATCCGGTTGAACTCGGCAAGCGACTGGCCCCGAGCCACTAATCATCCAGACGCGGTCCCGGTGGTGTACCCGGTTCCGCGGCCATGACCCCCGTGCGGGTGTCCGTTCATGATGAACAGGACTCCGGTGCGGGGGTTTTTTGCTTAAGCGCCAAGCATCCCGTGGCACAATTGCGAGGGTGCGATTGAGTGATTTTTGGCGTCTGATGGACGACGAGTTCGGTGCGGGCTATTCCCGCACATTGGCTTCTTCCCTGGTGCTCGCTGCCGTGGGCGGGGTGACTGCGCAAGAAGCGCTGGCCAAAGGGGTCGCTCCGCGGGAGGTGTGGCTGGCGGTATGCGAGATGCAGGACGTGCCGCCCGAGCGCCGGTTGGGCAGGGACCAACCGATCAAGGAGAAGTAGAATATTCGAGGGACACACCCACCATCTTCGAATATCTGTTCGGAAGAGTGTAGAGTTCTCAATGAGAGTTCGTCGAGGTGAACGTGGCTGGTTTTTCCACAGCAACTACACCTCGAAACCAAAGTGTCGGCCAACCGTCGTACGCTCGTGGATAGACAAAGAGTACCGGCCAGACCCCTCATCGGATGGCCCTAACAACCGAGGTGAACAATGGCCGTTGGTAAAGATCGCGAGAAGGCACTCGAAGCTGCACTTGCACAGATCGACAAGCAATACGGCAAGGGTTCGGTCATGCGACTGGGCGACAAGACCGTTGCGCCGATTGCCGCCATCCCCACCGGGTCGGTGGCCCTGGACATCGCCCTGGGCATTGGCGGCCTGCCGCGCGGCCGCGTGGTGGAAATCTACGGTCCGGAATCCTCCGGCAAGACCACGGTTGCCCTTCACGCCGTGGCCAGTGCACAGCGCATGGGCGGCATTGCCGCCTTCATCGACGCAGAGCACGCGCTGGATCCCGAATACGCCAAGAAGCTGGGCGTCGACACCGACGCACTTCTGGTTTCCCAGCCGGACACCGGCGAGCAAGCCCTGGAAATCATGGACATGCTCGTGGGCTCCGGATCCGTCGACATCGTCGTGATCGACTCCGTGGCGGCACTCGTGCCCCGGGCCGAAATTGAAGGCGAGATGGGCGACAGCCACGTTGGCCTGCAGGCCCGCCTGATGAGCCAGGCGCTGCGCAAGATCACCGGGCGCCTCAGCCAGACACGCACCACTGCCATTTTCATCAACCAGCTGCGTGAAAAGATCGGTGTGATGTTCGGCAGCCCGGAAACCACCACCGGTGGCAAGGCGCTGAAGTTCTATGCGTCCATCCGCATTGACGTCCGCCGCATCGAAACGCTCAAGGAAGGCACCGTCCCGGTCGGCAACCGCACGCGTGCCAAGATCGTGAAGAACAAGATGGCCCCGCCGTTCAAGCAGGCCGAGTTCGACATCATCTACGGCCAGGGCATCTCCCGCGAAGGCAGTCTCATCGACATCGGCGTGGACCAGGGCTTCGTGAAGAAATCTGGCGCCTGGTTCACCTACGACGGGGACCAGCTGGGCCAGGGCAAGGAAAACGCGCGCAAGTTCCTGCGCGACAACCCGGACCTCGCCAACGAACTCGAACGCCAGATCCTCGAGAAGCTTGGCATTGGCCAGGCCGCCGAGGACAAGGACGGCGAGACCTTGCGCGTGGTCAAGGAGTCCTAGTTCCGTGGGCACCACCAAACACCAAGGCGGTTCGTCCGGCTTCCCACAGGGAGCCGAACGGCCGCTTTGGTCGTTCCCGGCCGACGGCAATTCCGACTGGGGCGACGTGTCCGAGATCCCCGCCTGGGCGCATAGCGAGGCGGCCTCGGCGGCCCCGCCGCCCGAGGAGGCACCCGGACCCCCCGAGGTGAAGCCCGCCTTCGGGGAGCGAGCCGGATATGCCGGTCGCAGCTCGGCGCGCACCTCCAAGCGCGGCGCCGGCGGCACGGGATCGTGGGGCGGCGGACGATCGGCCAACTCCGGTTCCAAGCGCGCCTCGACCCGGACACCCCGGACCCGGGAGAAGCGGCCCGCGGATGCCTCGGAACCCGCCGAGCTCACGGACGAGCAATATGCCACCAAGGGGCGCGCCATCCTTTTGCGGCAGCTCACCGGCTCGGCCAAGAGCCGGGCTCAGCTGAAAACCAAGCTGCTGGAAAAGGAGATCCCCGAGAACATCTCCGAGGACCTCTTGGATCGTTTCGAGGAGATCCAGCTCGTTGACGACGAGGCCTTTGCCGACGGCTGGGTGCGCTCCCGCGCGCGCAATCGCGGCCTGGCCCGCGGGGCGATCAAGCGCGAGCTGCGGGAAAAGGGCGTGGACGACGAGACAGCCCAGCAGGCCCTGGAGCAGATCGACGACGGCGACGAGGAAGAACGTGCCCGGGAATTGGTGCGCACCAAGCTCCGTCCCGAATCGATGGGCGCTGACCGCGACAAGGCGCTGCGCCGACTCGTGGGGATGCTTGCGCGCAAGGGCTACGGCGGTTCGATGGCATTCCGCATCGCGCGCGAGGAATGGGACGTCCGCTTCGAAGAGCAGGGCTAGTACACGGACTTTCTCCGGTGCCTCGGCAGGAAGGCCACTGTCTCGCGTCTGTCGCGTTTGGCCCAAGGCGGTTCCCACGGCCTGCAATCCTTGGAAAATCCCTTGTCATCTTGTTAGAGTTATTCACGTTCGAGTCCCCGGCCACGGCGCCGGAATTACTGACCCCCACGAATCCTTGGAGGATTTCATGTCGCGTGTCCTATCAACAGAGCAGGCAAAAACCGCCATTCAGCAGATCCAGGCGATCATCAACGGCGGCTTTACCGACCAGATCAGCCAGCTGGATGCCCAGGGACGCCTCCTCTCGGATCCAAACGTGTGGGATGGCCCGCTGGCAGCCCAATTCCGAGGTGCCACGTGGCCGGAGACAAAGGCCGCGCTGGACAAGGCCCGGACTGAACTCGAGGAGCTGCGTGGTCAGCTGAACCAGATCTCGACGAACATCTTCACCGCAGGTGGCGGCAACTAGCCTGGTTTTCCTTCGCCCCCGTTGTCACCGGCAGTGCCGCATTGACGACGGGGGCGTATTCAATATTTTTCCGGGGTATCGATGGTGCCTCGGGTAGTGTTTTCGGGGGACTGCCTGGTCCCGCGGGCTGATGAGGGAGTTTTACGTGGCCGATCTGGGGGCCTTTGAGCATGACGTTGCATTTGATTTCGGTACCGCCGATGCGTTGATTGGCGCGTTCCGAGCCGCGGCGTCGAAGATCGAGGGGCAGGCCGGATCGCGGTCATCTCTGGTGGCCACGGCACGCACGGACTTCAAGGGCCATTTCTCCCAGTTGTTTGCAGACAATGCCAGCGTTGCCTCATCCGACGCGATCGAACTGGCTGCGCGGCTCCGGGAGGCCGCCGATGGTGCGAAGCAGCTGAAAGAGCAGGCAAGCAGCGAAAACGAGCGCCGGCGCCTGGCCAGGGAATGGAAACAGCGGAAGGATGAACGCGACGCCAATATCTTCTTCAACGCCGTGGACGCGGTCTTCGGGGAGGAAGATCCACCGGTCGGCCCGCCGTCCGCCCCGGTCTCGGTACGGGCATCCGAGCCGCAGACTGGAGTGCGCCAAAACCCGAATCCGGGCAACGGCGGCGGAGGCGGTGGCGGAACCTCGGCAGCCCGGCCCAGCGACCTGCGGTCCTTCGCCACCGGATCAGCGAACCTGAACTCGAACCTGGCCGGCCTGCCCGGCTCCCTGCGCGGGCACCTGGCCGACTTCTCGGCCCGCTGCTCATACGGCCGGCTCAGCGCCGGTCCGGTGGTTCGCGGATTCGAAAAGTGGCTTGACGCCAACGAGCAGGACGTGTTGTGGGCGCGCACCATCGCCAACGCGTTTGCCGCCGCGGGCGGGGAAGGCAACGTCTCGCAGCTGTCGGACGCCTCGCTGTTGGCGGCGCTGGCTTCCCAAGGGGTCGGCGCGTCCCGCCAAGACCTGACCATCACTCCGGCGCAGGCCTACGGCGGTCCGCCGACGACCGGCTATTCGAACGATCCGGTCAACACCTCGACCGGCAACTTCCTGGAACCCGAGGTGGACCTCGGTTTCGCCGGGGCGGCGTCAAGCCTGGCCGCGTCCCGGATGTACAACTCCCTCTCCGAGGCCACCGGCGTCTTCGGCCCGGGCTGGGCCTCGATCTTCGAGGTGCGCCTGGACCTTGGCGACGAGGGTGCCTCCTTGGTCCTGCCCGACGGGCGCGAGGTGCGTTTTCCGCGGCTGGGCGAGGGCTGGGACCGGGCGGACGGGGAGAACTGGTGGCTCCAACGCCAAGCTTGGGCCACCTCCGGCGCTCCGGCCAATGAGGGCACCGAAACCCAACACGTGGAGCCGGCCGGAGTACTGGTTGCCTCGGACAATGCAGGGGGCCGATGGGTATTCACCGCCTCCGGCACCTGGCTGTCCACGGACCGCGGTCCGGGCACCGGCATCACCGCACACCACGACGCCCATGGACGCGTCACGGGGCTTGAGCATGAACGCGGCCGCTGGGTCCGTGCCGATTACTCCGGCGAGCCGGATGCCGGCGGGCGGATCATCCAGCTCGAGGCCTCGGATGGACGCCGTGTGGACTTCTCCTACGACGCCTCCGGGAAATTGGTCGCCGCGGCCGGCCCGGGCGGAACCCGCACCTACCGGTGGAACGAAGCCGGGCTGATCGAAGCCGTCATCGATGCCGCCGGGGTAGCCGAGGCCGTGAACACCTACGACGCCCGGCGCCGGGTGCTCACCCAGGTCTCGGCCTTCGGGCGCACCACCCGCTTTGCCTACTTGCCCGGCCGGCTGACAGTGGTCTCGGACCAAGACGGAAGCCGCTCCAACACCTGGATTGCCGATGCCAAGGGCCGGCTCGTCGGGGTCATCGACGGGCAGGACAAACGCCAGTCGATGGCTTATGACCGGTGGGGGAACCTGGTTTCCGCCACCGAACGCGACGGCAGCCTGAGCGTGCACGCCTATGACGAGCGCGGCCGGCGCATCCGCACCCTGACCCCGACCGGGGCGGAATTCAACTTTGGCTACGATGCCGCGGACCGGCCCCTGACCGTGGTCAGCGGCACCGGCGCGGTCGTGACGTACGAATATGCGGATGACCCCGCGCGCAACCCGAACGCGGTCATCGACCCGGAGGGCGGGCGCACCGAGCTCGACTGGCGCGACGGGCTGCTGGTGCGCATCACCGACCCGACCGGGGTCATGTTGGACTTCGCCCACGACCGATTCGGGGACCTGAAGGGCATCACCAACGCCTTCGGAAACACCGCACGGCTGCACCGCGATGAGGCCGGCCGGGTCACCGAGGCCGTCTCCCCGGGCGGTGCCCGCACCTCTTACCTCTATGACGGCTCCGGGCGGCTGACGTCGCGTCGCGACGCGGACGGTGCGCTGTGGCGCTTCGAGTACGCGCCCGGCGGCGCCCTGGCCGTCATCACCGACCCGCTGGGGGGACGCACGGTGATGGAGCACGGTGCCCACGGCGCGCTGGAACGCACCGTGGATCCGCTGGGCCGGGCGGTCACCCGCCGGTTCGACGACCTGGGCAGAGTGGCCTCCCTGGCGCTTTCCGACGGCGCCGAATGGCGGTTCGCCCACGACACGCTCTCCCGGCTGACCGGGATCACCGACCCGGAGGGCAACACCTGGGCACGCGAGTACGGGGTGAACGGGGAGCTGGCCGCGGTTCTCGATCCCACCGGGGTGCGCCAGGAGTTCTCCGCGGACCCGGCCGCCGGCGCGTTCAGCGTGGCCGACGAATTTGAGCGCGGCACGCTGCGCTGCGACGAATACGGCCGCCCGGTCGCCTCCGAGCAAGCCGACGGCAGCAGCGAGCTGGCCACCTATGACATGTGCGGACGCGTGGTCGAGCTCGTCGACGGCGAGGGCGGGCTCACCCGGCTCGAACGCGACGCAGCCGGCCGGGTGACGGCACAGGTGTCACCGACCGGGGCAGTGACCCGCATCGAATACGACGCTGCCGGACGCGCGTGCGCCAACATCGACGCCTCCGGGGCGCGCACCACCCTGGCCTATGACGCTGATTCCCGCATCATCGCCCGCACCTTCCCCGACGGGCAGGCCGAGCGGATCCGCTACGACGCGATGGGCCGGGTCATCTCCCGCAGCCTGCCCTCGCGCGGCACCGCCCGCTACGACTACGACAAGGCAGGCCGGCTCATCGGGGCCGCCGACGCGGTGTTCGGTCTCCGCCGCTTCCGTTACGACGCCGCGGGCCAGCTCACCGAGGCCGTGAACGGGCTCGGCGGGGTGACCAGATACGACTACGACGAACGCGGCCGCCTGGTATCCACCACCGACCCGCTGGGATCGGTGGTGCGCCGCGCCTACGACCAGGGGGACCGGGTCGTGTCCGAAACCGACCCGCTGGGCCGCACCACGACGGCCGGCTACGACGCGGCCGGCCGGCCGCTCTGGCAGCAGGCCCCCGACGGACAGCGCATCGCGTGGGGTTACGACGCGGCGGGGCGGCTTGCCACCACTTCGCTGGACGGGCGAACCCTGGTCCGGATCGAGCGCGATGCGCGCGAGCGCAGCGTGCGCATCACCGACAGCACCCGCCCCAACGGAACGGCCGCCCTGCACGAGCTGCGCTTCAACCGGCGAGGCCAGCTGGTCGCCCGCACCCGCGACGGTGCCGGCGTGGCCTGGGAATACGACGCTGACGGGCGGCGCACCGCACTGTTGGATCCGCAGGGCGCACGCACCGGGTACCGGCACGACGCCGCGGGCCGCCTGGCGGCCGTCGACCATCCCGTGTTCGGCACCATCACCTACGCCTACGACTCGGCCGGGAAGCTCCTGGGCGCCAGTGCCGGGGAGATCCTGCAGGGCTGGGACTACGAGGCCGGCGCGCTGGTGCGCCACACGGTGACCACCCCCGACGGGGTCGAGGCAACCGAGCTGGTGCGCGATGCGGACGGGCGCATCGCCGCGATCCGCGCCGGCGGGACCGAGACGCGCTACGCCTATGACGGCGCCTGCCAGCTGGAACGCATGCAGGGCGCCGACGGAACCGTGACCACGTGGCGCTACGACGCGGCGGGCCGGCTTGCCGCCGAGACCGTCAACGGGCGCACCACCGCCTCCACCTACGACGCGGCCGGCCAGCTGTTGGCCACCGCCACCGACGCGGGGACGACCGAATACACCTATGACGCCTCGGGCCGGCGCACCGCCGGCACGGGACCGGAAGGCACCACCCGATATGGGTGGTCCGGCCTGGGCACCCTGCGCACGGTGGAGCACACCGGTCCGCAGGGCCCCGGAACGCTGCACACGCTGTGGGTGGATGCACTGGGCGAACTGGCCGAGGTGGATGGCACCGCGCTTTGGTGGGATACCGCGGAATACGCCCCGCGCGTGGTCTCCGTCGGCGACCGCTCGGTCACCGCCCTGCCAGGCGGCCTGGCCGCGGTGGACGGCACCCTGCTGGGTGCCGGGTGGCGCGGCGCGCACCCGACCGAGGCGACAACCCCCTGGGCCATGGCCGCCGGCACCGTGCCGGGCCTGCCAGAGGGCCTGGGCATCGGGGCCAACGGCGGGGTGCAGGTGGCGGGCCTTGACTGGCTCGGCGCCCGCGCCTACGACCCATCCACGCGCGGGTTCCTCTCCGTGGATCCGCTGGATCCGGTGGCCGGCGCAGGCTGGGCATCCAACCCCTACTCCTACGCGGGCAACGACCCGCTGCACGCCATCGACCCCTTGGGCCTGCGCCCGGTGACCGAGGCCGAGCTGACGGCCTACCGGGAATCGAACAACGGCGCCCTGGCCGCGGCCGGGGACTGGATGGGCGAGCACTGGGAATACTTTGCCGGCGGGGCCATGGTCGTGGCCGGCGGCGTGCTGATGGCCACCGGTGTGGGCGGTCCCGTGGGCATGGCGCTTATCGGTGCCGGTGCCGACGTCATTATCCAGAAAGCGACCACGGGCGACGTGAACTGGGGGCAGACCGCGGTCATGGCTGTCACCGGCGGCCTGGGCGGTGCCATGGCGGTTGGACGCCTCGGTGCTGCCGGCGTAACCGGCATGAGGGCGGCGGTCGCAGAGGGGGTTGCCTCCGGTGCGGCGTCCGGCGGTGCCGGAAGCGCGTACACCTATGCAAGCGGGCCGGGCCCGCATACGCCGGGAGGCTTCCTGCAATCCACCACGCTGGGTACCCTCGGCGGCGGAATCATGGGCGGGGCCGGTGGCGGCGTTGGCCAGAAGATCACCGGGCGGCTCCTTGCACCGCTGACTACCCGTCCACAGGCCGACACCGTCGTGATGGGCCGTTGGATGGAGGGGCGTGTCAAGCCCTTCGCAAATGCAAACGAATACGGTTACTACAATGCGACGCCCGAACGCCTCCACAATTATTTGCTGGAGCATGGTTCCAAGGAATTTACCGATAGCGTCGACTTGCAGTTCAATAAACTATGGATCGCGCACCAGATGAAACAGGGCAAGAGGATTGTGGATATCGGTCAACCGAGTACTGACAGCGACTTCTACAATCTCGAGACCCAAATGGTTTCGGGATATCCAAGGTATGAGGAGAACTATCTTCCGGCGGTTGACCTGAGGGGCGGAAATTGAGTCAGCTGCGGGCGGACCATGGCGTGGCCTATGCACTGCGGGAGATCGTGCTTCCGCGAAGGCTGTTCAGGTCGATCAGATTATTTGAAATTGCCGGAGTGCCGCAAGGGGCCGAAGTTGCGGCCTTCAGCGTTCGCACGCCCTTCCCTGTGGCATTCATGACCGGAAACAGCTGGCCGGCTGTTTTGCTGGGAAAGGGCAACCAGCTGGACGAGCAAGCCGCCCAGGACCTGCTTCGTCGAGGGCAGGCAGCGTCTGTTCCATCAAGCCACCTCTTGCCCAGGAGTGAACGCACCTCACCCTGGGTGGCCACTCATGACAGGGCACCGTCCGTGGTGTCGCCAGTGCCTGAAGGGCCGGAGCGCAGCCTACTCATGGCGGCGCAATGGGTTGCCGAGTGGTTCAGCCATCTCGTCTCGGCACCGGTCACGCAACGGGTTTACGCATTGGTTGCCGAAGGGCGGCCACAGGATGCGATTCAGGCACTGGCCACGGCGGCTGTCGATGAAGAAATCGCGGTTCCACGCAGGTATCTCGAGGCGATGAGGCGTTTGGCCGACCGGGCGGGCATGAACAAGGACCTTCTTGGGCCAGTCGAGGGTCTGGTCCCGAGCGATGACCGGGCCTGGTCGTGGGCGGAACTCGTGGATGTTCCCCGCGTACGGGTTCGGTGGCTGGGTGCACCCCAGACCGTAAAGCAACGCTTGTGTGAAATTGAGTTCACGCCCCGAGGGACGTCCGTTCCGGAGTGGACGAGGACGGTGGACAAAAGCAGTGCCCTTATCGAGTCGTTGCTCGGCCGGGAATTCGGCAGTGAAGTAAATATTCAAATGGCTGATGACCGGTTTAACGAGGAACCCAGATGGATCTCCCTATTTCCCCAGGACAATATCTGACGGTCTGCTGGCATGCATGAGAGCAGACACTAGCTCAAGGGGGCTCGTTGAGCCTGAGGGCACATCCGGGTAGTTTCTGCAGTCCACCATCTCACCCACGCCGGTCTCAGTCCCGGAGTCAGGCAAACACCGGGCGGTCCCGTTCTCATCGAGAATGAATCCAGCCGGTCACACGTTAGGAGCAGCATGCCCGTTTGGAGTGGATGCAATTGGCAACTGGTCAATGGCGAGGACACCCAGGCGTGCCTTGGCGTGAGCTTCGGGATGGGGCTGCTCGATGAGCAGGTCGAGGCGGCGGGGACGCTGTCCGCAGCGCTGGCGGCACTGCGCACCGAACTGGCCCGACCCGTCGAATTGAGCCCGGGGCAGGTGGCACTTCCCGAGGTCACGGCACTGCTGGGGAGTGATACCGCAACCGTGACCGTCCGCGGGACGACCGCTGCAGTGGCCGCGTCCTGGAACCGGCTCCCGGCACTGTTCAGGTCCGGGAGCATCCCCGAGAACACCGACCCCATCCATGTCGAGGAATCGTTCTGGCCCGCCGACCTGGTGCAACGCACCGGTTCGAATGCGGCCGCGTTCACGTCCTTCTACGTGTATCCCGAAAATCTGCATGATCGGGCCCGAACCGTCCTCGCGCAGCTGGATCCTTCCGCCGGTCGAACCCGCGCGGTGTTCTTCACCAACGACCAGTCGCTGATCGGGCACGTGTACCCGGTGAAGCAGAACGACGGCGCACCCTTGGCCGAGACATGGGCCGACGGCACCCCCAAACGCTCTGCGATGCACGGTTTCCACACAGGGCCGGCAGCCACGGATCCGTTGTCCACTACTGCCGTGGACAACGCCCCGGGCGTGGTGCTGGGGAACAACATCCCGGTGTTGCTTTCGGTCATGGTGCCGCGCTCCTCGGCGGGATTCCTGGCCGCGCAGTTGCTCAATCGCCAGCTGGCGCACCGACGCGGCGGCATCGTCAGCGGAACCTTCAAATCCGGGGTGGAATTCATCGGTGCAGGCGCCGAGTTTTGTGCCGTTTTCCTGAGCGAGGAGATGCTGCCGGAGCGGGAACGGCGGCTCCTGCTCGAAGACTTCGCCACGTCGATGACGCAGATTCCCGACGCCTGGATTGGCGACATCTTGGCGTACGCCGGCACCGGGGGATCCGATCGGCTGCAACGCGAGCGTGCCCTCGTGGGGCTCGGTGCCGACCCCGCACCCGATGTCGCCGACATCCGGGCCGCCGTGGCGCGCTCATCCTCCAGCCTGCACCTGGCCGTCGATCCGGTGGCTCCGGGTGCCAGAGGCAGGCAGCGGGCCAACGAGCGGTCGGCAGGGACCAACACGGCGGCCATCAACGAACTCAGGCTGCCCATCGGAGGCTACAGCCGCAGATACAAGTCCTGGGCGCCCCGAGGTTTTCAAGGCGCTCCCCAGCCCGTCATCCCGGCACTGGTCATTGGCCGGGAAGCCATCTTCATCGAGCAGTGGCAGCAGTTGCGGGTGCCGGGGGCCACTGCCGGACACGCTGCCGATGCGAACAACCTGCTGGCGGTCCTCGAAGACGGCCTGGGCAACCTCTTTGTGCTGGACGACAAGCTGCGCATGGCCATGATCTACCCGGACCTGTACTTCAGGTCCAAGGCCCTGCGCAGGGCGTTGGACCAGCGCCTGGCCGGAGCGCCGCGACTGAGGATGAAGTCCAAGCGCACGGCATCCGATGTGGCCGAGTGGCGTCGGCGTCGGCGCCGCTCGGTCGGCATTGCGACGGGCCTCGTGGCGGCGCTCTTGGGAGGCCTGGTCGCGATGGCGGTGGTGCAGGGCGATAGGGCGGAGCCAATTCGCGACTGGATCAACATTTCCGAAACGGCCACGCTGGACAACGGGACCACGATCACGGCCACGCGGTTCGACATCCAGCACCCGACGATCGACCAAAGCGAATACGTGGTCAACGTGGAAGTGAATTTCTGTGCCGGCGGGGACACCCGGATCGGCGACCTGGCACCCGATGCCCAGCGCCGGGTATCCCCGAAGGACTTCGGGATGCTCAACGACGACTACCTCGAGGCACGTCTGGTCGACAGCGGGAACCAGCTGCGTGAACAGGCCCTGCAACCCGGCGAATGCGCCATCGGCAACCTGGTCTACCAGGGCCAGTCGCTCGACGTGCCCCGTCTGGCTTACGACAACGCGGCCGGGGACGCAGTGGTCTGGTACAGCTATGGGAAGGTGCCCGAACAGTATCGGGACTGACTCGACCGGGGGCGCCCGCGCTCCCAGGTGCCGTTGTCGGTGTCGAACCGGATATTTCTTGGATCTTTTCAATGATTATGAGGCCTGAATCGGCCTAGCAGTATGCGCCATTAAGCCGTTCGGATGTCATGGCTCGCTGCATTGTGCTTCCCATGGTGCTGGTGATCGCAGTCGTCGGCCTCCTCTTGGGAGGGCAACAGGACATGGTGCAACTGTTCGGAACGATACTTGCTGCCTTGGTCCTTGACGGCACCTTGGCGTTCGTGGCGTTCGGCGCCCCGCCGATCGAAGCGCTGCAGGGTTCGGGTGGACGACGGGATCCGGTACCGTTGGGCTTCGTTTTTCCCGGCACCGTCCGGGAACTCGCCGTTCCGCCACCGAAGGTACACCGGCGAATGAGGGGGCAGAGAGCGGGAACCCGCCATTCCCAGGAGCTGCCCATGACCCAAGATGTTGCTCCCCGAAACTTTGGGTAACCTTGAACGGTGACTGAGCGCGAACCGATGACCCAGATTGACGGCGAAGAGCTGCCCCGCACCTACGAGGTGCGCACCTACGGCTGCCAGATGAACGTGCATGATTCCGAACGCCTCTCCGGCCTGCTGGAGGACGCCGGGCTGGAGCGCAAGGACGCAGCCTTGACCGGCGAGGTCGCCGACGTGGTCGTGTTCAACACCTGCGCCGTGCGAGAGAACGCTGACAACAAGCTCTACGGCAACCTGGGCATGCTTGCACCGCTGAAGCGCGAACGCCCGAACATGCAGATCGCCGTCGGCGGGTGCCTGGCCCAGAAGGACCGCGACACCATCCTGAAGAAGGCCCCCTGGGTCGACGTTGTCTTTGGCACCCACAACATCGGTTCGCTGCCCACCCTGCTCGCCCGCTCGCGCCACAACAAGCAGGCCGAGCTGGAGATCCTTGAGTCCCTGGACGTCTTCCCCTCGACCCTGCCCACGCGCCGCGAGTCGGTGTACGCCGGCTGGGTGTCGATCTCCGTGGGCTGCAACAACACCTGTACCTTCTGCATCGTGCCCTCGCTGCGCGGCAAGGAGAGGGACCGCCGACCCGGCGAGATCCTCGCAGAGATCGAGGCGCTGGTGGCGGACGGCGCGATCGAGGTCACCCTGCTGGGTCAGAACGTGAACTCCTACGGCGTCGAATTCGGCGACAAGCTCGCCTTCGGAAAACTGCTGCGCGCCTGCGGACAGATCGAGGGCCTGGAGCGCGTGCGCTTCACCAGCCCGCACCCGGCCGCCTTCACCGACGACGTCATCGACGCCATGGCCGAGACCCCCAACGTGATGCCGCAGCTGCACATGCCGTTGCAGTCCGGCTCGGACAAGGTCCTCAAGGACATGCGCCGCTCCTACCGCTCGAAGAAGTTCCTGGGCATCCTGGACAAGGTGCGTGAGCGCATCCCGCACGCTGCCATCACCACCGACATCATCGTCGGGTTCCCGGGCGAGACCGAAGAGGACTTCCAAGGGACCTTGGACGTGGTCGAGGCCTCCCGCTTCTCCACCGCCTTCACCTTCCAGTACTCCAAGCGCCCTGGCACCCCGGCCGCCGACCTGCCGGACCAGCTGCCCAAGGCCGTGGTGCAGGAACGCTACGAACGGCTCACTGCGTTGCAGGACCGCATCGCCAAGGAAGAGAACGCCAAGCAGGTCGGGCGCACCGTCGAGGTGTTGGTGACCGAGCAGTCCGGCCGCAAGGCCGGGGAAACCCACCGTCTCTCCGGCAGGACCACCGACCAGCGCCTGGTGCACTTCTCCGTGCCGGCCGGCGCCGAGGCACCGCGTCCGGGCGACTTGGTCACTGTGCCGGTCACCGGGGCCGCAGCCTTCCACCTGGTCTCCGACCCGACCACCGACCAGTACTCGCTGCGCCGCTCGCGCGCCGGCGACGCGTGGGACCGCGCCCAAGCCGAAAGCTGCGGGGTTCCCACCCCCGGTTCGGGCCCGACCGGGAGCAAGACCAACCTGGGCATGCCCTCCCTGATGGTCCGCGGCTAGGGGCATGGCCTCCGAGCAGTTGCCGGTCCTGGCGGTCGTTGGCCCCACCGGGACGGGAAAGTCCGATCTGGCGATCGCCCTTGCCAAGGAACTGGGCGGGGAAATAGTCAACGCCGATGCCCTGCAGTTCTACCGCGGGATGGACATCGGCACCGCCAAGCTTCCGCCGGCCGAACGCGGCGGGGTACCGCACCACCTGCTCGACATCATGGATGTCCGCCAAGAGGCCAGCGTGGCACGTTTCCAGGCCGAGGCACGCCAGGTCTTCGGCGAGATCCGCGCCCGCGGGTTGGTGCCCATCCTGGTCGGCGGGTCCGGCCTGTATGTACGTGCTGCCCTGGACGAGATTGATTTCCCGCCGACCGACCCGGACGTTCGCCGGCGGCTGGAATCCGAGGCGGCGCAGGCGGGCATTGCCCCGTTGGCAGCACGCCTGGCTGAGGTCGATCCCGAGTCAGCCGCCAGGAACCTTGATGACCGGCGACTGATCCGGGCCCTGGAAGTCCACGAAATCAGCGGCAAGCCGTTCAGCTCCTTCATGCCCCGGCGGCAGTACCACGTCCCTGCGCTCCAGATCGGACTGAACCTCGACCGTGCCCTGTTGCACGATCGGTTGGCGGCACGGGTGGGCAAGATGGTCGAGCTCGGTCTGCTGGAGGAGGTGCGCCGGCTTGATGCCCAGGGGCTTCGGGATGGGAAGACCGCCTCGCGGGCCATCGGCTACGCCCAGTTCCTGGCGGTGCTCGACGGCACCATGTCGGTGAAGGAAGCCACGGAAAAGACGGTGATTGCCACGCGCCAATTTGCGCGCCGGCAGGTCACCTGGTTCGGGGCCGATGACCGGGTGAACTGGTTTGACCCGACGGATCCCCACATGCTGCCGAGGGTCCTGGAGACTATCCGGAAACCTTGATCCGCGGCCTTGGCGGGGGCTGGCCGGAAATAGGTGCCGCGGCCTGGATCCCCGTATCCTTGGAGGCATGAGTGCGAGCAAACCCGCCATGACGACCACGCCAACCCTGCAGTCCATCGTGGGTGGCCTGAGCTATGCCAAGGGACACGGAACCGGAAACGATTTCGTCCTCATTTCCGACCCGGCGGATGATCACCGGCTCGAGGCCGAACAGGTCGCCGCGCTTTGTGACAGGCACCGCGGCATTGGCGCCGACGGCTTGATCCGCGCGGTTCCCTCCAGCGCGCTGGCGGAGGGCAGGGCAGTCCTGGAAACGAGCCCCGAGGCCTATTGGTTCATGGACTACCGCAACGGGGACGGCTCCGTGTCGGAGATGTGCGGCAATGGCGTGCGCGTGTTCGTCCATTTCCTGCTGAGCGAAAAGCTGGTGGAGCTTCCGGTGGGGGAGCAGCTGGCCATTGGCACGCGGGCCGGAGTGAAGCTGGTGACCCGCCTTGAGGACGGATATGCCGTGGACATGGGTCCCTGGGAGTTCATCTTCGAGCAGGCAGCCAAGCAAAACGGGCTGGATTCGAAGGTTTCCACCGCCGGACTGGGCAATGCCCGCGGTGCCCTGAGCATTTCCATGGGCAACCCCCACACCGTCGTGGCACTGGCCAACGCCGGTGAATTGGAAAACCTGGAGCTCTTTGCGATCCCCGAGGTGCAGCCGCTGCCCCCGCACGGCACCAACGTCGAATACGTCCTTGCCGCAGACCCGGTGGTCCAAGACGGTGTCGGGTCCTTGCGCATGCGCGTGCACGAACGCGGCGTGGGGGAGACCCTGTCGTGCGGCACCGGGGCCTGCGCCGCCGCCGCTGCCACCCGACACTGGGCCCAGGCCCAGGACACCCGAAACTGGAAGGTCCAGGTGCCCGGCGGCGAGGTGGGCATCGAGTTCACCCGGGGAGCCACGGGACGCGAACACGTGGTGCTCAGCGGGCCCGCAGTCCTGGTCTCCCGCGGCCGGATCACCGAGATCTGAGACAGCAATGGCCGGATTCCCTCAAGGGGAATCCGGCCATTGGCGTAAAGAGGGCTAGGAGGCCTCGGGGCGCGCCACGCGCAGGATGCGGAAGGCCTTGTCCGTCGAGACCCGCTCGATGTCCCAGTCCTGGGGCAGGACAGTGCCCAGCCACTTCTGCAGGGAATCGGCGCCGAGGTTCTTCTGGACCACCATCCAGGCGATCCCGCCCGGGGCCAGTCGCGGAAGCCACAGCAGCAAAAGCTCGTGCAGGGCCTCTTTGCCGATGCGGATCGGAGGATTCGACCACATCGTGTCGAATGTCAGATCCGGGTCGATTGCTTCGGGAAGCGCCACGACCACGTTTTTCAATCCCAGGGCTGCGGCATTGTCACGGGTCAGGCCGAGGCTTCGCTCATTCACATCAATCCCGTACACCGTCGCCTCCGGGGAGGCCATGGCCATCGAGAGCGCAATCGGTCCCCAGCCGCAGCCGATGTCCAGGAGGTTTCCGCTGACCGAGGGATCGGGAACGCCGTCCAGGAGAATGGCGGTTCCCTTGTCGATTCTGTCCGGGCTGAAGATGCCGCCGGAGGTTTGCACCTTGTGCACGGCGCCGCGCAACTCGACGCTGATGTGGCGCCGCTTCTCTGGGGTGGAAGGCTGGGCGCTGAAATAATGTTCCGGGCTCATCTTGGCAGGTTAACCGCCCGGGGGCGGCAAACCCAAACCCGAGGCACGAATTCGGGCGCTGGAAGTGTGTGAGATGCCTCAATGCGCCAAGCCGGGGCAAGTGATAGAGTTTTCCCTATGACTTTCCTGTAAGACGCATCAAGCACACCATCGACCCCGGGTCCTTCCCCCACTAGAGCTGCAGGCTCATTGGCTGGAAGGCGGCCCCCTGAGGGCGATTGGCTGTCGCGCCGAAAAGTCATTCCGCCGAGGCGAACCTTCGAAACCACAACGTTTCCAAGATCCTGTTCGCGCGAGGGCGCATCACTTTTCGCGATCGACATGGCCCGCGCCGCCTAGGCAGGCGCCGGCCCCACGCAATCGCCATTCCCAGCACGAGCGAGACTCCGACTCGATCGTGCCACTGACACTGACACCAAATTCGGCGCTTGCCGACCCGCGCGCGGCATCCAGCCCAAGGAGCAAACCATGCATCCATTCACCGAACCCGGACATCCAAGCAACCAATCCACGCACAACGCCGCTTCTGTGGGTGCGGGGCACTATTCTGGAATACAGCAAACTAAGGGGAACATGACCAATCCACAAACTTCCGGCCCGCAGGACAACGAGATGGACGAGGCCAAGCTCCAAGCCGCCATCGAACGGATCCTCGCCAGCGACAAGGCCGCGGCCAGCAAGAGCAGCCACTTCGGCGCACCCGAAGACGAGGGCGTGCTCTCCGGACGGGCCCAGGCCCTGAGCAAGCTCACCGGCGAGCATTCCTCCTCCGACGGCGACCAGCAGGAGTTGGCCGAACGCCGAGCCCTGAGGCGCGGCGCCAGCCTTTCAACCGAACTCGAGGACGTCACCGAGGTCGAATACCGCCAGCTGCGCCTCGAGCGCGTCGTGCTGGCCGGCATTTGGAACGAGGGGACTGCCCAGGATGCGGAAAACTCGCTGCGCGAGTTGGCGGCACTGGCCGAGACCGCGGGTTCGGAAGTACTCGACGGAATGGTGCAGCGCCGTGCAAAGCCGGATCCCGGCACGTACCTGGGATCGGGCAAGGCCTTGGAATTGCGCGAAATCGTGGCGGCCACCGGTGCCGACACCGTCATCATCGACACCGAACTCGCCCCGTCGCAGCGCCGCGCCCTGGAAGACGTTGTCAAGGTCAAGGTCATTGACCGCACCGCCTTGATCCTGGACATCTTTGCCCAGCATGCCAAAAGCCACGAGGGCCGCGCCCAGGTCGAACTCGCCCAGCTCGAATACCTCCTGCCGCGCCTGCGCGGCTGGGGCGACTCGATGTCCCGCCAGGCCGGTGGCCGCGTGGGTGCTGCAGGCGGCGGCATCGGATCCCGCGGCCCGGGTGAAACCAAGATCGAACTGGACCGCCGGCGCATTCGCGACCGCATGGCAAAGCTCCGCAAGGAGATCAAGGGAATGCTCCCGGCCCGCGAGTCCAAGCGCGCGAACCGCAAGCGCAATGCGGTGCCGTCGGTGGCCATTGCCGGGTACACCAATGCCGGCAAGTCCTCGTTGCTCAACCGGCTCACGGATGCCGGGGCACTGGTCGAAAACGCCTTGTTCGCAACGCTGGATCCCACGGTCCGCCAGGCCGAAACCAGCGACGGGCTGACCTATACGCTCGCTGACACCGTCGGCTTCGTGAAGTCGCTGCCCACCCAGCTGATCGAGGCCTTCCGCTCCACCTTGGAGGAAGTGGCCGACGCCGATTTGATCCTGCACGTCGTGGATGCGTCGCACCCGGACCCGGAAGGACAGATCCAGGCCGTGCGCGAGGTGCTCAACGACGTCGACGCGCGCAACATCCCGGAGATCATCGTCTTGAACAAGGCGGATGTCGCCGACCCGTTCGTGGTCGAGCGCCTGCGCCAGCGCGAGCCGAACCACGTCATCGTCTCGGCGCGCACCGGCGAAGGCATCGACGAATTGCAGGCCCGGATCAGCGCCGCAATCCCGAGGCCCAATGTCCAACTAGAATTGATGATTCCCTATGATCGAGGCGACGTGGTCAACAAGCTCCACGGCGCCGAGGCCGAGATCCTGGCCGTCGAACACACCGAAACGGGAACCCGCATGATGGTCAAGGTCCGCGAAAGCATGGCCGCAGAAGTGGAGCAATTTAGTATTCATGGCTGAGGAATCAGAGGTCATCGCCCTGTTGGACGAAGCAGTGTCCAGCATGGGCGGGCAAAGCCGTCCGGGCCAGCACGAGATGACACGCCAGGTCGTGCGCGCCATGGAAACCGGTGAACACCTGCTGGTGCAGGCAGGAACCGGAACCGGCAAGTCCATGGCCTATCTGGTTCCGGCGCTGGCGCACGCGCTGGGATCCGAAAAACCTGTGGTGATTTCCACCGCAACCCTCGCGCTGCAGGCACAGATCGTCGGGCGCGATGTGCCGCGCCTGTTGACGTCCCTGAAGGACAAGCTGCCACGCGAGATGGAAGTGGCCCTGGTCAAGGGCCGCTCCAACTACGTGTGCCAGTACAAGCTCAGCGGCGGATACCCGGACGACGACGAGGGCGCCCTGTTTTCCATGGAATCCGGCACCCCCGTTCTCGGTGGTTCCTCCGAGGGCCCCGGCTCTGCCCTGGGCCAGGAAGTGGTGCGCCTGCGGCAGTGGGCCGAACGAACCGACAGCGGTGACCGCGACGACCTGACCCCGGGGGTCAGCGACAAGGCCTGGCGCCAGGTTTCGGTCAGCGCGATGGACTGCCTGGGCGCGCAAAAGTGCCCCATGGCCGCCGAATGTTTCAGCGAACTGGCACGCGCCCGAGCGGCCGACGCCGACGTGGTGATCACCAACCACGCCATGCTGGCCGTCTCGGCCTTCGAGGGCCTGGCCGTGCTGCCGGACTTCGACACCGTCATCATTGACGAGGCCCACGAACTGCAGGACCGCGTGACCAGCTCGGTGACGCGGCCGCTGTCGGTCAACATGGTCCAGACCGCCGCTTCGGCTGCCCGCAAGCACTGCTCGGTGAGCGTGGACGCGCTGAACCAGGGCGCCAAGGCCCTGCAGCGTGCGCTGGAGGGAGTGCCCACCGGGCTCATGGCCCGCGGCCTGAACGAGGACCAGGAAGCCGCGATCAACCAGATCGCCGAAGCCGCACGCGTGGTGCTCTCCGACTCCAAGCCCGAGGCCAACGCCCCTGCGGACGGGGGACGCCAGATGGCCCGTTCCCAGGTCATGTACCTGGTGGAGCAATGCACCAAGATGCTTGAAATGACCGAGGAGCGCGAGGTGATCTGGGCCTCTCGGCCCGGCCACTTCAGCCCCGGGGAGGGCTATGTCCAACCGGACGAGTCAAGCCAGCCGACTTTGATGGTTGCACCGCTCTCGGTGGCGGGAAAGCTCAGGGAAGGGCTCTTCGACGGCCGCACCGTCATCCTCACGAGCGCAACCCTGGCCATCGGTGCAGCCTTCGAGCCCGTGGCAGGATCCCTGGGCCTCGTGGGGGACGGGGCGCCGACCTGGAACGGCGTCGACGTCGGCAGTCCCTTCGACTATCCCAAGCAGGGCATCCTCTACGTTGCCAAGCACCTGCCCAAGCCCGGGCGCCAAATGTCCCAGGAGACGCTGGCAGAGATCGAGGATCTCATCAAGGCCTCCAACGGCGGGGCGCTGGCGCTGTTTACCTCCCGCCGCGCGGCCGAGGACGCTGCGGAGATCCTGCGCGCACGCCTGGACATCCCCATCCTGTGCCAGGGCGAGTCCAGCATGAAGGCGCTGGTCGACCAGTTCTCGGCGGAGCCCGATACCTGCCTCTTTGGGACGATGACGCTGTGGCAGGGCGTCGATGTGCCGGGCAACGCCTGCCGCTTGGTCATCATCGACAAGATCCCGTTCCCGCGTCCGGATGATCCGCTCTCCTCGGCACGCAGCCGCGATGTCGCCAAGCACGGCGGAAACGGTTTCATGGCCGTGGCCGCAAGCCATGCGGCGGTGCGTCTGGCACAGGGTGCGGGCCGCCTGATCCGCTCGGTCAACGACAAGGGCGTGGTCGCGGTGCTCGACTCGCGCCTGGCCACCGAACGCTACGGAACGTTCCTGCGGGCATCCCTGCCACCGCTGTGGGCAACACCGAACAAGGCCACCGTTATTTCCGCGCTCGAAAGGCTCAGCGAGGGCTGAGTACGTTGCCTTGACGGCATCCCGGTCGCGGGAGATGTGCAGGGTGCGCAAACAACAGCGAGGGCCGATCCGATGATCGGCCCTCGCTGTGTTGCGGGATGAGTAGTGGCTGCGGACCTAGACGGAGCGCATGACCGATACGACCTTGCCCATGACGGTTGCGGCGTCACCAAGGATCGGTTCGTATCGGGAGTTCTGCGGCAAAAGCCAGGTGTGGCCATCGCGCTGGCGGAAGGTCTTCACCGTGGCTTCGTCCTCGAGCAAAGCGGCGACGATGTCGCCGTTGTTCGCCGTCGGCTGGCGTCTCACGACAACCCAGTCGCCGTCGCAGATGGCGGCATCGATCATGGAGTCGCCGCTGACCTTGAGCATGAAGAGCTCGCCATGCCCCACCAGCTGGCGCGGCAAGGCGAAAACGTCCTCGATCGCCTGGTCGGCCAGGATCGGTCCGCCGGCGGCAATGCGCCCCACCAGGGGGACCATGGCGGTGTCCGCGGAGGTTGTCAGTTCCGAGACGTTCATGCCGTTGGCTGCCCTGAGATCCGACTGGCCCTCTACCACCTCGAGCTTGGCCTCGCTCTTGAGCTGCAACGGCAGCAGGATCTCCATGGCGCGCGGGCGGCGCGGATCGCGCCTGATGTAGCCAAGTTTCTCGAGCTGGCTGAGCTGGTGGGTCACGCTCGAGAGGCTGGCAAGTCCCACGGCGTCCCCGATTTCACGCATCGACGGCGGGTAGCCGTTGCTGCTCACGGAGCGCTGGATGGTCTCCAGGACCTTCTTCTGGCGAATGGTCAGGCTCTTCGCGTCGCGTCGAGGGGTTCGTTGTTCGGTCGTCATTGTCAATGCCTCATCCCGATCGTCGCCGGTTGCCCGCGCGTGCCGCAAATTGTCGGTGTGGGTTGATGTAGTAAATACATCGCTTCACAACCGACATCCTAGTAGACAAAGTCACTGCTTTCAAAGATTTGTTCGAACAGATCTGGACACGTGTCGTCGAAAAGTGCTAGAAATAAGATACGCACTACGAACACATGTTCGAAAGATGCGTTCGAATAATCGTCACGTGTTCGACTCGGCGCCCGAGGGTCCCGGCCGACCACGTGAATTCAGAGGAAAGGCAAAGACGTGGCAAACACTGCTTTCTCGGCCCCGCTCCACCTTGTAACATCCAACGACTATCTGCCCGAATCCCAGCCAACGCTGGCACCCCTGCGGCTCACCCGTCGCGGAAAGTTCGTGTTGATCGGGCTTCCCATCTTCGTGGTGAGTGCCGCAGCACTGATGCTCCTGGGCCTGTTCCTTTCCCCGGCCAACGCATCGGCGGAAGTGCCCCTGGGCGTTGACGCGGTCAGCGTCACCGTCATCGAAGGGGACACGCTGTGGGGGATTGCCCGCGAGTTCGCTCCGCAGCTCGAGCCCCGCGATGCGGTTCAACAGATCGGCGACCTCAACAACCTCAACAGCTCGGTGCTGCACCCCGGTGCCGAACTCTTCGTTCCCACCGGAAGCTAGCCCCCGCACCGGCGCTCCCATGGGCGCCGATACAAGGCATTGCGAACCGATTATTACCCTCTGCGCCGGCGAAGATTCTTGGCCCCACCTGCCACCGCCGTAGACTTGGCCCGTGAATGAACGGCTAAATCGCCTGGCAAATCTGCCCCTGCGAGAAAATCTTCAAGGTCTCGAACCCTACGGTGCTCCCCAAATTGACGTACCGATTCAGTTGAACGTCAATGAAAACACCCACCCGCTACCCGCGGAAGTGCATCGCGCCATTGTCGAAGAAGTCTCCGCGGCCGCCGTGGGATTGAACCGTTATCCCGACCGTGAATTCACCGAATTGCGTGAACGTCTTGCCGCGTTCCTGGGCCACGGGCTCGAAGCGGACAACATCTGGGCAGCCAACGGATCCAACGAAGTGCTCCAGCAAATCCTGCAGGCCTTCGGCGGGCCGGGCCGCACCGTCCTGAGTTTCCCTCCCACCTACTCCATGTATCCGCTGCTGGCAGCCGGGACCGACACCACCTACGTTGCGGGAATCCGTTCCGAGGACTATGGACTTTCGGCGGAGGATGCGGCGGCACAGGTTCGTGAGGCCGCGCCGAACATTGTCATCCTGTGTTCGCCCAACAATCCCACCGGTACCGCGTTGGGACTCGACGTCGTCGAAGCCGTCTACGAAGCCGGCCGGGCCAGCAACGCCATCGTGATCGTTGACGAGGCCTACGCGGAGTTTGCCCACACCGGGACGCCTTCGGCGTTGTCCCTGCTGCCCGATCGCGAGCGGCTCATTGTCTCGCGCACCATGTCCAAGGCCTTCGCCTTGGCCGGAGCACGCCTCGGCTACCTTGCCGCGGCCCCGGAGGTCACCGACGCGATCCGCCTGGTGCGCCTGCCGTACCACCTTTCGGCGGTCACCCAGGCGACCGCGAATGCGGCGTTGAAGCACTCTGACATCCTGCTGGCCAACGTCGAGGCCATCAAGGTCCAGCGGGACCGGATCGTCAACGAGCTCACGCGCATGGGGCTGCGCCCTGCCTCCAGCGATTCGAACTTCGTGTTCTTCGGGGGAGTCAAGGACACCAAGGCCATCTGGGAGGGCCTGCTGGAGGCCGGAGTGATCATCAGGGATGTCGGGATTCCCGGCCACCTTCGGGTCACCGCGGGCACCGAGGACGAAACCACCGCATTCCTTGTCCGTCTCGAGGAACTGCTCGATCAGGGTCCTCACACGCACTCACGCTAAACTTGGTGGGGTGGCGCTGGACGCGGCGGGCGAATTTCACGAAATGCCCGGTCGCGCACGAGCCAGCCGCCGCACCACATCCTCGTCTCAACGCCTGATCTAAAGGAATGTGCATGTCTGCCGAAAAACTCACGGGTCGTCGCGCTCGCCTCGAACGCATCACCAGCGAGTCCTCCGTCTTTGTCGAACTTGATCTGGACGGCACCGGCCGCTCGGAAATCAGCACCGGCGTCCCGTTCTACGACCACATGCTGACCGCGCTTTCGAAGCATTCGCTGATCGACCTGACGGTGCGCGCCACCGGAGACATCCACATCGACGTGCACCACACCGTCGAAGACACCGCCATCACCATTGGCGAGGTGCTGCGCACCGCCCTGGGAAACAAGGCGGGCATCACCCGCTTCGGCACCGCCTATGCCCCGCTGGACGAGGCTCTGGCACGCGCCGTTGTCGACATCTCCGGGCGCCCCTACCTGGTCCACGGCGGCGAGCCCGCAGGCCAGGAATACCACCTGATCGGCGGCCACTTCACGGGGTCGATGACCCGGCACGTCTTCGAGGCGCTGACCTTCCACGCCCAGATCTGCGCCCACATCGAGGTGCTTTCCGGACGCGACCCGCACCACATCGTCGAGGCCCAGTTCAAGGCATTTGCCCGCGCCCTGCGCGAAGCCGTGCAACCCGATGCCCGCATCGGCGACGCCATCCCGTCCACGAAGGGTGCGCTGTAGATGGCGGCCAAGACAGTCACCGTCCTTGACTACGGTTCCGGCAACGTCCGCTCGGCCGTCAGGGCCCTTGAGGCAGCCGGCGCCGAGGTCAAGCTCTCGGCCAAGCCCGAGGACATCCTGGAATGCGACGGGCTCTTCGTTCCCGGGGTCGGTGCCTTTGCCGCCGTCATGCAGGCACTGAAGGACGTCGGTGCCATCCGCTGGATCGGACGCCGCATCGCCGGCGGTCGCCCGGTGCTCGGCGTCTGCGTCGGACACCAGGTCTTCTTCGACGAGGGAGTGGAACACGGGATCCGCACCCCGGGACTGGCCGAATGGCCCGGCACCGTGGAGCTGCTCAAGGCCCCGGTCGTCCCGCACATGGGATGGAACACCGTTACCCCGCCGGCCGGAAGCAAGCTCTTTGCCGGTATCGAGGACGAGCGCTTCTACTTCGTGCACTCCTACGCGGTGCAGGAATGGAACTTCGACGTCGCCCAGCCCAAGATGGTCCCGCCGCAAGTCACCTGGGCCGAACACGGCGTTCCCTTCATTGCCGGGATCGAGAACGGGCCCCTGTGCGCCCTGCAATTCCACCCGGAGAAGTCCGGCGAGGCCGGGGCCAAATTGCTGCGCAACTGGTTGGGGACCCTCTAGACCATGTGGTCCATCATCCTCATGGCGGTCGCCGGCCTGCTGGCCGGCGGAGCGCTCTCGCTGCGCCAGCAACGCGCCCATATCTCCTGGATCATCGCCGCCTGGGTGCTGGCCGGGATGGCGCTCTTCGCAGCCTACGCCCTGACGCTTTAACCGGCACCCCCACCGGCCGGCACGATCGTTGCCGGCCCCGCCTCGCATCACCCGGCCCCAATGCGCCGGCCCGGAAAAACCAAGGAATGATCATGATCGAGAACCAAAACAACATCCTGGAATTGCTGCCCGCCGTGGACGTGGCCGACGGCCAGGCCGTGCGCCTGGTCCAGGGCGAGGCCGGATCCGAAACCGGATACGGCGACCCGCTTGAGGCAGCACTTGCGTGGCAGAACGCAGGAGCCGAATGGGTGCACCTGGTGGACCTGGACGCTGCCTTCGGCCGCGGCCACAACACCGAGATCCTGGGCCGCATTGCCAAGGAACTGACCATCAAGGTCGAGCTCTCCGGCGGCATCCGCGACGACGAGTCCCTCGACCGCGCCCTGGAATTCGGCGCCACCCGTGTCAATCTGGGCACCGCCGCCCTGGAAAACCCGGAGTGGACCGCACGGGCCATCGCCCGCCACGGCGACAAGATCGCCGTGGGCCTGGACGTGCGCGGAACCACGCTGTCCGGCCGCGGCTGGACCAAGGAGGGCGGGGACATCTGGGAGGTCCTGGCTCGCCTCGAAGATGCCGGATGCGCCCGTTACGTGGTCACCGACGTGACCAAGGACGGAACGCTGCGCGGACCCAACGTCGAACTGCTCGCCGAAATGTGCAAGCGCACCGACAAGCCGGTCATCGCTTCCGGCGGCATCTCCAGCCTTGAGGACCTGCGCGTTTTGCGCGAACTGGTCCCCAACGGCGTTGAAGGCGCGATCGTGGGCAAGGCGCTGTACGCCGGCAAGTTCACCATGGCCGAAGCACTGGACGTGGCAGGCCGCCGCTAGGATCCAGCGGCCGCCGCTTTCGGGCGGCAACAGGCATCGATCGGATGGGGGCACTGCCGCGTTGCGGCACTGCCCCCATCCGTGTCTCCGAGCGAGCTTCACCACACCGCCGGGGCGCCGGCACCCAACGAATCGGCCCGGCACATGGGCGCCCGGGCCACAGGCACCGAATCCCGCGATCCACCCCTGACGTGGGCGCAAGATAGCATGTGCATATGAGCACGAATTCTCCTTCTTCCCCCGCCGGACAAGGCGCAGAGCGCCACCTGCCCGGACATATCGCCGCCGCCCTGGCACGCGCCGGCGGGTCCGGAGATTCCGCGGGGCAAAGCTGGGAAGGCCGGGACCTCGGCGGCGAGGGAAACCCGCTGCACAACTTCGACAACGACAACGGCCTGATCGACGCGCAGCTCAAGGCGGCCCTCGAGGGCCTCATCGCCGGAAGCGGCACCGAGCAACAGGTCCATGCCGCCCTTGCAGGGGCCCGCGTCTACATCGCCGTCGTGGCCCAGCTGGCCGAAGGCGGCATGGGGGAACACGGCTTTGCCGAGGACAAGGAAGCCGACATGGCCCTGGTCACCCTCACGGCTCCCGACGGCCGGAAGGCCCTGCCGGTGTTCAGCAGTGTCGAGAACCTCCAGGCCTGGCATGCCGAGGCGCGCCCCGTGGCCGTCTACGCCCCGCGGGCTGCACTTTCGGCCGTGAGCGAGGAAGCCCAAATGCTGGTCCTGGACCCCGGCGCCGACTTCACCTTCGTGCTGCGCCGTCCGGGCATGTGGGCCCTTGCCCGGCAAGAGGACTGGACCCCCAGCTACCTCAGCGAGGAGCTGGCAGCCGTGGTTGCCGAACAGGCAGCGAGCGAAGCGGCACTCGCCGCGATCCACATGGCACCGGGACGCGGGGTGGGCTCGCGCACCGCCGCAGGCACGTCCGTGCCCGGTGGGGGGTCCGGACCGGAACTGCGCCTTGAATTCACCTTCCGCCCGGGTATCGACGAGGCAGGGGCCCGCGAGTGCGTCTCGCGGATCCACGCGCGGTTGTCGGCCAACTCGGACTTTGCCCACAATGTCGATTCGCTCGAGGTTGCCCTGAAGGCAGGACCAACCTCGGATCCCGGTACGCCGGCATGAAATTCGGTCGCTACGGCCAGTTGCTGCGGCAACCGGGTGTGGCTCCGCTGCTGCTGATCGGCATGGTGGCCCGGCTTCCGCACGCCACGGTCGGCCTGCTCCTGTTGCTGCACCTGGTCAACGAACTGGGACTTGACTGGGGCCCGGCCGGTCTCGTGGTCGGTCTGATGACCATTGGCATCGCCCTGGGCGCACCTTGGCGCGGACACGTGGTGGACATGTACGGGCTGCGTCGGGCGCTGATTCCCTCCATCATCGCCGAAGCCGTGGTGTGGAGCATCGTTCCCCAGGTCTCTTTCACCTGGGTGCTGCCACTCGTGTTCCTCGGCGGGCTCTTTTCCCTGCCGGTCTTCTCAGTGGTCCGCACCGCCCTGGGCGTGATGACCACGGGGGAGACCCGGCGGTCGGCATTCGCCTTGGATGCGATGGGCACCGAACTGGTTTTCATCGTCGGACCGGCAACAGCGGGGATCGTGGCCACATCACTGGACACCACCGTTGGGATGATCGGGATCGCCGCTGCGGCATCGCTCAGCGGCGTGGCGCTGATGATCCTGAATCCGCCCACCCGGTCCGGCCAGCCCGGAGCCGTGGCCACCCAGGCCAACCCGCACGAGGAACGTCTCGGGGCCGAGGCCTCGCTGATCGCCGCCGGACCCGGCGGCCTGGCAGAGGTCGAGGGCGAGTTGATCCTGGCCGGGGCCAAGTCGACGCGGGCGCGCATCTCCGCCCGCGGACGCGGCTTCCGTCACAAGTTCGGATGGGTCAGTGCCTCCGTGATCGCGGTGTTCATTGCAGCCTCAGGCGCGGGGCTGCTGCTCTCGGGCACCGAGGTCGGCATCATTTCGCTGCTCGACGCGCAGCACAGCGAGGGCCAGCTGGGAATCGTTTTCCTGTTCTGGTGCGGCGCCTCGCTGGTGGGCGGGCTCATCTACGGCAGCCAGAACCGGCGCATCTCACCGATTGTGCTGCTGCTGGCCATGGCGGTGCTCACCGTCCCGATGGCGTTCGCCACCGGCACCTGGTCACTGGCCCTGCTCTCGATCCTGCCCGGCATGCTGTGCGCGCCGGTGCTCTCGGCGGCCTCGGAATGGTTGACCGACCTGGTGGCGGAAAAGCGGCGCGGGGAGGCCATGGGCTGGTACGGCTCGGCATTGACCACCGGCACGGCACTGGGTTCGCCCATCACCGGTGCCACCGTGGACTCGTTCGGTGCAAACGCGGGATTCATCGTGGTCGGTGCCATTGCCGCCGTGGTGTGCGCGGTGGCCTTGGTGGCACAGCAGGTGCGCCGGCGCCGGGCCACGACCCGGGCACGCACTCTCATCCAAGACGCATAAGCCGGGGGACAAACAAAAAATGCCCCGCCGTGAAGCGGGGCATTTTTCGGCACTGCGGCCGGGAGGAACAAGTCGGTGCCGGCTGCCCGGAACCGCTCTGTGATCAACCTCTCGACCGCAAGCCGCCAAAATCTTGCAGTGTTACGCGGGTGTTAGTTCACCGGGCCGGTGAGCTTTTCGCCCGGGCCCTTGCCCGGCTCGTCCGGGAAGGTCGAGGCTTCGCGGAAGGCAAGCTGCAGCGAACGCAGGCCGTCGCGCAACGGACCGGCGTGCTGGGAGCCGATTTCCGGGGATGCGGAGACGACCAAACCTGCAAGGGCGGTGATGAGCTTGCGGGCCTCGTCAAGGTCCTTCAGCTCTTCGGCGTCGTTGCCCTCGGCCAGTCCGCATTTGACGGCGGCGGCGCTCATGAGGTGGACGGCGGCGGTGGTGATGATTTCAACGGCTGCCACCTCGGCGATGTCGCGGATCTCGTTGGTGGCGTTGTTGGAGTCCGGATTGGTTTCAGGGGTGCTCATACTGCTAAGCTTTCCATAGACCGACTGAATCCGTGTACTTGGATGCGCCGCCCACCGGGTGGATGTGACCAAGGAGCCATGGAACCAGTACGCAAGTGGAGGCCACTCCCACCCGCAGCAGCCGAATCAGGCGGCCGGGTAAGTTCGGTGCCGATGACCCCGCGGGGTTCGTTGGCTGGATGAATTTTCATCGATCGAATCTGGGGCCTTCGCCTGCACATGCAGCCGAGGGCCTTTCCTTTTGCTGCGGTGGCCTCGAACTTCGAACTACTCAGGAGCAACACATTAGCGATCCACGCATTAATGATCGAATCCGCGTCCCAGAGGTGCGGCTTGTCGGCCCTGCCGGTGAACAGGTTGGCATTGTCCGTATTGAGGATGCACTTCGTCTTGCCGTCGAGTCCGACCTTGATCTCGTGGAGGTGGCGCCTACCGCCAAGCCTCCCGTGTGCAAGTTGATGGACTTCGGAAAGTACAAGTACGAGGCTGCAGTCAAGGCACGTGAAACGCGCAAGAACCAGACGAACACCGTGCTGAAGGAAATTCGTTTCCGTCTGAAGATCGACACGCACGACTACGAAACCAAGGTCGGACACGCCCTTCGCTTCCTGGGCGCCGGTGACAAGGTCAAGGCCATGATCCAGTTCCGTGGCCGCGAACAGCAGCGTCCGGAAATGGGCATTCGTCTGTTGAACAAGTTTGCCGAGGCAGTTGCCGAGGTTGGCTTGGTTGAGTCGACGCCACGTATCGATGGCCGAAACATGGTCATGGTTGTCGGGCCTCTCAAGAACAAGGCAGAGGCCAAGGCCGAAGCCCGTCGCTTGGAACAGCGCGATGCCGACAAGGCCAAGGCAGCCAACCCGAAGGCCAAGATGGACACCTCGGAGCCCCAGGGCGAGATCGGCGGCTCCGTTGCCGATGTCATCGAGTCGGACATCATGGAAAAGCTTGCCAAGGTACGTGCGGAGGCAGCGGCTGAAGAGGCCGCAGCAGCCGCGGCACCAAAGGTCGCCCCGGTCAGGACAGCCCCAGCAGCGGCCAAGGCCCCTGTCAGGTCGGCACCCGCCCGCGAGGCTTCCAGCCGTCCGGCAGCCTCAAAGGCACCGGCAGCAGCACGTCCGGCGGTCAGCAAGCCGGCAGCGGCAGCGGCCCCCAAGCCAGCCGTCGCAGCCAAGCCGGCAGCGGCACCGAAGCCAATGGCCGTTCCCAAGCCAATGGCCATGCCACCAAAGCCTGCGGGCAAGCCGGGTCCGAAGCCCGCAACCCGCGCGCCCAAGCCCGGGACGACCAAGTAAGGTCGCCCCGAGCAGGGCAGCTCGCAAGAGCAACACCAGAACCACGGATTCCCCCAAACGCGGGAGTCCGCACGATCCCCCGGTCCGAAAGGATCCCGGGAGCAAGTAAGGAGAACGGCGGATATGCCGAAGTTCAAGACCCACAGTGGCGCCAAGAAGCGCTTCAAGCTCACCGGTAGCGGCAAGCTCGTGCGCCAGCAGGCCAACCGCCGCCACTACCTGGAGCACAAGTCCTCCCGCATCACCCGTCGCCTGGCATCTGACCAGTTGGTCGCCAAGGCGGACGTCAAGACCATCAAGCGGATGCTCGGTCTCTAACACCAGTCCGTCTTGGGAATCCTGATCCTGGATTCCCGACCACATAAAGATTTTTTGCCGGCCCAATATTTGAGGCCAGGCGGAACAGAAACAAAGGAGTACACACGTGGCACGTGTGAAGCGGGCAGTAAACGCCCATAAGAAGCGTCGCGTCATTCTTGAACGCGCCAAGGGCTACCGCGGTCAGCGTTCGCGCTTGTACCGCAAGGCCAAGGAGCAGCTGCTCCACTCGTTCGTTTACAGCTACGGCGACCGCCGCAAGCGCAAGGGTGACTTCCGTCGCCTCTGGATCCAGCGCATCAACGCTGCATCCCGCGCCAACGACCTGACCTACAACCGCCTGATCCAGGGCCTGAAGGCTGCGTCGGTCGAGGTTGACCGCCGCATGCTGGCCGAGCTGGCCGTTTCGGATGCCAAGGCTTTCGCCGTACTGGTTGCAGTTGCCAAGCAGGCCCTCCCGGCCGATGTCAACGCCCCCAAGGCCGCCGCCGCAGCTCCGGTTGCACCGGCCAAGAAGGCTCCGGCCAAGAAGGTTGCCGTTGCAGCCCCGGCAGCAGAGGGTACCCCGGCCGAAAAGGCCGAGGCCGCCGGTGCCGTCAAGGGTGTCGAGGGTGAAGAGGCTCCGGCCGGATTCATCATCAAGGGCAACGCCGGTTCCAACAAGTACCACGTCCCGGGTTCGACCTGGTTCGACCAGACTGTTGCCGAATACTGGTTCAACAGCATTGAGTCTGCCAAGGCAGCCGGCTTCGAGCCTGCAGGCGGCGAATCCCGCCAGCAGATCAAGGACGCCTAGTCCTTGAGCTCATAAAGCTCTAGTCCAAAGGGACGGAATCGTTTGCGATTCCGTCCCTTTGGCGTATCCCCGGTAAAGTCATTCCCATGAATCTTGCCGGAGACAACGAAGTGACCATGACCAATGTTCGTGCCGAAAAGGTTCGCGAAGTGGCCCGACTGGCCACCCGCACGGGACGCGCCCGCAGCGGCGAGTTCCTGACCGAAGGCCCACAGGCCGTCCGCGAGGCCTTGCGACTCCACCTTGAAAATGCCGAACATGGCCGGGCACCCGTTGTTCGGGCCGTCTATGCCACCGAAGACTGCCTGGACCGCTATCCGGAACTCGAGGTCATGTCCAACAAGGCCGATGGCATCCATACTCGACTGGTCAGCCAGGAAGTCTTGGCGGCGATGGCCGACACCGTGACACCACAGGGAATCGTGGCCGTGTGCATCATCCCCGAAACCAGCCTGCAGGAGGTAGCTGCCGGCAAGCCCCGCCTCGTGGCCGTATTGTGCCGCGTGCAGGATCCGGGCAACGCCGGCACGATCATCCGGGCAGCGGACGCAGCGGGCGCCGACGCAGTGGTGCTGACCGGGGGAAGCGTGGATATCTACAACCCCAAGGCCGTGCGTTCCACCGTCGGTTCCGTCTTCCACCTGCCTATCGTCACCAATGTCGATTTGGGTGAAATCCTTGCCGCGTTCAAGGGCCAGGGCAGCACCGTTCTTGCAGCCGACGGCTACGCTGCCGCTGATTTGGATGCGCTCCAGGATGCCAGCGCCGCACGGCGCGCCGGGGCCGGGGCAGCCGCGCCCGAAGGGGAACCGGCGCTGGAAGACCAGACGGTGTGGCTTTTCGGAAACGAGGGCCAGGGCCTGGACGAAGCCGAACTTGCAGGTGCCGACCACCGCGTGGCTGTGCCGCTGTACGGGATCGCCGAATCGCTCAACGTGGGAACCGCTGCGACGATGTGCCTCTATGCCTCGGCACGGGCGCAACGACGCGGCTAGGTCGCCGGCCGCGCAACTGCGCTACGGCGAAACACGCATCCGAGCGCCGTTCCGCTCCCGTGCGTGATTCACATCGAACCCGACATCCCCGGGCTTCCGCGACGCTTCCCAACGAAGGATAAAGACCATGGCCTACAAACAGATAGTCGCCGCCGCGATCCTGGACTCGCTCGTGACCCCGAGCCGGCTGCTGGCCGCGCGACGCACCGCGCCGCCGGAGCTGGCGGGAATGTGGGAATTTCCCGGAGGCAAGCTCGAACCCGATGAGACCTGTGAAGACGGGGTGAAGCGCGAACTGGCCGAGGAGCTCGGCATCGAAGTGGCCCTGGGCAGCGAGGTCTTCGGTCCGGTCCCCGAGGGATGGGTGCTCAGCGAACGTGCAGCGATGCGCGTCTGGTTTGCCGAGGTCACCGCCGGAACCCCGGACACGCTCGAGGACCACGACCAGCTGGCCTGGGTCGCATTGGAACACGAGGCACTCGAGGCCCTGAAATGGATACCTGCAGACCTTCCCATCGTCCGCGCGGTCCTGGCCGACACCCTGGCAGGTGCCACCCGGTGATCCTGTTCACCGGTTTTGAACCCTTCGGCGGCAGGGACTCAAACCCCTCGATGTCCATCGCACGCCAAGCCGCGGGCATTCTGGAGCAGCAGGGGATTGCGACCATTGCCGCGGAACTGCCCTGCGTGTTTGCCACGGCCCCGGCGATGCTCGAAGAGCTGTTGGCCACCTGGCAGCCACGCGTGGTGATCAGCCTCGGGCTCGCCGAGGGCCGCGGAGCACTGGGTCTGGAAAAGGTCGCCATCAACCACCTGGACGCCCGGATCGCAGACAACGCCGGGGACCAACCCATCGACCTGCCGGTGTTGGCGGGAGGGCCGGTCGCGTACTTCTCGGGCCTTCCGCTGAAAGCCGCCCTTCAGGCACTGCGGGACCCGTCCATCGAACTCGGCGACGTCGAGGCCGAGATCTCCTATTCCGCCGGGACCTTTGTCTGCAACCAGGTGTTCTATTCCCTGATGCACCACGCCGGAAGGGCGCCGGGGCTCCGCGCAGGGTTCATCCATGTTCCCTGGATGGATCCCGCCTCCCCCCGGATCGCGATCCATGCCCGGGCCGTGGCATGCGTGGCACAGCTGGCCTTGGCCGGTGCCACCGAACCAAGGCTTGGCGCCGGCACGGAGTATTAGGCACCCGAGTCCGGCGATGGGTCATCGGCGCTGAGTTCCCAGCGGATTTCGAGCGTCACCGAGAGCTGCCGCCGGCCGGCAACCACCGGCATGGACTCCGCCGCAAATTGGGTGGACTTGGTGCGTTGTAGCGGCAGCACTGGTTCGCCGGCGACCTCTCGGACCAGTAGCACGGGCCCGAGCCGTGCTCCGGCGAGCGAGGCCAGGTGCTCTGCCTTGGAACGGGCATCGGCGAAAGCCGATTCCCTGGCGGCCCGCAGGGCGTCGGCGGCGTCGGAAACCTCGGCATTCATCGAGTGGATCCGCAACGCGTCCCCGCCGGCGGCCACGGCGGCCGCCAACACCCAGGTCACGTTGTCCGTCGTCAGGTCGGAGGCCTCGATGTTGGTTTCGGCATCGTAGCCATCCAGCACGGATTCCTCGTTGCGCCAGGAGTTGCGGGCGGCCAGTGCGATTCCCGTGGTTGCCAGGTTTGCCCCCGGGGCGGCAACCAACACTGCCTCGATGACGTCCCTGGCACGCTCCGAGGCAAGCCCGAAGGCCTCCGCAGCTTGCGCATGGTGAACCTGGACGGTGAGGGAGATGCCCATGACGTCGGGTACTGCAGTCGCGGAGGCTGTCCCGCGCACCGTGACGGCCGGTGTGCGCCTCATGCCGAAGTTCCCCTGGTCGTGCGTGCAGTTGCCGTTGCGAGGCGAAGACCCCGTCGCAGGCCGGCTGCCACCACGGGGAGCAGCTTGCGTACCGGCCGTTCACGATAGCCGCCGGCCTGCAGATCGGCGGCGCGTTCAAAGATGTTCCGCGATGCCGGATCCGAGGTGCGCAGCCAGGAATAGCCGGCCGCCGCAAAGTACAGGGGGATGAAGGGAAGCCCCAGGCACAAGGCGTATTGGGTGGCATGTGTTTCCTCGTGGGACAGCAACGCGGGGCGCTGGGCCGGCGTGCCAAGGGAAGGGCGGAAAAATACCACGTTGCCCACGGTGAAGGCTCCCGCCTTGGGAAGCACCGGAGTGTAGTTGCGCGCATAGAGGATTCCCCGCGCACCGCCTTCGATGTTGCATCCGGTGCCGGCGGCCAGCAGCAGGCCGCTGATGGTGCTCAGGTTCAGCCAGTTGGCGACCTCGCGTGTGCGCTCCCAGGTGTCCATGGTTCCCCAGTGTAATCCCGGAGCCTACGCAAAGGCGGGTGGGGAGCCCATGAGGCAATTCTCGGCCAAGGCAATCCAACCATTAGTGTTGACTATTGAACCGGGAGCATCGTTGCAGATCAATGCCCCGAACGTGGAGGAGAATACATGAAGAAGATCGTATCCGTCATTGGAATCATGGTGGCGCTGATGTTGAGCCTGACCGGGTGCATAAAGATGGATGTGGATCTGGTCGTCTCGAGTCCGGAAGAGGCCAGCCTCGACATGGTGGTGGCATTCGACAAGCGCGTTGCCGGCGACATCTCGGTCGAGGAGCTCATGACCCAGATGGGTACCACCGAGGAGGAATTCTTCCTGGGCATCCCCGCGGAGGCACAGAAGGCGCCATACGACGAGGAAAACTTCAAGGGCTACGTCTTCAGCATCGAGAACCAATCGCTGACCAAGTTGGGCGACCTTTCCGGCAGGCTTGGCCCGAAGGTCAACATCGAATACCGCGACGACCTGTACCACTTCTCCGCCCGGGGACTTGCCGGGACCGACACCTCGAGCCTGAGCGAGTCCACGATGACCGTCACCTTCCCGGGGGAGGTCACCTCCGCCAGCGCCGGGGCACACATCGAGGGCAACACCGTGAGCTTCGACATGCGCGAAGCCACCGGCGAGATGACAGCCGTGGCCAAGCCCAAGGACAACACTCCGATCTACCTGTCTCTCGGTTTCGGCGCCCTGGCCCTGCTGGGTGCCGTAGTCGCCGTCGGCACGATGCGCCGCCCCGAGCGCACCGAAGACGTGCACGCCTAATACCGCGCAACGCCGAACTTCGGGGTTCGGCCGCTGAACGCCAAGGGGACCGACAGTCCGGAAAAAACCGGGTTTGTCGGTCCCTTTGTCATGCCTGGGGTGTGCGGCGGAGCGGCGCCTACTGGGCGTCGGTCAGGAATTCGGCAAGGATGGGGCCGGCCGTCTGCGCCCCGCCGCTGCCGTCGCCCACAAACACGGCCACCGCGAGATCTCCCTGCGCGGCGATGGACCATGCGTGGGCATTGCGTTCGGCATCGTATTCCGCCGTGCCGCTCTTGCCGATGATCGCGGGGCCGGGGACGGACTTGAGGTCCTTCAGCGTGCCGTGGTCGACGACCTGGGCCATCATGCCCGAAAGCGCCTTGGCCTCGGCAGCCGTCAACGGGTTCTTGGGCTTGGCGGCGGCATCCGGCTTGGGGTCTACCACCAGGCGGGGGCTGACGGTGGCGCCGTTTTGGACCGAGGCTGCCACCGTGGCCATGCCCAGCGCCGAGGCCTGGACCACTCCCTGGCCGATGCCGTTGGCAGCCAGCTCGGTGCCCGTGGAGTCCTCCGGCACCGACCCAAGGAAGGATGCAGCGCCCGTGGCGGGGCTCAAGTTCAGGCCCAGGGAGGCCGCAGCGTCGGCGAGGGCAGGTGCCTTGACCTTGGAGGCGCCCTCAAGGAAGACGGTGTTGCACGATTGCGCCACGGCCTCGGAGAGCGGGATGCTTCCCAGCGCGCTGGAGGGGTAGCCGTCGTAGTTCTTGAACGCCTTGCCGTCCACGCTCATGGTCGCCGGGCAATCCACGCTCGTTGTCGGGGTATCTCCGGAACGGAGCATGGCCAGTGCTGTGATGACCTTGAAGGTGGAGCCCGGGGCGTACTTGCCCAACAACGCGGTGTTCTGGGCGTTGTCGGCGGGCCCGGCGGCGGCGGCCAGGATGGCCCCGTCGGAGGGACGCACCGCGACCAGCGCGGCGTCGCTGTCCGAGTCGGCGATCAACGACTCGGCAAGTTCCTGCAGGTTCCGGTCCAGCGTGGTTTTCAGATCCTTGCCGTCCACCGCTTCCCGCGTCACCGGGGTTGAGACTTCGGCCTTGTCCTGGTTGTAGATGTTGATGCTGTAGCCCCGGGTGCCCGCCAACTCGTCCTGGTAGGCCTTTTGCAGGCCCGACAGTCCGACCCGGTCCCCGGAGGCAACGCTGCCCTTGGAATCTGCGACGATTTCCGCCGTGGCCTCGCCCACCGACCCGAGGATGGCCCGGGCAAAACTCCGGCTCGGGGCCAGCGGCTGGGTATCGGGCTGCGCCAGCACGCCGGGGATCGCCTTCAATTGCTGATCGGTGACGGTGCGGTCGGCATCGTCGCGCAGGGTGATGGCCTGGACGAACGCCCGCGGGCCGGAAGCTGCAACCCTCTCGGCATACGGTTCGGCATCGATCTCCAATACCTTGGCGAGCTTGGTGGCCGAGACCTCCCATTCCGTCTCCCCGATGGCCTCCTTGTTGATCCCGATGCGGAGCACCGGGCGGTCCGTCACCAGGGTTTGGGCGTTGTTGCCCAGGATCTCCCCGCGCTTGGCCGGGGAGTTGCGCTTGGCGACGTACTGACCGGATTCCAGCCCGGGCACGGCCATCGAGGGGGAGTAGCGCACCGCCCAGGTCTTGGTTTCGTCATCGAGTTCCAGCGTTGCCTGCGTCTGGTAGGTCCAGTCGGTGTCGGAGGCATCGACGTCCCACACGGTGTTGTACACGGCCGTGGCGGTCTTGGGCGCATCAGAGCCCTCGTCCTCGGTGACAGAGGCGAGGGTGACTGTGCGGGGGATCGATTCGAGCGGCTTGAGCGATTCCGCCAGCTCGGCGCTCGCGGTGGCTGCGTCGCTGCCCGCCAGCGGGACCGAGGCGAGGTCCAGGTCCGCCAGCGAACCGGCCAGGAGTTCGGCGGTGGCATTGGGCGCGGGTGGCGCGGAACACGCCCCGAGGGAGCCGATCATCAGCAGGGCGGCGGCAGGCAGGGCAAGGGTTCGAATTACTCGGGACATGGGACTAACTATTGCCCAACCTTCCCTTGGATGTCCACAACCGCGCCCGGAAGGGGGGGAGCCAGTTGCGATTCCAAACCCATCGGGGCTAGCACCTAGAATGGGATGCAGAACCAGAGACACCATCAACAGTGAAAAGGGCCGTAGAACCCCATGTCTGAACCCACGAGCCCGGAAGTGGATGTCATTGACAGCCACGCGCCGGTTGTCCCGCATCCCACCGACGAGGCCGGCATCGACATTGCTGTGCAAGCCGCGCTGGCCGCCTTTGCCGCCGCGAAGAACCTGGACGAGCTGAAGGCGGCACGCCTGGCACACACCGGGGAGAAGTCCCCGCTGTCCTTGGCCAACCGGGAAATCGGCCGCCTCGACAAGAGCGAAAAGGCAGTCGCAGGCAAGCTCCTGGGCGCTTCCCGCGGCCGCGTCAACAAGGCCCTGGCCGGACGCACCGCCGTGCTGGAAGCCGAGGACGCCGCCCGCATCCTCGTCGAGGAGACGGTTGACGTCACCGCCGCCCCGCGCCGCCGCCGTGCAGGTGCCCGCCACCCGCTCTCCACGCTGCAGGACCGCGTGTCCGACATCTTCGTGGGCATGGGCTGGGAAATCGCCGAAGGCCCGGAGATCGAATCCGAGTGGTTCAACTTCGACGCGCTGAACTTCGCCCCGGACCACCCGGCCCGCGAAATGCAGGACACCTTCTTCATCGAACCCGCCGATTCGCACCTCCTGCTGCGCACCCACACCTCACCGGTCCAGGTGCGTTCGATGCTCGAGCGCGAGCTGCCAATCTACGTGCTGTGCCCGGGACGGGTCTACCGCACCGACGAGCTGGATGCCACGCACACCCCTGTCTTCCACCAGTTCGAGGGCCTGGCCATCGACAAAAACCTGACCATGGCCGATCTGCGCGGCACCCTGGAGCACTTCGCCCGGCAGATGTTCGGCGAGGACGCCTCCATCCGCCTGCGCCCGAACTTCTTCCCGTTCACCGAACCCTCGGCCGAGCTGGACATCTGGCACCCGGGTGCCAAGGGCGGCCCGCGCTGGATCGAGTGGGGCGGCTGCGGCATGGTCAACCCCAACGTGCTGCGTGCCGCTGGCATCGACCCGGAGGAATACTCCGGGTTCGCCTTCGGCATGGGCGTGGAGCGGACCCTGATGTTCCGCAACGAGGTCCCCGACATGCACGACATGATCGAGGGCGACATTCGGTTCAGCGAGCACTTCGGGATGGAGATCTAAGACATGCGTATTCCACTTTCATGGCTGCGCGAATACGCGCAGGTACCGGCCGATGCCTCGGCCGAAGACGTCATGGCCGAGCTGGTCAAGGTAGGCCTCGAGGAAGAAGACGTGCACCGTCCCACCGACGAGATCTCCGGCCCCATCGTGGTGGGCCAGGTCCTGTCCATCGTCAAGGAGGAGCAGACCAACGGCAAGACCATCAACTGGTGCCAGGTCCGCGTGGTGCCCGAAGGTGCCACTCAGACCCTGACGAACGAGGGCATCGACCCCTCGGGTGTGCAGGGCATCATTTGCGGCGCCCACAACTTCGTCGAGGGCGACAAGGTCGTGGTGACCCTGCCCGGCGCCGTGCTTCCGGGCGATTTCCGGATCACCCCGCGCAAAACCTACGGCCACGTCTCGGCCGGGATGATCGCCTCCTCCCGCGAGCTGGGCATCGGGGACGACCACGACGGCATCATCGTGCTCTCTCGCCTTGGCCTTGATCCGGAGACCGGCACCGACGCGATGGGACTGCTGGGTCTCTACGACCAGGCGGCGGAAATCAACGTCACCCCGGACCGCTCCTACGCGTTCTCCATCCGCGGGGTGGCCCGCGAATACGCACATGCCACGGGCACCCCCTACACCGACCCTGCCTCGCTGGTCACGGTGGATGCTGCCACCGCACCGGGCCACCCGGTCAAGCTTGCCGATGCCGCCGGCATCTACGGCAAGGACGGCTGCGACAGGTTCCTCACCCGCAAGGTCACCGGCGTGAATCCGGCACTGCCCACCCCGCCGTGGATGGCCAGCCGTCTCAATCTGGCAGGGATGCGCTCGATCTCGCTGGTCGTCGACATTTCCAACTACGTGATGCTGGAGCTTGGCCAGCCGCTGCACTTCTACGACGCGGACAAGCTCACCGGCACCATCACCGTGCGCCGCGCGAACCCGGATGAGACGCTGAAGACCCTCGACGGCAAGGAGCGCAAGCTGCACGCCGAGGACCTGTTGATCACCGACGAATCCGGGGCCATCGGCGTTGCCGGGGTCATGGGCGGGTCGGCCACCGAGGTCTCCGACGCGACGTCCACGGTGCTCATCGAGGCGGCGCACTTCGAGCCGATCTCGATTGCGCGTTCGCGCCGCCGCCACAAGCTGCCCTCCGAGGCCTCGAAGCGCTTCGAGCGCGGCGTGGACTGGAACATCGCCGACGTGGCCGCCCAGCGCGCCGTGGACCTGCTGGTCCAGCTGGCCGGCGGCACCGCCACCACCGAGATCACCGACGAGGGCACCGCGCCCGAAGCCGTGGTCATCGACCTGCCCGCCGGGTTCGCCTCGGCATTGATCGGCATCGACTACACCGAGGAGCAGATCACCTGGGCGCTGGGCGAGATCGGCGCGGAGATTCAGAACGTCGAGTCAGGCTACCGCGTCACCGCGCCGTCATGGCGCCCCGACCTGGCCACCAAGCAGGACCTGGTGGAGGAAATCGCCCGCCTGGTCGGCTACCACCTGATCCCGGCGACGCTGCCCACGGCCCCTCCGGGCCGCGGCTTCTCCCGCGTGCAGGGCCAGCGCCGCCGCGTCGTGGCGGCACTGGCCGACGCGGGCCTGACCGAGGTGCTTTCCTACCCGTTCGTCACCAAGGTGCAGAACAACACCTTCGGTGCCCCCGAGGCCGGGGAGGTTGCGGCCGTGAAGCTGAACAACCCGATGTCCAGCGAGTTCGGGTTCATGCGCACCTCGATCCTGCCGGGCCTGCTGGGCATTGCCCGCCGCAACCACGGCCGCGGCTTCCGCGACCTGGCGCTGTACGAGGCCGGCCAGGTCTTCCTGCCCGGCGAGACCCTGGGCACCGCCACGATCCCGCCGCTGGGGGAGCGCCCCTCCGAGGAGGAACTCGAGGCGCTGTACAACGGCCTGCCGCACCAGCCGACGCACATTGCCGCGGTGCTCACCGGACACGATTCGCCGGTTGCCGCCGCACACGTCCCGCGCGTCTACGACTGGGCCGATGCGCTGGACACCGCCAAGCTGGTCGGTGACGTGCTGGGCGTCGAGGTCGTCGTCTCGCAGGGTTCGCACCAGGCATTCCACCCGGGACGCACCGCGGCCCTGGCGCTTCGCAACGGCACGCACGTCGGCTACGCCGGCGAACTGCACCCGAAGCTGTTGGCCGAGCTGGACTTGCCCGAGCGCACCGTCGCGATGGAAATCAACGCGGACGAGCTCTTCGAGGCCGCTGCCGACGTGATCGTGGCCAAGGAGATCTCCACCTTCCCGATCTCCACCCAGGACGTGGCCCTGGTGGTTGATGCGCACGTGGTGGCGGCAGAGGTGCTCGAGACCCTGCGCGAAGGCGCCGGGGAACTGCTCGAGGACCTTGCACTCTTCGACGTGTACTCGGGCACCGGGATTCCGGAAGGCAAGAAGTCGCTGGCCTTCGGCCTGCGCTTCCGTGCCGCGGACCGCACGCTGACAGCCGACGAAGCTTCCGAGGCGCGTGCCGCCGCGGTGGCACTTGCCGCCGAGCGGTTCGGAGCCGTGCAGCGCTAACGCCCGCCGGCAACACGGACTACGAAGGCCGGCCACCTCCCGCGAAATCGCGGGCGGTGGCCGGCCTTCGGCGTTCGTTGTATTCGTCGTGTAGATCCTTGATGGCCTCGCGGACAATAGGCTGCGCGACGAGGGTTCCGGCGGTGTATTCCAAGACCCCGGCTTCCAGCCAAACAAAGATGGAGGCGGATAATTCGCCATACCGTTCCGCTAGCCGGTCCTGGATGTCTTCGCCGAGGGTCAACATGTTCGTTTCCGTGGTGGCCCGTTCAACGGATGGTTGCTTGGAGACGTCAGCAAGGAGGGCCAAGCGCTCCTCGGCCCGTCGAAGGCCTGCCAAGCCGACCGCGGGCTTGGCCTCGGCCCAGATCTTGATCTTGAGGTAGGCGGCCAGCAGGCTGCGGATGGCATCCTGGTTTCGTGGATGCCCGTCATCCAGCAAGGCAATCCCCGCATGCGTGGGATAGAGCTCGCCGCTGTTCTCCGAAACTTCCCCGACATATTCGTCCTCGTCCCAGGTGCATTCGTCTCCAGCGGTTTCGAAGAGCTCCGCTTCGTCCATGGCGGTGAAAAGGTCCATGAAGATCGTGAGCGGAAGCGGGTAGAGTCCCGGGGCCAGCAGGATGGGGCCCGCAGGATCCGTGACCGGAAGCGCCAGCGATTCGGTGGAATTCGGGATGAATTTCCCCTCAATCATCTCGTCCAGGAGATAGGCGGCCCACTGCACGAGCGCTATGCCGTGGCCGTGCCTGGCGGGGATGTCGATCGGGCATTCGCGGGGGGTTCGTCGATGGGCAGAGCCAGGAATGCGCATCAGCACCAGCAGGTGCAACAGGTCGAAGTCCTCGCTTCCGGCCGTCCAACGGCCGTTGTCTTGCAGGAAATGCAGGTAGCCATCCAGACGGTTCAGGGCCTGGCAGGCGGCATCACCGGGCAGCCGGCGGATGGACTTGATCATGGTGGCGACTGATCGCGGGGCCAACGCGTCGGGTGCGTTGAATGGCCAGACATTGGCGTAGGACTCCAGGAGGACAAGCAGCCCGTCCCAGTCGTCGTGGGCCTGGCCGTGCGTCACGGTGCGGGATCTCCAGGCGATGTAGGCAGGTTCCAGCCCGTGGAGCCGTTCGATTCCCGAGGCGCGCGACGGGTGGGGGCCGGGTCGCCGTGCTTTCGGTGATTTGCGGTGTTTTCGGCGCAATTGCTTGCTCGTCGTGGTCATGGCCATCCTTGGGGATTCGGTGCGGGAATCCCAGCATGGACCGATCCGCGGGTTGGTGGACCCGTGGCCTGCAGGGCTGTGGAAAAGTCGCCAATCCGCCCGGTCGAAGCCCCGGGAACAAACCGCCCGCACCCCCGCGAACTGGGGGCGTGTTGCCGGCCTGCGGCGTATCCTCAGGCGCTCCCGGCCCCGGTGGCGATCGCCCCGATCCCCGCGGCCAACAGCCCCGCGGTAAGTGAGGCGGCGCCGAGGCCGATCAGCAGCGACAGTCGGTTGGGCTTCTCGGGGTTTTTCCCGAGCACCGAGAGAAAGAAGCCGGCGGGCATCAAGATAGCGGCGACCGGGACGCCTGAGCGGGCGATCCAGTCGACCCAGGTCGGGACGTCGAGGTGGTCGGCGAAGGCTAGGATCGCCAAGGACAGAACCAGCAGGACCGCTGCATGGGCGTGCCCTGCCCGGTACCAAGACTTCTGCAGGTCGTTGGCGGGAACCCCGCCGGCGGCGACGCGGACGAGGAAGGCGCCGCCTGATTCGACAGTGATGAGGGCCAGAAGCAGAATTCCGGCGAGGACCAACGTGCTCGGTTCCATGGGGGGTGTTTCCTTTCGAACCCGCTTGGATAGCTGTACTATCCAACATAGATACCTTAACTATCCAACACAAGGGGTTGCCGCATGCGAATGTCCGAACTTCTCAAGCGCTCCGGGATGCCGCTGGCGACCGTGAAATACTACCTGCGCGAGGGCCTGCTGGCCCCCGGAGAGTCGGTCGGTGCAACAATGGCCGACTACGGCGAAGAGCATGTGCGCCGGCTGGCGCTGATCCGCGCGCTCACCGAGGTCGTGGGACTGCCGCTGGCAGGGGTGCGCACCATCGTTGGACTCATCGACGAACCGCAGGCCGACCGTTACAGTACTTTGGGACGAGCGATCGCCGTGCTGCCGCCGGCCGTGGAGGCGGACGCACACGGTGACTATCCGCGGGCCCGGGCGGCGTTGGCGGAGATCGGCCAGCTCTGCGACCCCGGCTACGCGGCCGTCGCCCAGCTCGAACGCGCCTTGGCCGCCGCCGAAGCGGCCGGCCTGCCCATGGGGCGCGAACGGCTGCACGGCTACGCACGGCACATCATGGCGATCGCCGAGATCGACATGGCGGAACTGCCCGGAGCCGACACATCGCGGGCCGTGGAGTACTCGGTGCTCGGAACGGCGCTCTACGATCCGATCTTTGCCGCGATGCGGCGCCTGGCCCACCAGGACCTGGCAAGTCGGATGCTGGGCGGAAGCGCGGGGGACCAGACCCGGTAGGCATCGGTGGCCGGGTTCGAAGCGCCGGCGCACATTCGTTCGTGCCAAGATGGGGGAATGAGCGCAGAAATCCCGGTTGCCGCCCGTGCCACGTCCGTGTGGACCAAGTCCCGCTGGCTGAAGATTCCATATCGCTCTTTTCGATTCGACGTCAGATACGCCGACGGGCGTGAGGAACAAGTCGAGAGTTTGGACAAGGTGCTCCAGGGTGCAAGCTATCCAGCGGATGCGTGGAGCACCCGGAAGGGCGCCGAAAAGGCATGTCCGAAGGAGGGCACCGGGGCCTGGGTTGATTATCCCTACGGGCGGCCGCTGTGAGAACGACCGCCTGGGCTCGGTTCGGCGGGCCAACCCCGAGGCCGGCCACGATCGATCGGTTCACCGGCACCGATCCTGGGCCGGGGCCGTGGCCCCGCTCGCGCCCCTGGCCCCGATCGACCTGTAGCGGAAGGAGAACAGTTTTCGTAGGCTATGCCCATGGCTGCTCCCCAGATCTATGTCAGTTTCCCCGGCACGGCGCGTGAAGCGCTCGGCTTCTATGCGGACGTCTTCGGCGGAAAACTCTCCTTGTACACCTATGAAGAATTTGGCCGAAAGGACGGTCCGCCGGAATCCATCGCCCATGGCGTTCTCGACGGCGTAGTGGCATTGGCCGGATCGGATGCTGCCCCGGGAGGAAAGAGCGTCAGGTTCGAAGGACTCATGCTCTCGTTGCTGGGGACCGCCGGACCGTCCGTCCTCCACGAGTGGTTCGACAAACTCGCAGTTGGCGGGACGGTGCTGGACCCACTTTCCCCCAAACCCTGGGGAGCCTCCGACGGCCAGGTCATCGACCGCCACGGGCTGCACTGGCTCATCGGATACGAGCCGGATTCGTGAGGGACCAACACTCAACGAGCAATCCCTCTCCGGGCGGCCACGAATATTCATGGCGCCGCGGCCGCGGTTCGCAGGTGGAAAAGCGGTTGGTGGATCTCGGCAGCGGAATCCGAATCGGCTGCCGCATTTCCGGCCCCGCCGGTGGGCCGCCGATGGTCCTGTTGCACGCGCTCGGGGAACAAGCAGCGAGTTGGTCCGGGGTCGAGACGCGGTTCGCTTCGCTGTTTCGAGTAGTCAATCTGGATTTGCGCGGGCATGGCGACAGCGATCGGCCGGGCGCCTACTCGTTCGAACTCATGCGCGAGGACGTCATCGAGGTCCTTGACATCATGGATCTGCGCGACGTGGTGCTGATCGGCCACTCGATGGGCGGCGCTGTCGCATATATGGTTGCCCAAGCGCAGCCTGGTCGCATCGCGCGGCTCGTGGTCGAGGATGTCCCGCCGCCGTTCCCCCGGACACGGCCGGTTCCCGAACGCCCCGAGGGAGTCCTGGGGTTCGATTGGGCGGTCGTGCCGGCCATCGTTGAACAGGTTAACGACCCCACTCGCCGCTGGTGGAGGCGACTGCCCGATATCACATCTCCCACGTTGCTCATCGGAGGCGGTCCCACCAGCCCTGTTCCACAGGACCTACTCGTGGAGGTCGCAGGGCTCATCCCCGAGTGCACTCTCGTCACCATACCCACTGGTCACAACGTTCACGAGACGCGTCCGAGCGAATTTGCCGACACTGTCCTGCGGTGGTTGAAGGGCACCATTTTCCCGAACCACGGGCCGGCCGTGTAGGTTGCTATCCCACGGACGCTGCCCTTTCACCGACATCCAGCGGATGTGCAAACCATTTTCCGCGGGGGAGGCCCCCGGACGCGGCGCCCTGCAAGATCGGGACGAACACCTCCCGCGTGGCATCGGGGAAACGCGTTCATTGCCCGGCCGGGTAGCATCGGAGGTGCGAATCATGGCACCTCCGGGAGAGTGCCCCGCAACATTCCCGCCGCCAAGATCCAAGGAATCCGATGCCGTTCAACAAAAAAACGCTCAAAGACGACGGATTCACCGGATTCCGCCCCATCACAGACCTTGAAATCAATCGGATTCCGCAGCGTCAGGGGATATTCGTTGTGTTGCGGCCCGAGGGGTTTGAGCCGCGGTTCCTCACCAAAAGCACGGCCGGAATTTTCAAGAAGAAGAATCCATCCCTGCCCATGGCCGGGCTCACCGCTGAATGGGTTGAGGACGCAGATGTCCTCTTCATTGGCAAGGCCAGCCCCGGCAGTAAGGGCAACCGCGGGCTTCGACGCCAGATCCAAGAATTTTTGGACTTTGGAAATGGAAAGCCGCCGGGACACTGGGACGGCCGGCTGATCTGGCAGTTGGCGGAAACAGGAGCCCTTCTCATGGCATGGAAGGAGCTACCTGCGGAGGAGCTCAATGCGGCCCAGGCGAACTACCATGCCGAGTTCCGCCAATTGCACGGTAGGTTGCCGTTCGCCAATCTCGTCCAGGCCCGCGCCTAAAACGCGTCTCCGCTGAATGCCGCGCACGGCAAAACGTTCGCGTCCGCATTGGTCCGCCCGCAAGGGAAGACCCTGCCCCGCTCGGCGAGGATCTGCAAAGGCAATTTTGGAAATGCGACGACAGTTTTCCAGGAAGGGTAGCAACCCCTCCCGCCTTCAAGATAGCGCCGCGAGGGGGTCTTGCAGCAAGACCCGTGCTGTGGAATACACTGCTCGGGCGTGCCCGTCAGCACAGCATCACGAGAAGAGGATGGGATGGCAGACGTAATCATCGTGGGAAGTGGACCGGCCGGCATGATGCTGGCTGGTGAGTTGGCACTGGCTGGTATTGACGGGGCGATCATGGAGCGGCTTCCGACAGGGGCCTTGACGGAATCCCGTGCGGGCGGCTTTCACTGTCGCACCATTGAGATCCTTGACCAGCGGGGCATCGCCGGTCGATTCCTGGACGAGGGCACGACCGTGCAGACGGCCCGATTCGGAAAGTCGGTTCTGGATATCAGCGACTTTCCGACGCGGCACCCTTACGGGCTCGGCCTGTGGCAGAGCCGCATCCAACCAATCCTCGAAGACTGGATCAAGGAGCTCGGGGTGCCCGTCCATCGCCGTCATGAGGTGGTTGGCTTCATCCAGGACGAGACCGGCGTCGAAGTCGAGACCGCCGACGGCGCAAAGATCCGGGCCGCGTTTCTTGTCGGCGCGGACGGTGGCCGCAGCGTGGTCCGCAAGTGCGCCGGTATCGACTTCCCCGGCTGGGACGCGACCCGGAGCAACCTGATCGCCGAAGTGGAAGCAACCGATGAAGTACCCTCCGGTACGCACTTGGATGAGTCCGGGGTCCACGGCTTTAGTTTGATGCCGGACGGGCGTACCTATCGTGTCATCACGACGGAGCGACAGGTCGGTTCGCGGCAGGATCCCACCCTGGGTGACCTGAGCGATTCCCTGACCTGGGCGTATGGAACAGACTTCGGAGTGCATACACCGACCTCTATCTCCAGATTCACCGACGCCACACGGCAGGCCGCGACCTATCGCAAGGGCCGGGTGCTGCTGGTCGGGGACGCCGCTCACGTTCACTATCCCGCAGGCGGCCAGGGGATCGGCTTGGGCTTGCAGGACGCAGTCAACCTTGGGTGGAAGCTCGCACAGGTGGTCAATGGCCTCTCACCCGAGTCCCTTCTGGACACTTACCACGCGGAGCGACACCCCGTCGGTGGTCGCGCGCTCAAGCATTCGATGGCGCAAACAGCCCTGCAACGCGCCGATGCCCGAACCGCGGCGCTCGCCGAGACCGTCGAGGAACTCATGTCGATGGATGAGCCTCGGCGGCACGTTGCCGCACTGATCCACGGACTCGACATCACCTACGACTTAGGGGAGGGGCACCCGCTTCTCGGACGCCGCATGCCGGATCTTGATCTCGATACGGCAAACGGTCCGACCCGTGTCTTCACGCTGCTCCACGATGCAAAGCCGGTCCTGCTAACACTCGACGGTCTGAGCCACTTCGAGATCGAACCCTGGGCCGATCACGTCCAACAGGTCGAGGCCCGGTATACCGGCCCGTGGCGACTGCCCCTCCTGGGTGACGTGAGGCCTCCTACCGCCGTGCTCATCCGCCCGGACGGATATGTTGCCTGGGTTGGGCAAGGAACTGCCCAGGACCTGACGGACGCGCTATGCCGCTGGTTCGGCCCTGGGCTGCCAGCGCGCTAACGATCGTTTCACGGACCAGGTAGCGCGAGTTTGCCCTCGGGATCCTTCAGCGGGACTCAACTACCGGGGGTGTACCTCGTCCATCCAGCGAGCGGAGATAGGCCGCGTTCCCACTGATCGCCGACTTGTATCTATCGATGTCCGGAGAGCGAACGAAGTCCACCACCACATCAAGCAGCGAAGCAATGGCTTCATCTGGTCGGCCTGCTGCGTGGAGGGTGATTGCTTCGAACACCCCCAGCGATGGGGACCCGGGAAACTCAGTGCGAGCTGTCGCGAAGACCGCGCTGGACTTTGCGTACTGTCCCACGTTTCGCAAGGTTGACCCGTATTGGACATAGCAACGGCGGAGCAGATCGCCCTTGAGGCCAGCAGCGAGGGCGTTCTCGTAAAATCCAAGGGCTGTTTCTTCCTTGCCAGCAGTGTCATATGCCCCTCCGACTTCGTAGAGCACTCGCGCATTCCCGGGATTCGAAGCAAGCAGGGGAAGCAACGCATCGATGGTCGGCTGCATGTTCGCCCGGTCTCGGGCAGCGAAGATCCTGTCCAGCTTCTTGTCTAAAGTCATGCCGCTCAGTCTTGCACATGCAGCATCCGCTGGTCTGTGGGCGACCGAATCACCCCTTGGCGACCGGGAGACGCCGGGATCTATAGATTGTGGAATTCCGATAGCGGAACCTTCTGCAGGACAAAACCCACCGCGTGACGCGAGCCTCAAATGGAAAGCATCTCGTGGGAGCGGGACAGAATCGCCATGCGACTCGGTGCGGTGGCAGGATGCCCGCTGGCCCATTGGCCGGGCCTTCAATCTATGTTGGCCAATATGGAACTGCTTGTCCCCTTGTTACACGGGACGTTACCCATCCTCAAGAACAATTCCTTTGACGCGGCGGACGCCGAGTCCTGATTCGCGATGGCCCCGTCCAGCCCGCGCTCCAGAGAGTCAGTCGTCCCACCCTCGGCGTAAGAGCATGGCCAAGGCCTCCTATCCACCGGCTCAAGTTTTACCGGATCTTGTGCCAGCCAGCTCGTTGGGGTAACAACGGAAGTTGTTGCTAGTGTCATTAATGGTGATCGTTCTCCTTTAGTGGTTGTCGTCGTTGAAGCCTCTCCAACGGTTTCGAGGGCGCTTTCTGTTGAAGGAACGATAAAACGATGCCGGTGAAAATCTTTGGCTGATGATCGACGCGGGGGTAAAAATATGACGATTCGGGCAAGGGGACGCCTCGCTGCGGTTGCTTCCGGGCTGGTTCTTGCCCTGGTCGCGGCCGGGTGCACCGCAGCGGATCCGGGGGACGACGCCGGCGCTGTCGGTGCCAAGGCTCAGGAGAACCAAGACAGCGTGGTGTTGGCCGGGGCCGAGGCTGGCATCGGCCAGATCGGCGGCAACCCCGCGGAGATGGCGCTGAAAGCCAGCGAGGTGTTCTTCGAAAAGGCACCCGCAGTCGTCGTGCTGGGCAATGACGGCGGGCAGGAAGCCGCCGCCGGTCAGGCCCGCGCACTCGGCGTCCCGCTGCTCGTGGCACCTGGCGACGCACCGGACGAAGCAACGGAGCGGCAAGATTTCTCCGCCGAGCTGGAGCGTCTGGGCGCACGTACCCTCATTGCCCACGGAACTGTGCCGGATTCACTGGCGGGGAGTCTGGAAGTTGTCGACGGGGCGGCACCCGATGCCGATCTGCCAGACATTGACCCGGTCGAGGGAAACACGGATTCCGGCTTCGCCGTCGTCGTTCGCTCGGGGGAAGAAGCCGCGGAAGCGGCAGGTCCGGCACTGGTCACGGCCCAAGCCGCGGGGGCCGAGCTCCACACCATGGCCTCGCCTGACCCACGGGCTGCGAAGAACCAGAAATTTTTCCAGGAACACGCGGACTCGGAGCTGTACGCGATCGGCGTCGGCTTCGGGAAAGCCGCGGAATTCTCTGCCCTGGCGGCAACGGCTGCCGGAGGAATGCAACTTCCAGGCGGCGGGCAGATCGTGTTTCCGGACCGGCGCATGGTCGCGCTGTACGGGACGCCCGGGACGGCTTCACTGGGTCTGCTCGGCGAACAGGACGTCGATGGGGCCATCAAGCTCGCCAAAAAGTACGCCGCGGAGTACCAGCCCTTTAGCAAGGAGAAGGTCGTGCCGGCCTTCGAGATCATCTCGACCGTCGCCGCGGCGTCCGCGGGCAAGGACGGGAAGTACTCCAGCTACGTTCCCCTCGAACGACTCGAGTCATGGGTGAAGGCGGCCGAGAAGGCAGGGGTATATGTGGTTCTTGACCTGCAACCTGGTCGCAACGACTTCCTGACCCAGGCCAAGCACTATGAAAAGTTGCTGGTCTACCCCAACGTCGGCATTGCCTACGACCCCGAGTGGCGGCTCAAGCCCGGCCAGCGTCACATGGTCCAAATCGGTTCCGTGGATGCCGCTGAGCTCAACCGCACCAACGATTGGTTGGCTGCGCTGACGCGCAAGCACCACCTGCCGCAGAAGGTCGTCATCCTGCACCAGTTCAAGTTGAGCATGATCCGCAACCGATCCGCACTGGATACTTCGCACCCCGAACTTGCGATGGTCTTGCATGCAGACGGCAACGGCACGCCGGGGATGAAGATGGAGACGTGGAAGAGCCTGCGCCGTGACCTGCCCGACGGCATCAGGATGGCGTGGAAGAACTTCATCGACGAGGACTCCCCGACGTTCACACCGAAGCAGACCTTCGACATAGATCCGAAGCCGTGGTTCGTTTCCTACCAGTAGGCCGTACGATCACACCCGGAGGGGGGCCTTCCAGAGAAAAGTTTCGGATGGCATTTCCAGTCCCTGCCCGCCAGCTTCGAATGTATTCGGGGGGCGAAGCAAAAAGCAATGACACCAACAACGGCGACCGCCAAACCCGAAATCAACAGGGCCGCACCAAGGCAGAATGCTGCGAGAAAGCACCCCGCCAGCACAGCGAATCCTATTTGTCTGGTTGCCTTTGGCGTCGACGCCAGGAACACTTGTCGAAAGATTTTTGGACGTTAACCAAGCTGCACCTTGCATATTTTTCCCGTTGGTTCTCCATCGAGAGTGAACTCAATGCGTAGGAATCGGGCAGCAGCAGGAGGTTCCGGAAGATACACCCAGGTGGCATCCCAATCGGACCCGCTTCCTGCGACTTGTCCGGCAGACCATCGATAGATGGTTCCTAAATCATCCGAGATATCCGCTCCAACAGGGCCAAGAACTAGCTGACCGGGCATCGCCGGTGCGTCTCCGGCTGCTTCCGCCCCATCACGTTCCCTCAGGTTTGCCCACTGCGATATTTCCTTGACGTGGTGTTCGTCGCGGCGCTGGGTTTCGGGACTGCGGATCCCTTCGAGGTGGAGTCTTATTCCCTGTTTTCCCAACCATTCAGTTGCGGAAAACGGAGCGTCGGCAATCGACTCAACCCCGGCGAACCGCACGTCGACACCATCCTTGGTTGCCACGATGAGATCCCCTGGGGCTGAAATGATTGTCATCATGTGACCACCCTAGCGTGTGGTTTTCGACGCCGAATGTAGCATCCCAGCTCGGTGTGATCCGTAGGATTGTTCCATGAGTAGCAAACGATGGGCTGTTGAAACTGTCCGCGATGAAATCCTCTCCGCAATCGCCGAAGTCCGCACCGTTGCTCGCTCCGAAAGCGACAAGCAGCGGAGCCACGCTGCCGGCTGGCTCCACGAGCTGTTCGTCGGCGTCGCGGACAGGCGCGATCTCCGTGCGGCCACTGCAAAAGCCTTCAGCTTGTATGGCGGGACGGGGTCGTTTTCCGACGTCGGGTCGGCCGAGTCGGCTCACGCGGTCGACAGGTTGGCCAAGGGCCTCCGGCGTGGGCGTTCCTGGTTCCTGCGCAACTCTTGACGAGATGATGAGACTCTTCGCAAATTGAATTGACGACTTGCACGGGGAGGGTCCGGCGGAATCGGGGATCACTGACCAGGCCGGGACGAACCGGAATCGACGGCGTTGCTGTCGTGTCATGATCCATCCGCCCAATCACGGTGTCGCAAGGAACCCAGTCATGCGCCATGGCCGTCCTGTAACGGGAACCAGTGGGAGGAATTGGACTTTCAGAATATTGAAAGAGGATCGTCCCGAAAGCTTAATTTCAGGTGAGTGTGTCGTTTCTATTTTTATCCGTGGGAATGCGGGAAGGCTGTTAGCCTCATATAAATGAGCCCCCCATTCTGAGGTCCGGAGGAATTGGTTTATGACGCAGGACACCGATTACGACAGCTTTGCCGAAGCGTACTCGACTGAAAATGAAACCAGTCTGATCAATGGATTCTACGAACGGCCGGCGATGATAAAACTCGCAGGGGATGTCCGTAATCGTCGAATTCTAGATGCTGGCTGCGGTTCCGGGCCGCTGACGAAGGCGCTCCGTGATCGCGGCGCCAGCGTGACAGGATTTGACTCCAGTGAAGCAATGATCAGCCTTGCCCGGAAAAGACTTGGTGCGGAAGCAGATCTGCTGACAGCCGACCTCGGCCAGCCGCTGCCATTCGCCGAGGAAACGTTCGATGACGTGGTTTCCTCGCTGGTTTTTCACTATTTGCAAGACTGGCTGAGTCCGCTACAGGAGATACGGCGAGTACTGCGACCCGGAGGCCGACTCATCATGTCTGTCAACCATCCGATCCTCTACCCATGGACCAACCCCGGTTCCGACTACTTCAAGCTCACGAAGTATTCAGATGAGCACACGTTCAATGGCCAACCGGCGATCCTCACATATTGGCATCGACCATTGCACGAAATGACGGACGCATTTGCCAAGGCCGGATTCCAGATCGAGGTAGTCAGTGAACCACCGTTCTCTGCCGATGCGCCCCCGGAACTCGTCCCGCCTCAATTCGAAGGCAGGGAATCGTTCTTGAGCTTTATTTTCTTCGTGCTGCGTGCGAAATGACGGTGATTCTCTCAAGCTTCGGCAAGTGGGAACCAAGAACTCCCTTGGGATTCGGATAACGGAACCGAACCCTCAAGGCCCCGATACTTAAGAAGTTCTGATTCGCAGGAAAATACGGTGTCACGCGGGACCGGACCACCGAGGGCGCTACTTACCGCACACGAATTGCAGGCCAGCGCCGCATCCCAGCGGGGGAAACCGAACCCTAGAATTCCTCACCGTCGGCGACGACTGCCGAGGCGGGTCCGACGATGTGCGGGTCGGGGGTCCCCACGAGCTCGTGATCCTTGCCCTCGTAGTCGAAGAGGCTCAGCACGTGGCGCATTGCCTCGAGCCTGGCGCGCTTCTTGTCATTGGACTTCACCACGGTCCACGGTGCCCAATCGGTATCCGTGCTGCGGAAGGTCTCTTCCTTGGCCTCGGTGTAGGCGTCCCACTTGTCCAGCGAGGCGAGGTCGGTGGGGGAAAGCTTCCACTGCCGAACCGGGTCGATCTGGCGGATGGTGAAGCGGGTGAGCTGTTCGCGGCGGGAAACCGAGAACCAGAACTTCACCAGAACGATCCCGTCATCAACCAGCTGCCGCTCGAAGGCAGGTGCCTGGTGCATGAACCTGTCGAATTGCTCCCGGGTGCAGAAGCGCATCACGCGTTCGACGCCGGAACGGTTGTACCAGGAGCGGTCGAAGAGGACCATTTCCCCGGCGGCCGGCAGGTGGGCGATGTAGCGCTGGAAGAACCACTGGGTGGATTCGCGTTCACTGGGCTTTTCCAACGCCACGACGCGGGCCCCGCGCGGGTTCAAATGCTCGGTGAACCTCTTGATGGTCCCGCCCTTGCCGGCGGCGTCGCGGCCCTCGAAGAGCACCACGAGTCGGCGCCCGGTGGCTTTGACCCAGACCTGCAGCTTGAGCAGCTCGATCTGCAACAGCCGCTTTTCCAGGTCGTACTGGGCACGGTCCATGCGCGAGGAGTACGGGTAGCCCTCCCGCCAGGTGTCCACGACTTCGCCGGTGGAGGTCAACAGGACCGGGTCGTCATCATCATCGTCGTCGCGGACGGAGTAGCCGTGGGCGGCCAAATCAAGCAATTGCATGGGGTTGACCGTATCCGCGCGCCCTGAACGGAAGATGAACATTGGGTGCCCGGAAGGGGGTTTGTGACCAGGCTCTATACGGTGAAAAGAGCACCGCGACGGCGGTGGGGCCGAGCCCCCTCCGCTGTCAGTTTGCCGCCGGGGCAGGCAGTGCCGGCAACGCCTTTTCAAAGAGCCAGGGTTTCAGGAACGCCTCGGCGGAGAGTGCGGTGGGCAGGTGCGCGTCCACGTGGTCCCGGAAGAGCCGGTAGGTGACCGTCCCGTGGCGCCGGGCCCCGGTCCAGGCCCGCAACATCGCGAAAAACGCACGATCGCCCGATGCCAGCCGCAGGGCGTGCAGCGTCAGCGCACCGCGCTTGTAGACCCGGTCGTCGAACATGTCCTTGGGCCCGGGGGCCCCGATGGTGATGTCCTGCTCCAGGGATTCAATCATCGCCCAAGCGTCCCTGGCGCGTGAATCGGCGCTCGGGCCGCCGGAGGCCTCGGACCAGATCCATTCGGCATAGCAGGCGAAGCCCTCATGCAGCCAGATGTCCTCCCACGACCCGACGGTCAGCGAGTTCCCGAACCACTGGTGGGACAGCTCGTGGGCGATCAATCGCTGCTGCTCCCATCCCGGGAGCAGGTGGTTGTTGCCCAGGATGGAAATCCCATGCGCCTCCAGCGGGATTTCCAGGTCGTCCTCCGTGACCACCACGGTGTAGTCCTCGAAGGGGTAGGGGCCGAAGGCCTCGATGAAGGTTTCCATCATCCGCGGCTGGTCGGCCAATGCGGAGGAGACCCGGCGCAGCTGGGAGGTGTTCGAGGCAACCAGCTGGGGCACCGGGACCGGGGCACCTGCATGCCGTCCGCCCAGTGGTGCGGCACCGGCTTCGGTGCCGGCCAGGGAGCGCAGCTCGTAGCGGCCGATCTGCATGGTCGCCAGGTAGGTGGCCATGGGCTCGTGGACCTCGTAGGTCCAACGTTCGCGGCTGGAGCGCCGCTGGCGGTCAACGAGTTTTCCGTTGCAGACCGGGCGGTACCCGGCGTCGGTGTTGACGGAGATCCTGTAGCTTGCCTTTTGGCTGGGGTGGTCGTTGCAGGGGAACCAGGTGGGGGCCCCGTTGGGCTGTCCGGCCACGAGCACCCCGTCGGTGAGTTCCTCCCAGCCGACCTCGCCCCAGATGCCATCGCGCACATTCGGGACCCCGCCGTAGCGGATCTCCACGGTGAACTGCTCCCCGGCGGGCACCGGGGTCACCAGGTGGAGCTCCAGCTTGCCGGCCTTCTGCGTGGACCGGGCCACCTTGGCACCGTTGACCTGGCAGCGGGAGGCCCGCAGCCCGGACAGGTCCAGGCTGATGCGGTGCAGCTCGACCAGGGCCACGGCGGTGATGGTGGCCCTGCCGTCGAGCCGGTTGCCCCCGAGCTTGCAGTCCAGGTCCAGGTCGTAGTGCGTGACACGGTAGTCGGCGCTGCCGGAGCGGGGCACGTAGGCATCCGGGATGAAGGAAGCCTCGGTGGCGGCGGAGGTGTCGGTCTGTTGGGTGTGGCTCATGCGCGCGGCTGGCTCCAGGGTTGGACGGGGTTGCCCATCCAGTAGCTTGAAGGGGGAACGGATTCTCCGCGCATCACCAGCGAACCGGGGCCCACGGTGGCGCCTTCCGACAGGGATGCTGCCGGCAGGATGACCCCGTGCGGGCCCATCGTGGATCCAGCGGAGAGTTCCACCGTATCAATTGCCATGACCCGGTCGTGGAAGAGGTGGGTCTGGACCACCGTGCCGCGGTTGACGGTCGAGGAGTCCCCGAGGGTGACCAGGTCGGCCTCGGGCAGCCAGTAGCTTTCGCACCAGACGCCGTGGCCGATCTTCGCGCCCAGGGCCCGCAGCCACCAGACCAGGGCCGGGGAGCCGGCGGCGGAGTGGGCGAACCACGGGGCGCAGACCATTTCGATGAACGTGTCAACTACCTCGTTGCGCCAGATGAAGGAGCTCCACAGGGCGTGTTCGCCCGGGCGGATGGGGCCCACCAGCAGCCACTTGGCGACGACCGCGGAGGTTGCCGCGACGGCACCTGCGGCAAGCATCACCGCGCCGCTGAGCAGTGCCGCGGCCAGATAGCCGTATTCGGCGGCCAGGAAGTCCAGCAGCGCCAGCACCAGCGCGGCGACGCCGACGGTGACCACGACGGGCACGATCCGGCAGATTTCCCACAGGGCGCGGGCAAACTTCAGGCGCAGCGGCGGCGCGTAGGTGAGCAAATCGTCGGAGGACACCGCGGTGCGGCGCAGGCGCACCGGCGGGCTGCCCAGCCAGGAGGTCCCGGCCTTGGCCTTGGCGGGGGTGGCCGAGAGCACCGCGACCAGGCCGTTGCGCGGCACGCGGCGCCCGGCTCCGGCGATGCCGGAGTTGCCCAGGAAGGCGCGTTTGCCGATCTTGGCCCGGCCCACCTTCATCCAGCCGCCGCCGAGTTCGTAGGTGGCGACCATGGTGTCGTCGGCCAGGAAGGCCCCGGCACCGATGGTGGTCATCTTGGGGATCAGCAGCACCGTGGAGGCCTCGACGTTGCGTCCGACCTTGGCGCCGAGCAGGCGCAGCCACACGGGTGTGAAGAGCGAGGCGTAAATGGGGAAGAGGAGGTCGCGGGCCATGTCCAGCAGGCGTTCGGTGGCCCAGACCTGCCAGCCGATCCTGCTGTCGACCCGGTGCCAGCCCTCGCGCAGGCGAATTCCCAGCAGGCGCGTGGCCACCAGCACCAGCAGCATGTTCAGGCCGAACCACGCCAGTGCCGCCACCGGGACGGCCAGCGTGAGCCGGAGCAGGGATTCGTGCAGCGAGGCCTGGCCGCGCAGCAGCAAGGCAGCGGCGATGATGGCTCCCAGGATGGAGAGCAGGGGAATTGCGCCCAGGGCCGAGGAGGCCACGGCGAACATCGCGTTGCGCACCCGGCGGGTACGCAACGGCTCCCGCGGCCAGGAGGGCTTGGACTTGCCGCTGCGTTCTGCGGGGGAGCCGGAGTAGGAGGAGAAGGCCTTGGTGCTTCCGGCAAGGGCGGAGCCTGCTGCCAGCTCCACCCCGTCGGCGACCACGGAGCCGGGCATCAACGTGCTGCGTGCCCCGACCGTGGCCTCGGCACCGACCTCGACGGTGCCCACATGGACACGGTCCCCGTCGATCCAGTAGCCGGTGAGATCGACCTCGGGTTCGATGCTGGCGCCGCGGCCCACGGTGAGCAGGCCGGTGACCGGCGGGATCGAGTGCAGCTGGACGTCGGCGCCGATCTTCGCGCCCAGGGCGCGGGCGTAGAACTGGATCCAGTGCGCGTTGCCGAGCGAGACGGGATCAACCAGATCGGCGATCTGCTGGGCCATCCACAGCCGCAGGTGCACCTTGCCCGAGCGCGGGTAGTTCCCGGGCTTGAGATTGCGCAACAGCATCCGGGCCGCGATGACCGAAAGCGCCATGCGCCCCGGGGAGGAGACGAAGACAAGCCAAAGGGCGGCCACCGCCCACCAGGAGAGCCTGGGTGCGTCGGTGAAGACCCCCAGGGCGCCGAGCACGTTGTTGCCGGCGGCCAGGTACACGAGCCAGCGCATGCCCACCAGGATGAAGGTGGGGATGCCCATCAGCGTCTGGAAGACCTGGGCGCGCCGGGTGGTGCGCTCGACGATTCGGGTCTCGGGTTCGGCGCCGGAACTGGTGCCCAGGGCCTCGAGCAGGGACCCGATGCGCGGGTGGGAATAGATCTCGGCCACCGTGACGGTGCGGTAGCGCACGCGCAGGGCGGAGACCAGCTGGGCGGCCGAGAGCGAACCGCCGCCGGAGACGAAGAAATCTGTGTCAAGGCTGCCGACAGGGGTCCCCAGCACGCGGGTCCACTGCTCGATCACCCATGCAGCGTCCTGGCCGAGATCCGGCAGCACCCCTTCGGGCCCGGTGGCGGTGGCTCCGGGCAGCGGCCAGGGCAGCGCGTTGCGGTCGACCTTGCCGCTGGTCTTGGTGGGCAAGGTGTCGACGATTGCCAGCAGCGGGATCAGCGGTGCCGGAAGCATGTCCGCCAGCCGCCCGCGCGCAGCCGAGGTGTCGTAGGCGGGATCGGCGGCCAGGTAGCCGACGAGGATCTGGTTTCCGGCGGCGGTGGTCTTCACCGCTGCCGCGGCGCCGGAGACCTCGGGCAGGGACTGGAGCGCGGCATCGATTTCGCCCAATTCGATGCGTCGGCCGCCGAGCTTGACCTGTTCGTCCATCCGGCCCAGGAAGACCAGACCCTCGGGGTCGGCCTGCACCAGGTCACCCGAGCGGTAGGCGCGCTCCCAGCCCAGGGTTTCGAAGGGCGCGTATTTCTCGGCGTCCTTGGCCGGGTCCAGGTAGCGACCGAGTCCGACGCCGCCGATGATCAGTTCCCCGCTCTGACCGGGGGCCACGGGGAAGCCCGAGGCGTCGACGACGGCAAGGTCCCAGCCATCGAGCGGCAAGCCGATGCGCACCGGATCCGTGCCGTCCATCTGCGCGGCACAGGCCACAACGGTCGCCTCGGTCGGACCATAGGTGTTCCAGACCTCGCGCCCCGGAACCGCAAGGCGGGCGGCAAGCTCGGGCGGGCAGGCTTCGCCGCCGAAGATCAGCAGGCGCACGTTTTCCAGGGCCTCGGCCGGCCAGAGGGCTGCGAGTGTGGGGACGGTGGAGACCACGGTGACCCCGCGGGTCACCAGCCAGGGACCCAGGTCCATGCCCGAACGAACCAGGGCACGCGGGGCCGGCACCAGGCAGGCGGCATGGCGCCAGGCCAGCCACATTTCCTCGCAGGAGGCATCGAAGGCCACGGACAGGCCGGCAAGCACGCGGTCCTCGGCGCCCAGGGGCTCACTTGTCAGGAAGATCCTGGCCTCGGCGTCGACGAAGGCGGCCGCCGAGCGCTGCGTGATGGCAACGCCCTTGGGAGTCCCGGTGGATCCGGAGGTGAAGATGATCCAGGCGTCGTCGCCCAGCGCGGCGTCCCGGGCCGGCGCCGGGTTTGCCGTCTCGCGCAGGGAAGCGATCTTGCCCTTTTCGCCCACGACGGCGGCGACCTTGGCCTCGGAAAAGACCAGTTGGGCGCGTTCCTCCGGATCGTCGGCATCGACGGGAACGTAGGCTGCGCCGATCCTCATCGTGGCCAGGATGCCGATGTAGAGTTCGCGCGTTCCCGAGGGGATGCGGATGCCGATGTGGTCCCCGGCGCCGAGTCCGGCTGCGCGCAGTCGCCCGGCCATCTCGTCGACGGCCACGAGCAGTTCCGCGTAGGTCAGCGAGCGCTCGCCGTCATCAAGTGCGGGGGCTTCGGGGTGGGCCGCCGCGCTGGCCTCAAGGATGTCCATGAGGGTGCGGGGCTTCGGTGCCAATTCGCTGCCCGGGTACTGCGGCAGGAACAAGGGGGCGGTGGATCCATTGTCGGCAATGCTGGGAGTCGTTTCCACTGTGGCTTTCTGGAAGTGGTGCTCGGCCCAGCCCCCTGTAGGGGACGGACCAGGACGATGGAGCCCAACCATGCTCCGGCGGTACGCCGACAAGGCGTCCGCCGCCGCCCGGCCGGCACGTACGCGCCCACCGTAGTCACGGCAGGTGAACGGCAGGTGGACCGGGAGGTTAACGGGAGGTGTCTTGGGGCGGGAATCACAGGGCCGTGTGATGCCTCACCAACTTGGTTGGAGGGAGCTGCCGTCCACCCGCTTGGGAATCCGGCGATCCCTGCCAGCGGGGCCAATGCCCGGGCCTGGGCAGGAGCGCCGGTCGGGTTGAAGCCGGGCGCGGGAGCCCAAACCAATATGTGGCGCAGTGCCCACTGTGTGTATCGGAATTGGTTCCGGCTTCGAGCCCTGATGCGGGATACTCGATGCAGTCGAACCGGCAGAACAAGGAGCGCAATCCGAATGCACGACGTACCGGGCAAGAGTCTTGAGGCGGGACTCTCGGCCCCTTTGTGGGCGGCCGCCCCGTTGGCGGAGGCCGCGACGCATCCCGAGGTCCGATTGCTGCCCGACGAACTCGCCCGTGCCGGCGGATACCTTGCCGGGCGACCACGCGACGACTTTGTGGCAGGACGGATCCTTGTCCGGGTATTGGCGGCGGACCTGTTGAATCGTGCGATGCCTTCGGGTCGCGAGATTCGTCCGGGCGAGCTGGAGCTCACCCAGTATTGTCAGCAATGCGCGTCGGTGGCGCACGGGACCCCGAAGCTCCGGATGGCGAAGACCGGGCAGTCTTTTTCCCTCTCCTACGCACGGACTGCTGGCTGGCTGCTGCTTGCGCTGGCCCCGGCGAACAGTCGGCTGGGCGTTGACCTGGCCGACCTGGACGACAGGGCGTTTTCCTCCGGAGACGGCGGCATGCTCGAGGATTATGCCTACGCGCGGGAAGAACGAGAACGACTCGAACTGTTGCCGGAGTCCGAACGGCAGCGGCTTCGGGCCAGATGGTGGGCCCTGAAGGAAGCGGTCGCCAAGGCCAGCGGGGAGGGCCTGGCCGGTGAGGCCGGCATTCCCGTGGTTGCCGGGAAAAACGTTCACCCGTTGTTGCATAGCCCCGGACTCCGCGTGCTGGATCTTGATCCAGAAAGCCTCGACTCCCTGGGTGCCATGCTTCCTCCCCATTTGGTGGGCAGCCTCGTTTGGGCCCCTGGCCCGGAGGCCTGGGAAAATCGAGTAGGTGGGGCGGTGGGAATCGCCTGATGTGCTGTTGGGATTGTCCACGGGCGGCTTCTTTTGGGTACGGGACTGTAGTAGGAATGGACCCAGACCCAACTTGCCCGGCATCTGTTTGGATTGTGAGGAGAGTGGCGCGTGACCAGTCCGGATCTTGCCCATTGGCCGCCGGGCGACGGTAAGTATCGTCGCGCGGAATTCTCGTCGTTCATTGGAACCGGGGATCTGGTGTGGGAACGCGTCATCGCGGACGTGCTGCGCTGGAAGGTGAAGACAGCGAGCGGGTTTACGGTGAGTTCAGCTGCTCCGGTGAGACAGGGCGACCGCGTGGACGTCACGGTGCACCTGTTCGGTGCCACCGTCCTTGAGCCCGTGGAAGTTGTCGCAGTCGTGGATAGCCCGGATCGGGTCGGGTTTGCGTATCGCACGCTGCCGGGGCACCCCGTTTGCGGCGAGGAAGCATTTATCGTGAGCCGTCACGGCGATGACGTGCGACTCACCGTACGATCCCTCACCCGGGCGGCATCGCGGCAACCGTGGCGAGCGCTGTACCCGTTGATTCTTGTCGCGCAGCGAATCGTACGCCGGAGATACCTGCGCGCACTCCGCTGACGACTTCGGCAAGGCATCGCGGTGCGGCCACAACAGCCAGAGGATGAAAACCGATTCCTGAACACACTCGGGCATCAGCGGGCGGCCGCTGATTCCGGGTAAGCACGGCGCGGGCCGCCACGTGGGAGTCTGTCCTCCGGGGTGGCGGCCCGTGGTGGTTCGGCAACGATTGGATCGTGGCTACGGGATGAGGATGGTTTTACCGGTGGTCGCTCGGGATTCAAGGGCGGTGTGGGCGTTGCCCGCCTCGGCCAGCGGGAAGCGTGCCCCGATGCGGACGTCGAGCCTGCCGAGCGAGACCAATTCAAAAAGCTCGCCGGAACGCCAGCGTCGCTCCTCGGCATCAAGCAGGAAGTCGGCGACCTTGGGTCGGGTCACGGTCAGTGAACCATGGGCGTTGAGGCGCTGCAAGTCAAAGGGCGGCACCTGGCCCGAGGCTCCGCCAAAGAGCACCAGGGTGCCGCGGATCTTGAGGGCTTCGAGTGACCCTTCGAAGGTGTCCTTGCCGATGCCGTCGTACACGACATCGACGCCCTTGCCGCCGGTGATTTCTCGGACGCGCACCGGCACTTCGTCGTAGGAAAGGACATGGTCCGCGCCGGCGGCGCGCGCCAGTTCCGCCTTTTCCGGAGTCGAAGTGGTGGTGATGACGGTGGCCCCGCGCAGCTTCAGCAGCTGGATCAACAGCAGGCCGACGCCACCGGCGCCGGCATAGGTGAGCACGGTGTCGCCCTGCTGCACGTTGTAGCTGGAATTGACCAGGTAGTGGGCCGTGATGCCCTGCAGCGGCAGCGCGCCGGCGGTTTCCAGCGACACATTCTCCGGGACGGGCAGTGCCTTCTCGGCATCCAGCAGCGTGTGGGTGGCATAGGTGCGCGAGCCTTCAGTGGTGGCCACCCGGTCCCCGACGGCGAAATCGGTGACGCCCGCGCCAACGGCCTCGACGGTGCCGGCGCACTCGCTGCCCGGGGTGAAGGGATACTTGACGTTGTAGACGCCCGAGCGCTGGTACGTCTCAATGAAATTCACGCCAACGGCAGCGACCTTGACCAGCAGTTGTCCGGGCCCGGGGGAGGGCATCGGCGACGCAACATAGTCGAATACTTCGGGTCCTCCGGCCTGACGGGCGATAATTGCATGGGAACTCACGTGCTGGACTCCTTGGGTCGGCGCTTGGCTTTGTTTCCACCATAGCGTTCGGGCCCCCAGGGGCCCGTGACCAGGGTCCCGATGTTGCGTTGCGGGACCAAACAAATGAATATTTATTAGCTATCATGCATAAATGCGTAGTAGGGTTGGGTTATGACGATTTCAGTAGCTGTATCCGGAGCCAGTGGGTATGCCGGCGGCGAGGTCCTGCGCCTGCTGTCCAACCACCCCGACGTGACCATCGGTGCGATCACCGCCCACTCGAATGCCGGCCAGCGACTGGGCGAGCTCGCCCCGCACCTGCATTCGCTGGCCGACAGGGTCCTGGTGGAAACCACGGTCGAGCAACTGCGCGGACATGACGTCGTCTTCCTGGCCCTGCCACATGGCGCCAGCGCCGAGATCGCTGCCCAACTACCCGCCGACACCCTCGTCATCGACGCCGGGGCCGATCACCGCCTGGAATCCCCGGAGGCCTGGGAAAAGTTCTACGGCTCCTCCCATGCCGGAACCTGGCCCTACGGCTTGCCGGAGCTGCCCGGAGCCCGGGAACTGCTCGTCGGCGCCAAGCGCATTGCGGTGCCCGGATGCTACCCGACCTCGGTCCAATTGGCCCTCGTGCCTGGCTTCGCGGCCGACCTGCTGGAACCCGAGGACGTGGTCGTGGTTTCCGCCTCCGGAACCTCGGGAGCGGGTAAGAGCGCCAAGGTGAACCTCATTGGCTCCGAGGTGATGGGCTCCATGAACCCCTACGGCGTGGGCGGCTCCCATCGCCACACCCCGGAAATGGAACAAGGTCTCTCCAAGGCCGCCGGCGTCCCGGTGACTGTCTCCTTCACCCCGACCCTGGCGCCGATGCCGCGCGGCATCCTCACCACCGCCACCGCCAGGGTCAAGCCCGGTGTGGACGAGGCAATGCTGCGCGCTGCGTGGACGGCTGCCTACCAGGACGAACCATTCGTGCATTTGCTGCCCGAAGGCCAGTGGCCCGCAACCTCGTCGGTCATGGGCTCGAACCACGCGCAGATCCAGCTGGCCTTCGACCCGCACGCCAACCGCGTGATCGTCTCCGCGGTCATCGACAACCTCACCAAGGGCACCGCAGGCGGAGCCGTCCAATCCATGAACATCGCCCTGGGCCTGAAGGAAACCGCCGGCCTGGCACTTGAAGGAGTAGCACCGTGAGCAACGCACCCATGGGAATCACCTACCCCGGCGGCTTCAGCGCCTCGGGTATCACCGCCGGGCTCAAGGCCTCGGGAAACCCGGACCTTGCCCTGGTGCGCAACAACGGCCCGCGCTTTGACGCGGCAGCCGTGTTCACCTCCAACCGCGTGGCGGCGGCCCCGGTGCACTGGTCGCGCCAGGTGATCTCCGACGGCCGGGCCGACGCCGTGGTGCTGAACTCCGGCGGCGCCAACGCCTGCACCGGCCCCGAGGGCTTCGCCAACACCCACGCCACCGCCGAACACGTGGCCACGGTCCTGGGCGTTTCCAGCGGGGACGTGTTGGTCTGCTCCACCGGGCTGATCGGCGAGCAACTGCCCATGGACAAGATCCTGCCCGGCGTGGACGCGGCCGCCGCGGCACTGGGCTCCGGCAATGAATTCGACGGGGGAGCTGCTGCAGCCACCGCCATCATGACCACCGACACGGTGTCCAAGCAGGCGGGGTTCGCCGGATCCGGGTACTCCATCGGCGCCATGGCCAAGGGCGCAGGCATGCTCGCCCCCGGGCTGGCCACGATGCTGGTGGTCATCACCACCGATGCGGTGCTGGAACCGGCGCAGTTGGATGCCGCACTGCGCGAGGCCACCCGCGTCAGCTTCGACCGGGCGGATTCCGACGGCTGCATGTCGACCAACGACACCGTGATCCTGATGTCCTCCGGCGCCAGCGAAACGACGCCCGACGTCGCGGAATTCACCGCCGGGCTCACCGAGGTCTGCGTCGAGCTGGCCAAGGCGCTGATCTCCGATGCCGAGGGCGCCGCCCATGAAATCACCATCCGCACCTTCAACGCCGCCACCGAGGACGACGCCGTCGAGGTTTCGCGCACCGTGGCCCGGTCCAACCTCTTCAAGACCGCGATCTTCGGCCAGGACCCCAACTGGGGACGCGTGCTCTCCGCGGTGGGAACGACCAAGGCGGCCTTCGAGCCGGACGAGCTGAACGTGTCCATCAACGGCGTCCAGGTATGCCGCAAGGGCGGGGTGGGCGATGACCGCAACCTCGTGGACCTTTCCGGGCGCAACGTCCTGGTGGAAATCGACCTCAACGCGGGCATGCAGGAAGCCAGCCTGTGGACCAACGACCTGACCCACGACTACGTCCACGAGAATTCGGCCTACAGCAGCTAGGCGACGCAAGTGCCCCGGCTCAATCGTTTCAGTGAGGAAGCACCTAAGAGCATGTCTGAGAACAAACCCACGCCAACGCCAACGCCCATGGACGTGGCACAGCGCAAGGCCGAAGCCCTGATCGAGGCCCTGCCCTGGATCCAGCGCTTCGCCGGAACCACCATGGTCATCAAGTACGGCGGCAACGCCATGATCAACGAGGACCTGCGGCGCGCCTTTGCCGAAGACATCGTGTTCCTGCGCCACGTGGGCATCAACCCCGTGGTCGTGCACGGGGGAGGCCCGCAGATCAACTCCATGCTCAGCCGCCTGGGCATCGAGTCCGAATTCAAGGGCGGGCTGCGCGTCACCACCCCCGAGGCCATGGACGTGGTCCGCATGGTGCTCACCGGGCAGGTGCAGCGCGAACTGATCGGCCTGATCAACTCCCACGGACCCTACGCGGTGGGACTTTCCGGCGAGGACGGAGCCCTGCTGCGGGCAGTGCGCACCGGGACCTACATTGCCGGGCAGCACGTGGACCTTGGACTGGTGGGAGAGGTGACGGGGGTCAAGCCCGACCAGATCCTCGACCTGCTGGCCGCCGGCAAGATTCCGGTGGTCTCCACCGTGGCCCCGGAGGTCGACGAGAAGGACAACCCCACCGGACAGGTGCTCAACGTCAACGCCGACACCGCCGCGGCGGCACTGGCCAGCGCCCTGGGCGCCTCCAAGTTGGTGATCCTCACCGACGTGGAGGGGCTGTACGCGGCCTGGCCGGACAGGTCCTCGCTGATCTCATCGATGGACGCCGAGCAGCTGCGCGCCCTGATGCCCAAGCTCGAATCGGGGATGATCCCCAAGATGGCGGCCTGCCTCAAGGCCGTGGACGAGGGCGTGGGCCAGGCCCACATCGTCGACGGCCGCCAACCACACTCCATGCTGCTGGAGGTCTTTACCTCCGCCGGCGTCGGAACCCAAGTCATTCCCAAGGACAAGGCATGAACGAGATCATTGAACAGGAAACGGGCGCCCTGGGCGCCCTGCAGGGCAGCGAATTGCTCGCCCGCTACAACCACTCGTTGCTGGGTGTCTTCGGCACCCCGCAACAGGTTCTGGTGCGCGGGGCAGGCTGCCACGTGTGGGACGCCGACGGCAAGGAATACCTCGACCTGCTCTCCGGGATCGCCGTCAACGCCCTGGGCCACGCCCACCCGCTGCTCACCTCGGTGATTTCCTCGCAGCTGGCCACCCTGGGACACATCTCCAACTTCTTCACCAGCCCCACGCAGATCGCGCTGGCGGAAAAGCTCCTGGAGCTCAGCTCGGCACCGGAGGGCTCCAAGGTGTTCTTCACCAACTCCGGCACAGAGGCCAATGAAGCTGCCTTCAAGCTGGCCCGCCGCAACGCGGGCACGCCCGAAGCACCGCGTACCAAGATCATTGCCCTGGAGCAAGCCTTCCACGGCCGCACCATGGGCGCGCTCGCGCTGACCTGGAAGCAGGCCTACCGCGAGCCGTTCGAGCCGCTTCCGGGCGGGGTCGAATGGATCCCGGCCGGGGACATCGAGGCGCTGCGCGCAGCGGTGGATGAAACCACCGCCGCGGTCTTCATCGAACCCATCCAGGGGGAGGCCGGGGTCATCGAATTCGGCACCGGATACCTGCGTGAGGCACGGGAGATCACCGAGGCCGCCGGCGCGCTGCTGGTCTTTGACGAGGTCCAGACGGGCATCGGCCGCACCGGCGACTGGTTCGCCTCCGCCGGGGTCATCCCCGACGCCATGACACTGGCCAAGGGCCTGGGCGGCGGATTCCCGATTGGCGCGATGGTCGTCTTCGGCACCGAGGCCACCGGGCTGCTCACCCCGGGCCAGCACGGAACGACGTTCGGCGGCAACCCCGTGGCCACCGCCGCGGCCCTGGCCACCCTGCATGTCATAGAATCCCAGGACCTGCTGGCGCAGGTGCGAAGCGTGGGCCAGGAGATCCGGACCAAGCTCGCCGCGCTCGACTTCGTCACGGCTGTCCGCGGCCAGGGGCTGCTCATCGGTTTCGACCTGGCGGCCGCCGTGGCCCCGGCGGTTGTCACCGCCGCATTGGCGGCGGGGTTCATCATCAACGCCCCGGGCCCCAACACGCTGCGCCTGGCACCTCCCCTGATCATCACCACCGAACAACTCGACACCTTCGTAGCAGCGTTGCCCGCGATATATGCCGCGGCCGTTGCCGGCACCCAGGAATAGGACCACAGCACCATGACCAACACAGTTCGCCACTTCCTGACCGACCTTGACCTCACGCAGGCCGAACAGACCGAGGTCCTTGACCTGGCCCTGGCCATGAAGAAGGACAAGTACGGATACAAGCCGTATGCCGGCCCGCAGACGGTTGTCGTCTTCTTCGACAAGACCTCCACCCGCACCCGGGTGTCCTTCGCCGCCGGCATTGCCGAGCTCGGCGGTTCCCCGCTGATCATCAACTCCGGCGAATCCCAGTTGGGCCACAAGGAGTCCATATCCGATTCCGCCAAGGTCCTTGAGCGCATGGTCTCCACCATCGTGTGGCGCACCTACGAACAGGCCGGCCTGGAGGAAATGGCCGAGAACTCCAACGTCCCGGTCATCAACGCCCTCTCAGACGACTACCACCCCTGCCAGCTGCTGGCGGACCTGCTGACCGTGCGCGAGCACAAGGGCACGCTTGCCGGCCTGTCCATGGCCTACCTGGGCGACTCGGCCAACAACATGGCCAACTCCTACCTGCTGGCCGGCGTCACCGCCGGGATGCACGTGCGCATCTGCGGACCGGAGGGCTATCTGCCGAGTGCTGACATCATTGCGGCTGCCGAGAAGCGCGCGGCCGAAACCGGCGGTTCGGTGACTGTCACCACCGATGCCGCTGCCGCACTGGCCGGCGCCGACGTGGTGGCCACCGACACCTGGGTTTCCATGGGCCAGGAAGACGAGAAGGCGCAGCGCATGGAACTCTTCCGCGACTACGCCGTGGATTCGGCCGCCATGGCGCACGCTGACAAGGACGCCATCGTCCTGCACTGCCTGCCGGCCTACCGCGGCTACGAAATCGCTGCCGATGTCATTGACGGACCCCAGTCGGTGGTCTTCGACGAGGCCGAAAACCGCGTCCACGCCCAGAAGGCCATCATGGGCTGGTTGATGGCCAAGTCCAACCTGGCCGAGGTGCCGGGAGTGAACTCGAACCGATGAGCACCCCCGCCTCGTTCCAGCCCACAACAAAGATCGCGCGCCAGGCGCGGGTGGGTGCCATCCTGTCCACCCGCACTGTGCGTTCGCAGGCCGAGTTGGTGGTCCTGCTGGCTGAGGAAGGCATGGCCGTCACCCAGGCAACGTTGTCGCGGGACCTGGTGGAGCTCGGCGCGGTGCGTGTGCGCGGGGCCGACGGGGGACTGGTCTATGCGGTACGCCAGGAGGGCGGTGACCGCAGCCCCCAGGTTGGGGTCAGCCCGGAGGTGCACGATGCCAAGCTGGCCAAGCAGTGCGCTGAATTGCTGATTACCGCCGAGGCCTCGGGCAACATCGTGGTTTTGCGCACCCCGCCAGGTGCGGCAAATTTCCTGGCCCTGTCCATCGACCATTCCACGATGCCGCAGATCCTGGGGTGCATCGCCGGGGACGACACCGTCATGCTGGTGACCCGCGACGTCAACGGTGGGGCCGAGGTTGCAGCGCGCTTCCTGGCTCTGGCCGACCCGCAGTAGCCAGGTCGACCAGTCGCACGGTCGCAGGAGTCCCAGGAGCCTGGAATGGGTCCTTCCAAGAAGGCGGCGATGCTAGGTGCAATCCTGGTAACGCTTCTCTTGCTGGCGATCCTCATCGGTGTCATCGTCGGAACAAGCGGCATGATCGCCGGTCCCGGCGGCGGAGAGGTCTTTTCCGCGGACGGTCGCGGAATGCCGGAGGGCCTTGCGACTACCGGCCGGTAACCCTTGTGCAACCACAGCCCTTGTGCAACCATTCTGTTGCACAAGGGCTTCTCGTTTTGAGGGGAAAACACATGGACGTCAAACGTCAGGATGCCATCGAGGCATCCATCGACATCAATGCCACGGGCGCATCCGTCTGGGAACTGATCAGTGAACCGGGATGGTTCATCAACGGCGGTGCCATCACGACGCATCGGATCGAAACCGACGGTGCATTCTCAACCGTTTACGATGCGATCTATGGAAAATTCGAATTCGAGACAATCACCCTCGAGGCGCCCCGCTATGCCGCGTTCCGTTCCCTGGGGGGTCATGCATGGGACGATCCCGTCCCCAACACCCTCGTTGAATTCTGGATCGAACCCACACATTCCGGAGCCGTGAGGTTGCGCGTCATGGAAAGCGGATTCGCTGACTTCGGTGCCGATGAGCATGCTCACGCCATCAGCGCCAACACCCAGGGCTGGAAAGCGGAGATGCTGGCGGCGCAGCGTTATTTGGACGGAAAATGACCGGGCAGCCTGAACCGGCTTCCACCCAATTGATTTTTGCAGCGCTCTCCGACCCTACGCGGCGAGAGATGCTCGTGCTACTAGGTGAGAAGGCGAGCAGTGCGTCGCGACTCAGTGAACCGTTGGGCATCAGCAGGCAGGCCGCGGCCAGGCATCTCGGGATCCTTCTGGACGCCGGCCTCGCCAGACGGCGCCGCGACGGCAGGGAGATAGTCTTCGAATTGGTCCCGGGCGGATGGGGCCCGGCGACCGACTACATCGGCGGATTGCAGGCCGGCGTGGGCGGGATGTCGGCCAAGGCGTCAGAATCGGGCTGAGGCCGCACCCGCCGCTTCTCTTGCCACGGTAAGGGCACCGAGTGCTTGGGTCTTGTTGGGACCGCGCGCAAAATTCGGGGCACCGCGCGCAAAATTCGCGGGGTGCCCCGAATGCAGGATCGCGCGCGGCGTGCGCGCCGGCATGCTACGGCCCGTGGACCAGTTCGCTATCGGTGCGCGGCGTGTTGAAGGCCTTGCGGAATGCGGATTCAACCTTGTCGTTGTAGGCAACCAGCACGACGCGGTGGATCGATGTCGAATGCAGGTACGTCTCAAACCATTCGTGGATGGCGTGGGCGGCGATCGAGGCAACGTCCTCCGGGTCCCAGCCGTATGCACCGGCACCAATGGCCGGAAACGCCACGCTGGTGGCACCGAGGCGCGAGGCAACGTACAAGGAATTGGTGAAGCACTGCGAAAGCGTCTTGGGGTTGGTCTGCCCGACGTGCCGGTTTGGCCCGGGGGAATGGATGACCCAGCGGGCGGGTAGGTCGCCGGCTCCGGTGGCCAAGGCAAGGCCGGAGGCGAGGCCGTCGGGGTGGGTCGTGGCCCTGAGCTTCCGGCATTCGGCCAACAAGGCGGGGCCAGCGGCCGCATGGATGGCATCGTCGACACCACCGCCACCGAGCAGGGATGGATTTGCAGCATTGACGATCGCATCGACCTTTTGTTCGGTGATGTCTCCACGCACGATGTCGATATGCATTTCTTTGCTCCTGTCAGTGATCCAGAACACCTGATAAGCACCACGATACGCGCCAGTCCTGATCTTGTGGAGGGGCATACAGCGGATTCTCAGGCGTGACTAGCGCAAAGCTGATCAGGAGGCCAAAAGCAAGGGCTTGGGGGATTGGTGTGGCACCGGCGGGAACCGCGCGGACGGAATCTAGATCCGTCTCAGCGCGGTGCCCGAAGCCGGAAAGGCAATGTCCGCGGGACCTGTCCTAGAGATATTCCTCGATGACTGCCTTGAACTCGGGCAGGTCGAACATTTGGGCGACGGCCAAGGCGTTTTGGGCACCTAAGTGGGGGTCCGCGCCGTTGGCCAGCAGCATCCGGGTCAGTGGTTCGTTCTTGCGGAACACGGCGCAGGTCAAGGCACCCTGGCCCTTGTCGTTGAGGCGGTTGATGTCGGCGCCGCGCTCGAGAAGGCCGGAGACGGTCTCGTCGTGGCCGTTGTAGGCAGCCAGGATCATCAGGGTGTCGCCCTTGGCGTCGGTCAGGTCCGCCGGGATTCCCTGGTCGAGGATGGCCATCAGCTTCTCGGTTTTTCCCTCGCGGGCCAGGTCGAAAATGGAGTGCAGGAACGCGAGCTCTTCATCGGAAAGCGCGTCGGGGGTGTTCGAATCGGTCATACCCCAAATCGTACCGGGCTGCCGCCAGGGGAATGGCGGTGACATCGTAGATGAATAATTATGTAGACTAGTGAATAAGTATTAGATATCGGGTGTTGCGTCCGGGGCCGGGGAACCGCCCTGCACTAGGATGGACACTGGATTTGGACACCTCTCGAACCGGTGCCCGGGACGGGTACACGGAAGGATGAACATGGGATCGGCAACAAACGAAGGTGCACTCTGGGGCGGACGATTTGCCGGAGGCCCGGCGGACGCCCTGGCGGCGCTGAGCAAGTCCACGCACTTTGACTGGCGGCTTGCCCGCTACGACATTGCCGGATCCCGCGCCCACGCCCGCGTGCTGCACACCGCCGGACTCTTGGACGAAGCCGAACTCGGCGGCATGATCAAGGCGCTGGACACCCTCGAGGCCGATGTCGTCTCCGGTGCCTACGTCGCCTCCGACTCCGACGAGGACGTCCATGGTTCCCTCGAGCGCGGGCTGATCGAGCGCGCCGGAACCGCACTGGGCGGCAAGCTGCGCGCCGGCCGCTCGCGCAACGACCAGATTGCGACGCTCGGCCGCATGTTCCTGCGCGACCACGCCCGCATCATTGCCCGCGGTGTGGTCGCAACCATCGACGCGCTCATCGAACAGGCCGAGGCACACCCCAACGCCGCGATGCCCGGCCGCACCCACCTGCAGCACGCCCAGCCCATCTTGCTCTCCCACCACTTGCTGGCCCACGCCTGGGCGATGCTGCGCGACGTGCAGCGCCTGGCGGACTGGGACAAGCGCGCCGCTGTTTCCCCCTACGGCTCCGGTGCCCTGGCCGGTTCCTCGCTGGGCCTGGACCCCAACGCCGTGGCCGCCGAACTCGGCTTCGACTCCGCCGCGTGGAACTCGATCGACGGCACCGCCGCCCGCGACGTGTTCGCCGAATACGCCTGGGTGGCAGCCATGATCGGGGTGGACCTCTCCCGCGTCTCGGAGGAAATCATTCTTTGGGCCACCAAGGAATTCTCCTTCGTCACCCTCGACGACGCCTTCTCCACCGGCTCCTCGATCATGCCGCAGAAGAAAAACCCGGATGTGGCCGAACTGGCCCGCGGCAAGGCCGGGCGCCTGATCGGCAACCTGACCGGGCTGCTGGCCACGCTCAAGGCACTGCCGCTGGCCTACAACCGCGACCTGCAGGAAGACAAGGAGCCGGTCTTCGACGCGACCGACACCCTCGAACTGCTGCTCCCCGCGGTCTCCGGCATGATCGCCACGCTGAAGTTCAACACCGAGCGCATGGCCGAGCTCGCACCGCTGGGCTTCGCCCTGGCCACCGACATCGCCGAGTGGCTCGTCCGCCAGGGCGTGCCGTTCCGCGAGGCCCATGAGCTCTCCGGCGCGGCCGTGAAGCTCGCCGAGTCCAAGGGCGTGGAGCTCTGGGACCTCTCCGACGCCGAATACGCCGGGATTTCCGGGCACCTGACCCCTGAGGTCCGCACCGTGCTCTCCACCGAGGGCTCGTTGAACTCCCGTTCGGCACAGGGCGGAACCGCACCCTCGGCCGTTGCGGCGCAGCTGGCCGCATTGAAGGACGCGCTGGTTCCGGTGCGCACGTACGCCGGCTAGCAAGCCCGCAGTTCCCTCGCAGGCGGGGCCCACCATTCGGGGGGCCCCGCCTGCGTGATTTCCGGCTACCGGGCCGGATAAGGTGGTCAGTATGAGTGAGCTCACACAACAGGACCTGACGACTCGGATCCTCTCCGCCTTGTCGACCCTTCGCGAGACCATGGCCACCGTCGACGATGCGGCCGCCGCCGAGCCGAGCGCCCTTCCCGGGTGGAGCCGTGCACACGTGCTCGCCCACCTGGACGGGTTCAGCCGTGCCGCAGCGCGCCAGCTGGACACCGCTGGTGCCCAGGAACCCTTCCCCATGTACGACGGTGGAATGGAGGCCCGCGACGACTCCATCGAGATCACCGCGTTGATGCGCCCCGAGGCGCTGGTGGCCCGCGTCACCGAGTCCCTCGACGCACTGGAATCCAGCATCCGCGGCATCAGCCCGGCGGAGTGGGCCCTGGCAACAGGGTTCCGTGAGGGAGGCAGTGTGGAAGACCTCTTCCATGCCATCTGGCGCGAGCTGGTCATCCACACCTCGGACCTTGCCCTGGGCAACTCCGTCGCCGACTGGGAACCGGAATTCTGTGCGCACCTCTTCGACGCGCTCGAGGCCCGGGTGCCCGAATCCCGCCGCTACATCCTCCAGCCCCACGGTGCCCAGCGCATCACCCTGGGACAGGGCGAGGCGACCACGGTGCTCAGCGGCACCGCCTTCGACCTGGCCGCCTGGCTCGCCGGCCGCCAGCCGCTGGGACCGGTCCAGGCCACCGCCGCCGCCGACGGCACCGACCTGCCCGAGCTCGGACCCTGGGCCGTCAAGCTGAAGGCCGACAACTAGGCAACCGGGATATCCGGAAGGAGGGGGGCGTCGTGAACAGCCCGGACCGCGTTGGGTTGCTAGGTCTGCCGTCGCTGGAACTGGCACCGCACCTGCTCGGCGCCCATGTCTCCACCTTCATCGGCGGGCGGCTGGTCGTGGTGCGACTGACCGAGGTCGAGGCCTACGACGGGCACCAGGATCCCGGCTCCCATGCCTACCGGGGCAAGACCGCCCGCAATGCCGGGCTCTTCGGCCCACCGGGCACCGCGTATGTGTACTTCACCTACGGGATGCACTTCTGCGCCAATGTGGTGTGCGGGCAGGAGGGAACAGCCTCGGCCGTGCTGATGCGCGCCGGGGAAGTCGTTTCGGGCCTGGACACGGTGTTGGCCAGACGGGGAAACCCGAAAGGACCCGAGGCACAGCTACTCAGCGGGCCTGCCCGGTTGGCCCAGGGGCTGGGGCTGACGCTGGAACACAACCTGGCGCGCTTCCGCGACGGCACCGCCGTGCCGCCGGGACCCGACCTGGCGTTGGGGAACCTGGCCATCGCCCCGGCCGGCTACCTGGCCGGTCCGCGCACCGGGGTGGCGGGGGACGGCGGCGGGGAAGAATACCCGTACCGGTTCTGGCTCCCGGGCGAGCCCAGCGTCTCGCCGTACCGGAAGGCGGCACCGCGCAAGGTGCGCGGCGGAAGGGACTAGACTTGTCGGGTGAATCCAGAGCCTGAAACCATAAGCGACCTCCTTGACCGACTGTGCGAAATCGTTCCCGATTACCCCAGCGCAGGGATTTCCTTCAAGGACTTGACCCCGGCCTTTGCCGACGCGGCGGGACTGCGCCGCATGGTCGATGAGATCGTCGCCCCCTTTTCCGGCCAATTCGACGTCATTGCCGGGCTCGAGGCCCGCGGATTCGTGCTGGCCGCGGCCGCCGCCTACGCCACGGGCACCGGCATGGTCACGGTGCGCAAGGCCGGAAAGCTTCCCCGTGAGGTGCACCGCGACGAATACACCCTGGAATACGGGACCGGGACCCTGGAATTGCACCGCGACGATGTCGCGCCCGGCACCCGGGTGCTGATTCTCGATGACGTGCTGGCCACCGGCGGCACGGTCGGCTCCGCCGCCCGTTTGCTGGAAATGGTCGGCGCACAGGTCATCGGGGTCGGCGTGGTCCTTGAGCTCCAGGGCCTGGGCGGGCGCGAAAAGCTCTCCGGCCTGCACGTCCATTCGCTCCAGCTCGTCTAGCAACACCCGCCTGCCGTATCCGCATCGGTCGCCCCAAGGCGTTCGGTCAAATGCTCGGTGCCGCAGAGCGTAAACTGGTCTGTCCACGATTTGTTCCATCAGGGAGTGCTGAATGTCAGAGTCCACGACCGTTCAACCGGAGCTCGACGCCGAACGCAACTACGTTTCGATGCTCTATACCCGCTTGGATGAGCTGCGCGCCGAAAAGCTCGAGCAGCTCACCCGCACCCGCCGCGGCGGGGCGCAGGGATCCATCCAGAACGTGTCCGAACGCGACTCCTTTGCCGCCCTGTACGAAGACCGCCTGGCGCAGCTGAATGCCGTTGAGGACCGCTTGGTGTTCGGCCGGCTGGACCTTGACGATGACATGAACCGTTCCGGGGAGGAACCCGGCGCCCCGCGCTACATCGGCCGCATCGGCATGACCGACGAGGACCTGACGCGCCTGATGGTCGACTGGCGCGCCCCGGAGGCCGCCGCCTTCTACCAGGCCACCGCGCTGCACCGGCAGGGAGTGCGCCGCCGCCGGCACCTGATGCTGCGCGGGCGCACCGTGCTGGGCATCGACGACGAGGTCCTGGACACCGAACTCTTCGGCGAAAACGACAACCTGCAGGGAGAGGGCGCTCTCATGGCCGCCCTGACGCAGAAGCGCACCGGGCGCATGGGCGACATCGTGGGCACCATCCAGGCCGAGCAGGACCGCATTATCCGCTCCCCGCTGGCCGGAGTGTTGGTGGTCCAGGGTGGACCTGGCACCGGCAAGACTGCGGTGGCACTGCACCGTGCCGCCTTCCTGCTCTACGAACACCGTGAGCGGCTCAAGAGCGCCGGCGTGTTGCTGGTCGGCCCCTCATCATCGTTCATGCGCTACATCGAGCGCGTGCTGCCCTCCCTGGGCGAGACCGGCGTGGTCATGTCCTCGGTCGGCGAGCTGTATCCGGGCCTGCGTGCCGTGCCCGAGCACAGCCGGGAGGCCGCCCGCATCAAGGGCAAGGCCTTCATGGCAAAGGTCGTGGCCAAGGCGGTTTCCAACCGCCAGCGACTGCTGGCCGAGGACCGCCGCGTCGTGGTCGAGGGTACCCGGCTGGTGCTGACCCGCGGCCAGGTGCGTCATGCGCGTGAAAAGGCGCGGGCCTCCCGCAAGCCGCACAACGAGGCCCGCGAGGTGTTCACCAAGATCCTGGTGCGCGAGTTGGCCACGCAGCTGCAGCAGGTCCTTGAAGATTCCTCGGGCAACGGCAATGCCGTGGACCGCAGCTACCTGGTCCAGGAAGTGCGCGAATCACGCGATGTCCGCATTGCCCTGAACCTGTGCTGGATGCCGCTGACACCGCAGTCCCTGCTGGAGGAACTCTTCGCCAAGGAAGACCTGCTCGCCGCGGCCGCTCCGCAGCTGAACGCCCGCGAGCTCAAGGCGCTGCACCGGAAGCCCGGGGCGCCCTGGACCGAGTCCGATGTGCCGCTGCTGGATGAGGCAGCCGAACTGCTGGGCGACTTCAAGGCCGTGGGCAACAAGGACGCCGGTGTCGAGGCGCAGCTCAAGCGGGACCTGGAAAACGCCGAGGCGACCCTGCGCAACGTCAACGAGATGCTCTTCAACGCCGGCATCGACGGGCTCGTCGAGGCCCAGGACCTGGCAGATATGAACCAGGAGACCGAGGCACGCCAGACGGCAGCCGAGCGTGCCGTGGCCGACCGCAACTGGGCCTACGGGCACGTGGTGGTCGACGAGGCCCAGGAGTTGTCCCCGATGCAGTGGCGACTGCTGATGCGCCGCTGCCCCCTGAAGTCCTTCACGGTGGTCGGCGACATCGCCCAGACCTCCTCGGCCTCGGGCGCCAACAGCTGGGCGCAGGCCATGAAGCCGTTCGTGGCCGAGCGCTTCACCCTGGAGGAACTAACGGTCAACTACCGCACCCCCATGCAGATCGCCGCTGCCGCGACCAGGGTTGCCCACGCCGCGGGACTGAAGATCTCCACGCCGAAGGCAGTGCGCGAGGGCCAGTGGCCGCCGCTGGTGGACCGGCTGGAACCGGGGCAGTTGCTGCCCAAGCTCCGTGAGGTTCTACCCGGGGAAGTCGCGATCGCCGACGGCGGCCTGTTGGCCGTCATCGTGCCCGAGCCGCGTCTGGCCCAGGTTCGCTCCGCCGTGGTCGAGCAATTCGGCCGCCGTGTGGGAAGCGGGTCCGGTGGCTTGAGCCAGGACATCGTGGTGCTGGGTGCACGCGAGGCCAAGGGCCTGGAATTCGATGTGGTGGTTGTCTTGGAACCGCAGGAGTTGATCGACGAAGTCGAGGGCAGCGTCGGTGATCTGTATGTTGCGATGACCCGCACCACGCAGCGCCTGCGAATCCTGGCCGAGGGCTCGATTCCTGCGGGCATTGACTCGGAAGCGTAATTCGGGGCCGAGACTGCTAATTTAGTAGGGTGTCTGAAATTGAGCAGAATCCCGCACTGTCGGGACAACGTAATGATCCGTCCTTTGAAAACGTCTGGCAGGAACTGAAGTGGCGTGGCCTGGTCCACGTGTCCACCGAGGAAACCGAGCTGGAAAAGGTCCTCTCCGGAGAGAGCATTACGTATTACTGCGGTTTCGATCCCACCGCCCCGTCCCTGCACCTGGGCAACCTGGTACAGCTGTTGAACATGCGCCGCCTGCAGTTGGCCGGCCACAAGCCCCTGGGCTTGGTTGGCGGCTCCACCGGCCTGATCGGTGATCCGCGCCAGACGGCCGAGCGTGTGCTGAACACCAAGGAAACGGTTGCCGAATGGGTGGGCAAGCTCGAGTCGCAGGTTTCCCGCTTCCTCTCCTTTGAGGGCGAGAACGCGGCCCGCATGGTCAATAACCTGGACTGGACCGCCAACCTGAGTGCCATCGATTTCCTGCGCGAGGTTGGCAAGTACTTCCGGGTGGGCACCATGATCAAGAAAGAAACCGTTGCCGCCCGTCTGAACTCGGACGAGGGCATCAGCTACACGGAGTTCAGCTACCAGGTGCTGCAGGGTTACGACTACCTGAAGCTGCACCAGCTTTACGGTTGCACGCTGCAGACCGGCGGCTCCGACCAGTGGGGCAACCTCACCAGCGGCACCGACTTGATCCGCAAGGCCGAGGGCAAGAGCGCCTACGCCTACGGAACCCCGTTGATCACCAACTCCGACGGCACCAAGTTCGGCAAGTCCGAGGGCAACGCCATTTGGCTGGATGCAGAGATGTGCAGCCCGTACACCTTCTACCAGTTCTGGCTGAACACCGCGGATGCCGATGCCATTTCGCGCTTGAAGGTCTTCACTTTCCTTTCCCGTGCAGAGATCGAGGCACTCGAAAAAGAAGTTGCCGAGCGTCCCTTCGCCCGCAAGGCCCAGAAGGAACTGGCTTACCTCGTGACATCGTTGGTCCACGGTGTGGATGCCACGGAAAAGGTCATCGCAGCTTCGGCCGCCCTTTTTGGCCAGGGCGAATTGGGCGATATGGACGAAGCGACGCTCAGGGCCGCGACCCAGGAGCTAAAAAGCACCACTGTTACCGGGGAGGATCTGGATATTATCTCGGTATTGATGGCTTCCGGTCTTTCCGAATCGAAGTCGGCCGCCCGGCGCACGATCAGTGAAGGCGGCGCCTACGTGAACAACGTGAAGTACTCGGACCACGAAGCAGTCGTTAGCCGAGAGGACCTATTGCACGGTCGCTACCTTTTGGTACGCCGCGGGAAAAAGAACCTGGCAGTTGTTGAGGTCTCCTAAATAGGGAAATGAATTTCCGGCTTGCTGACAACGCAATTTGAACCGGGGCGGGGGAGTGCTGTGAATCACGGCGACGACCTCGCCCCGGTTTTTGCCTTTTGGGCTCCGATTTGCGCCTAATCCCGGTTGTTTCGGGGGAATCCGGGGTCATGGTGTGCAGGATCCGTCGATTTGCCGGGACGCGGAAACGTGTGTATTGTTTTCTAAGTCGCCGCGGCCAAGGCAAGCGAAAAGCTACCAGCCGCGAATGACAAAAGAATTCTTCTAACAACGTTTATTCGTTGAAGGAAAGATGTGTTTTTAGCAAATTAGATCGACGATAAGCCGGTTTGACAAAGCGAAGAACATGTAATAAATTATTCAAGTTGCTCCAGAGCGAAGCGCCGGTAGGAATTGTTAGTCCGGTTGTGGGTGTTGGAAGTGTCTGTTGTTTGAGAACTCAATAGTGTGCCAAGTTTGTTGATACCAATTTATTTATTTTATTGGTGAATGGTTTCAGGGTCCGCACCCCCGTGTGGATGCCTGGGGCAATTTGCCAGGATGTTTTGCTTGGTGCAGCCCGGTCGATTTTTTCCAGTCGGCGTGTTGGTTGTGTCTGTATTTTTTTACGGAGAGTTTGATCCTGGCTCAGGATGAACGCTGGCGGCGTGCTTAACACATGCAAGTCGAACGATGACTTTTGTGCTTGCACAGAATGATT
>NZ_JAOYTG010000009.1:0-152085 GCF_025847175.2 Paeniglutamicibacter sp. ZC-3 | reverse complement strand
GAAGGTGGAGAAGGCCGGGTCCGGAGCGGCCAGGACCCGGCCCGACCGGGCGATGGCCGACAAGGCCTACTCCTCCAAAGCCATCCGCAAATACCTGCGGGACCGCGGCATCCAATGCGGCATCCCGGAAAAGGAAGACAAGAAGGCCAACCGCAAGCGCACGGGAAAGGCGGGCGGGCGGCCGGTGACCTACGATAAGGAGGCCTACAAGCGCCGCAACGTGGTCGAATGCAGCTTCAACACCCTCAAGCAGTGGAGGTCACTGGCCACCCGATACGACAAGCTCGCGTTGACCTACCGCGCAGCCGTTGTCCTGCACGCCGTGCTTATCTGGAGCGCGGCAATCGCGGAATCCGTATAAGGAGACACGCCCTAGGACAAAAGGGTCAGGGCTAGTTGACCTGCTCGAGTTCGCCGAGCCTCTTGGCTTCCCCCTGGCCGTCCTCGATCTTGCGCGGCCCGTTGATCATCGCCGCGCCGGTGAGCATCACGACCAGGCAGATCCCCAGCATGGCAAAGGAGGCACTCCAGCCTCCCGTGGCGTCCTTGACAATGCCAAAGAGCAAGGGCGCAACCGCCGCCCCGGCATATCCCAGGCCCTGGCTGAAGCCGGCCAGGACTCCGGATCCGTAGGTGCTGCGCGAACGCAGGTTCATCATCAGCAAGGCAATGGCGAAGGTGCCCTGGCCCAGGCCGGCAAACACCACCCACAGGGCGGTGTGCTCGGTCGGCGAAAGGTACATGCCCAGGTGGCCGGCGATCCAGAAGGCGGTGAAGACCAGCACGGCCACGATCGGGTGGCGCAAACGCGGAACCCACAGCGGGACCAACAGGCTCACCGGCAGGCCGAGAATGGCGAAGAGCGCCAGCATCGATCCGGCGGTTTGGGTATCCAATCCCTGTTCGGAGAGGTACGGCGGCAGCCAGGTGAAGTAAACATAGGTTTGCGCCGAGTTTCCGGCCAGGAAGATGGCCAGGCCCCAGGCGACGGGGGATTTCCACGGGTTGATCCGGACCGGTGGCGCGGGCACCAGGCCGTTGACCAGCGGGGTGTCGGGGCGCGGGCGCCTGCGGTCCCTGACCAGCTGGATGCCCCAGGGCACCAGGACCACGGCCGAGAGCAGCGCCCAGGCGGCGATGGATGCGCGCCAGTTCTCGGTCAGGTTGGCCAGCGGTACGGAGAATTGCGGGGCCATCCAGGTGCCCACCGCCAACATCGTGACGTAGCCCGAGGTCACGACCGCCAGGCGGTCGGGGAAGTATTTCTTCACCAGCGGCGGCAACACCACATTTCCCATGCCGTATCCGGCCAGAGTAATGGCCGAGAGCAGCAGGAAACTGGTCACGTCCCCCACGACGGCGCGCAGCAGCTGGCCGGCCACGGCCAGCAGGACCGCGGCGACCAGCACCTTTTCCAGCCCCCACCACCGGATCAGGCGCGGGGTGAGCAGCCCGAACCCGGCGAAGACGACAGGGGCGAGCATGGCCAGCAGGCCGGTGGAAAAAGAATCAAAGCCCAGTTCCGGTCCGATGCTTCCCAGCAGCGGCGGCACGGAGACAACCGCGGCGCGCAGGGACAGGGCCATCAGGATGATGCCCAGCAGTGCACCGATCCGGCCGGCCATCTTTTGTCGCGGTGGCGTTAGTGACATGGCGGGGTTTTCAACTGCCGTTCTTGAGTCGTTCGACCTGGTCAAGCAGGTGCTCGAGGTCCTTGGCGAAGGTTCCCTGGGACCAGGGGCCGGGCATGGAGGTCTGGTAATAGAGTCCTTCACCGATCAACATGATGGTTTCGGCCACGTACTTGTCCTGCACCTCGGCGCGGATCAGGTCGAGCCACCCGGAGTGCACCGCGTCCAAGGCCTCGATGGAGGTTTCGTGGCCGGCCTGGGCCAGGCGAAGCACGGCCAGGAAGAAACGGTCCAGGTCGCTGCCGATGACGGTGGAGGTGCGCACGAAGTACCGCGATGCGCCTTCCGCGGCCGAACCCATGCGTTCCAGGTCCTGGGCCTGGGCCTGCATCAGCCCCTCGATGACACCCTGGGCCAGGGCCTCCTTGGAGGCAAAGTGGTACAGCAGACCGCCCTTGGAAACCCCTGCGCGTGCGGCGGTGGCCTCAATGGTCGCCGCACGCTCGCCCTCGTCGCACAGCAACGCGGCGTAGGCGTCGACGATCTTTTCCTTGGCTAATGGCGGTCGAGACATGTAGTGAACCCTATCCCCTTCACGTAGGCATCGTCACATTGTAACTATACCGTCCGGACGGTACAGTTATGGTTGTCAACCGTCCAGTCGCTTCCCAGGAAAACGATCCCCATGAGCATCCACCGCGCCACAGGCACTCCCCGGAATCCGGCCACCGGCACGCTCCACCGTCGGCGCTGGGCCGCCCTCGTGGTCCTCATGTTCCCGGTTCTGCTGATTTCCGTGGACAACACGGTGCTCAGCTTCGCCGTCCCGGCGCTGTCGGCGGCGCTGTCCCCCAGCGGGAACCAGCTGCTGTGGATCATTGACATCTATCCGCTGGTGCTCGCCGGGCTGCTGGTGCCCATGGGTTCCCTCGGCGACAGGTTCGGCCGCCGCCGGCTATTGCTGATCGGTTCCACCGGATTCGCCGTGGTCTCGGCCGCCGCGGCGTTTGCCGCCAACGCCGAGCAGCTCATTGCCGCCCGTGCCCTGCTGGGCGTCTTCGGCGCCATGCTGATGCCGGCAACGCTCTCGCTGATCCGCAACATCTTCACCGACCCGCTCGAGCGCCGCAAGGCCATCGCCATCTGGGCCGCCGGGTTCTCCGGCGGCGCCGCGCTGGGCCCGATCGTCGGCGGCTTCCTGCTCGAGCACTTTTGGTGGGGTTCGGTCTTCCTGATCGCCGTGCCCATGCTGGTGCCGTTGCTGGTACTGGCCCCCGCCCTGGTTCCCGAGTCCAAGGATCCCCGGCCCGGGGCCATCGACCCGCTGTCCATTCTTCTGGCCATCACGACCCTGCTGCCGATCGTCTACGCCATCAAGGAGCTGGCCAACGGCGGCTCGCCGCTGGTGCCTGTCGCGGCGATCGCCGTGGGATTGGCCGCCGGGGTGGCCTTCACCCGGCGCCAGCTGCGGCGCGCCAACCCCATGCTGGACGTGCGACTCTTCGCCAACCCCAGCTTTTCCGCCGCCCTGGCGGTGAACCTGCTGAGCATCTTCGCCCTGGTCGGCTTCATCTACTTCATCTCCCAGCACCTGCAGCTGGTCGCCGGGTACAGCCCCATGATGGCAGGGGTGCTGATGCTGCCGGGCCTGGCCCTGACGGTTGGATTCGGCCTGCTGGCCGTGCGGCTGACCCGGCGCTTCGAGGTCAAGCACGTGATGGTGTGGGGGCTGGGGCTCAACGCCCTGGCCTACGGCATCGTGATGCTCACCGGCCAGTCGGGCTCGGTCCCGATGCTCATGGTGGCCTTCAGCGTGCTGGGGGCCGGCGTGGGCCTGAGCGAAACGCTGTCCAACGACATGGCGCTCTCCGCCGTTCCGCCGGCGCAGGCAGGTGCCGCCTCGGCGATCTCCGAAACCGCCTACGAGGTCGGTTCGGTGCTGGGCACCGCGGTGCTGGGATCGATCCTCAATGCCGCGTACAGCCGCAACGTCTCGATCCCCGCTCTCCTGGGAGCCGACGACGCCGAGACCGCCCGCCAGACCCTGGGCGGCGCCCACGAGGTTGCCCAGGGCCTGGGCACCCCGGCCGCCGAACGGTTGCTGGAATCGGCCGCCGAGGCCTTCGACAAGGGCGTGCTGTACACCTCCGCGATCGCCATGGTGCTGGCCCTGGCCTCCGCCGCGATCCTGGCGTTTGCGCTGCGCCGGGTGCCGGCCGAAACGCGGTCCTAGGCGTTGAGCCGGTAGCCGCGCTTCACCACGGTGGAAACCAGCCGGGCATCGGGCAGCGCGCCGCGCAGGCGGCTCACCGCCATGTCCAGCGCGTGGTCCGAGGACCCGTCAGGCAGCAGCGCCGCCAGGGTGCCGCGGGAGACGACGTTTCCGCCGGCCTCCAGCAGCGCCTTGAAGATCCGCAGCTGGCCGGGCCCCAGTTCCCGGCCCCTCCCACCCAGGTGGACGGTGTCCCCGCGCAATTGGCAGGGGCCCAGCACGGTGGCGCATTCCAGTGCCCCGCGCCGGCCCAGGTGCTCGACCAGGGTGTGGATCATCGCGCCCATCCGGTGCCGTGCCGGGACCAGCGGCGAGATGCCGGCCTCGAGCAGCGGAGCTGCGGTCACCGGCCCCACTGCCACCGTGCAGATGGTGGACTGCAGGGCTTCAAGCAGCTGTGCGTGGCAGCCGTTGTGCCGTGCCGCCTCCAGCAACGCCACCACCGCGGGGGCACTGGTGAAGGTCAGCGCGTCAAGGGACCCCGAACACAGCGCCCGCAGCAGCACCTCCAGCTTCCCGGCATCTTCCGGCGGCACCCAGCGGTAGGGACTGATCCTCAGCAGTTCGCGGGTGCCCGCCTCCAGCAGCGTGGCGGCGGCCTCGTCGTCCCCGATCCCGTGGTGCTGCAGCACCACGGCCTTGCCTTCCAGCAGCGGGGCCAGCCCGGCCACCATGGTGGAGGTCAGCTCCTCCCCCGCCCTGGCCTCCGCCTCGAAGCCCAGGGCGCGCACCGCCCCCAGCGCCTTGGGCCCTCGCACATGGATCCGTGCCGCGTGCAGCACCTCGGCCAGCTCGTCGCCAAGCCCCGCGGCCTCGGCCGTCTCAAACCAGCGGCGGAAGCCGTAGGCGGTGCTCACCAGCACATATTCGGGACGCAGCTGAAGCATCCGGCGGGTGCCGGCCAGCAGCTCGGCGTCCTCTGCCAGCGGGGCCAGGCGCAGCGTCGGGGCATGCAATACCTGGGCCCCGCGGCGCTCGAGCGCCTCGATGAGCTCGGCCGAGCGCCGCTGGGAGGTCACCGCGATGCGGAATCCGGCCAGCGCCCCGCCGATCCGCGTCCCGGTGCCGGCCGTTGCCGTGGCGCTCATCGCACGGCCGCCGAGCCCAGGGCGGCCAGTTCGTCGGCGCCCGCGCCCAGGGCGGCGACGCCGCCAATGACGATGACCGCGGGATTGGAGCAGCCCGCGGCCCGCGCCGCCTCGGCGAGAGTGCCCAGGGTGGCCCGGGTGCTGCGCTGGGTGTCGCAGAATCCGCGTTCGATGATGGCGGCGGGGGTGTCGGCGGCCAGCCCGTGGCGCAGCAACCCGGCGGTGTTTTGCTGCAGGGTGGCCACGCCCATGAGCACCACGAGCGTTCCGCCGATGCCTGCAAGGTGCGCCAGCTCGGTGTCGCTGAAGGGGTCGTGGCCCGAGACCACGGTGAAGGCCTTGGACACCCCGCGGGCGGTCACCGGGATCCCCGCGGCACCGGGCACCGAGATCGCGCTGCTGATCCCCGGCACCACCTGGACCTTGATCCCGGCGGCCAGCGCTGCGTCGCGTTCCTCGGAGCCGCGGCCGAAGACAAAGGGGTCCCCGCCCTTGAGCCGCACCACGGCCCGCCCCGCCCGCGCCTCGGCAATGAGCAGTTCGTTGATGCGGTCCTGGGGCACCTTGTGGTTCCCCGGGGCCTTGCCCACGTCGATGAGTTGCGCCCCGGGGGCCAGCATCGCCAGGTCGTGGCCCGGTCCCAGCCTGTCGTGGAAGACCACGTCGGCGTTGGCCAGCGCCGCGGCACCGCGAACCGTGAGCAAGTCGCTGCTGCCAGGTCCCCCGCCCAGCAGGGTGATGCCCCCATCGCGCGAGGCCGCCGGTTCGCGGCAGAGCAGGATCGATTCGCCGGCGGCGATCTCCTCCAGCACGTCCCAGCCCGCGGCGCCGTCCTCAACGGCGACCACCAGCCGCAGCGACCCCAGCATGTCGCGGTGGCCCTCCAGTTCGTGCGGGTGGTGGGCCCGCAGGACCAGCGCACCGGCGGAAACATAGCGTGCCACCACGTGCCGGGCGGCCCAGCGGGCGCCGGCGACCAGCACGAATTGGCCGTGCAATTGCAGTCCGTTGGCGATCATGATTGCTCCTGGGTCGAGGTCGGGGCTCCGATGGAAATGGTCGCGCCCAGGCGCACCGGCTCGGCCGGGCGGTGCTGTCCGCGTTCGGAAAGGTAGTGCAGGTCGGGATCGGCCTGTTCCGGGGCGTTGACGAAGGATCGGAAGCGGCGCAGCTTCTGGGGGTCCGCGAGCGTGGCCGCCCATTCGTCCTGGTAGTTGCCCACGTGGGTTTCCATGGCCGCCTCAAGTTCGGCACCCAGTCCCAGCGAGTCCTCGACGACCACGCGCTGGACCGCCTCGATGCCGCCGTCCAGGTCCTCCATCCAGCGCGCGGTGCGCTGGAGCTTGTCGGCGGTGCGGATGTAGTACATCAGGTACCTGTCGATGTAGCGGATCAGCGTCTTATCGTCGATGCCCCCTGCCAGCAACTGGCCGTGGGCAGGGTTCGCCCCGCCGTTGCCGCCGACGTAGAGGTTCCAGCCCTCGGCGGTGGCGATGACGCCGACGTCCTTGGCGCGGGCCTCGGCGCATTCGCGCGCGCAACCTGACACGCCCATCTTGAATTTGTGCGGGGCGCGCAGCCCGCGGTAGCGCAGCTCCAGCTCGATGCCCATGGCCACCGAGTCCAGCATGCCGTAGCGGCACCAGGAGGAACCGACACAGGTCTTCACGTTGCGCAGCGACTTGCCGTAGGCCTGCCCGGACTCGAATCCGGCATCGACCAATTCCTTCCAGATCTCCGGCAGCTGCTCCAGCCGGGCGCCGAACATGTCGATGCGCAGCCCGCCGGTGAGCTTGGTGTAGAGGTTGTACTTCTGCGCGACCGCGGCGATCACGCCGAGCTTTTGAGGGGTGATCTCCCCGCCGGGGATGCGCGGGACCACCGAGTAGGTGCCGTCCTTCTGCATGTTGGCCATGACGCGGTCGTTGGTGTCCTGGGCTCCGGCCAGGCCGGCCTCCATCGGGTGGCCCGAGGTCTGGGACGCCAGCACCGAGGCGATGACCGGCTTGCAGATGTCGCAGCCGGACCCGGTGCCGAAGCGTTCCATGATCTGCGGGTAGCTGTGCAGCCCGGCCACGCGCACCGCCTCGAAAAGTTCGGAGCGGGAGAACTCGAAGTGCTCGCACATGGCGGTGGAGACGACGACGCCGTTCTTGGCCATCTGGGATTCCATGAGCTTCTTGAGCATCGGCACGCAGGAACCGCACTGGGTTCCGGCGCGGGTGCAGGTCTTCAAGGACGCCAGGTCGTTGACCGGTTCGCTGCCCTGGCAGGATCCGCAGCCGCCGACCGCGTCCTTGATGGATCCGACGCTCACGCCGTTGCAGGAACAGAGCACCGCGTCGTCGGGCAACTCGCCGTCGGGCACCTCGCCGCCCAGTGCGCTGAGGTAGGCGCCGGCCTCCGCGGGAAGCGCGCGGCCCAGCAGCGGGCGCAGCGACTGGTACGGGCTCGCGTCGCCCACGAAGATCCCGCCGAGCAGGACCTTGGCATCGGAGGAGACGACGATCTTTTGGTACAGGCCGCGGGCCGCGTCGGCGTAGACGACCTCCAGCGAGCCCTCGGTGCGGGCGAACCCGTCGCCGAAGCTTGCCACGTCAACCCCGGAAAGCTTGAGCTTGGTGGCGGTGTCGAAGCCGGTGAAGGCCGCTTCACCGCCCTGCAGGTGAGCCGCGAGCACCTCGGCCATGGAATTGGCCGGGGCCACCAGGCCAACGCACATGCCCTCGAAGTTCGCGACCTCTCCGATGGCCCACACGTGGGGCACCGCAGTGGCACAGTGCCCATCGATCTCGACGCCGCCGCGGGGTCCGATGCCGAAGACCGGCCCCGCCAGCCCAGCGGCCTCGAGCGCGGCGTTGTGGTTGCGGGCCAGCTCGTCGCGCGGGCGCACACCGATGGAAACGATGACCATGTCGGCGGCAATGTGGTTGCCGTCGGCCATCAGCACCCCGGTGACCCTCTTGGTGCCCTCGACCTCCTCGAGGGTGACTTCCTGGGGGAAGACCCCGCCGTGGACGGTGAATCCAGTCTGGGCGATCAGCCTGCCCATGGCCTGGCCGGCGCCTTCGTCGAGCTGGGTGCCCATGAGCCACTTGCCGCCGTCGATGACCACTGCCTGCGCGCCAAGGGACTGGGCTCCCGCCGCTGCCTCGAGCCCCAGCAGCCCGCCACCGATGGTCGCCACGACCGGCTGGCGGCCCAGCCCGGCGGCCAGCACCTCGATGCCGGCGGCAATGGCCCGGACATCCTCGAGGGTGCGGTAGACGTGGGTGTGTTCATTCCCCGGGATCGGCAGCGTTGCTGCGTTCGAGCCGGTGGCCAGCACCAGCTCGTCGTATCCGAAGCTGCGTCCGTCGGCGGTGTGGACCAGGTGTTTGTCCGCGTCCAGCCGGTTCACGGCAGCGGAGGTCTCCAGGACCACGTTGTCGCGCTCCCAAAGCGCGGCGTCTCCCAGCGTGAGGTCGACAGAGGAGTCAGTGAGGGCCTTGGTGAGGGCAACCCGGTCATAGGGAAGGTGTGCTTCCTCGGTGAGTACCGTGATCTTGAGGTTGCTCGGTTCGCGGGCCGCCATCGCCTCGGTGAAACGGTGGGCGGCCGGGCCGCCGCCAATCACGACAATGCGGCGGGATCCATTGGCTGTACTCATGATTTGTTACTCGACTTTCACTCTTGCACGCTGGCTCGTCGGTGGTCACTTTCCACCCTAGGAGACCGGTTTTGCCCCGCAATTTCCTCCATGTTTCGGGCAGGACAACTCTGCGTCCCAGATAAAACGCAAACCGTGAGGTATTTGAAACACGCCCGTAACGACAGCAGCGGGTTCTCCTTGCCAACATCCGCAAAACGGAGGGACCGTAGCTTCGCGTCCGGACGACCATGCGCGGCATCACCGGCCGGGCGCGGTCCCGTGAGCCGGGGTTTACCGGCACGCAACGTTCCATCGCACCTTGCGTAACAAGGTCCTTCTAGGCTCGGTGCATCCAAGAAGAAAGTACTGAGAGGACCGAAGCGATGAGTGCAACGCTCGAAGAAAGCATGCTCGAGACCGTTCATGGGATGGTTGCCGTATGCCGGATGGCGGACCTCGAGCCCGGCTGGGGCGAGGCCGCGTGGCTTGAAGGCACCCAGGTGGCCGTGTACCGCACGGAAGGCGGAGAGTTCTTCGCCGCCTCGCACCACTGCCCGGGCACCGGTGCCAAGGTCATGGCCAGGGGCATCCTGGGCGACAAGGCCATTGCCGGCACCCGTGTTCCCACGATTGCCTGCCCGTTGCACAAGGAGGTTTACCGTCTGGACACCGGCGACTGCCTCAGCGGGGCGGCACCGGCGTTGCCGATCCACCCGGTGCACCTGCACCAGGGCATGCTGTGGCTGGAGAAGACCCCATGAGCACCACGACCTTGACGCGCACCGTCCACCGGAGCCCCGGAACCGTTGAACACTCGGCCTGGATGGGCTGGATGGAAACCATTCCTTCCCCCGATCTGGTGGCGGTCTCCCACGGCACCGATGATCCCGCCGGACGGACGGCCGTCCGGGCGCTGGTGGATGTGGTGGATCTCGCATTGGCCGAAACGGCCGTGCACGGAGCGTTCGTCGATGTGCAGGATCCGCGGGTTGAACCGTACCTGCGCTCAGGTGCCCTTGCCCCCGGGCAGCAGGCGGCGCTCGTCCCGCTGTTGCTATCGGCCGGAACCCACGCCTCGGGCGATCTTGCCGCCGCCGCGGGCGGACGCCCGGGAACCAAGGTGGCTGCCCCTCTTGGCCCCGATGCGTCCCTGGCCGCAGTGCTGCATCGCCGGCTGGTGGAGGCCGGCTGGATCCCTGGCGAGGCAGTGGTCCTTGCCTGCGCAGGGTCCACGGATCCGCGGGGGATTGCCGATTGCCGGACCATGGCACAGCTGCTGGCCGGCCGGTTGCAGGTGCCCGTGACCCCCGCCTTCATCTCGGCAGCCGAGCCGCGCCTGCCCGATGTCCTGGACGCTGCCCGCGCCCTCAACCCCGGCCGACGCACGGTGGTTTCCAGCTATCTGCTGGCACCCGGATACTTCGCTGATTTGGTGGCACGCTGCCGCCCGGATGTGCTTGCTGCCCCGCTGCTGGACCCCAGCCAGACGCCGCCGCGGGAACTCGTTGACATCGTCATCGAGCGTTACCGGCGGTGCGTGGACAGGTAAACGATAGGGGTCATTTGGGAAAACAATCACCCAAACAGACCCCCGTGCTAGCAACTGGCCGCCAAGTAGCGTACCGTAGAGCTTGTAGTTCTAGTTTTTCTCGCAGTAATTTCAGTGCAAACACCCCGTTGCCGGGGCGAGTACCTTTCTGAACCGCGTTGAATCACGTAGCTGCAAGTGGATTCCACAGTGGAATTGACTCCCCTACGTCCCATTTCAGGACAGTCTCGAAAGGACACACCCATCATGGCAACAGGTACCGTTAAGTGGTTCAACGCCGAAAAGGGCTTCGGCTTCATCGCTCCGGACGACAACTCGGATGATGTTTTCGCACACTACTCCGCCATCCAGTCGAACGGCTTCCGTTCGCTCGAAGAGGGCCAGCGCGTTGAGTTTGAAGTTACTCAGGGCCAGAAGGGCCTTCAGGCCACCGATATCCGCGCTGTCTAAGCTTCGGATCATCAACTTCGGCATTTAGCTGATTAGTAGTGGGCGGCACTCCCCTTGGGGGGTGCCGCCCACTACTGTTTTAACTTCCGAGGCCCTTTCCTTGACTGATGGTTCCGGGTCACCAGCTGAAAAAGCCGTGCGCCGCTTCCTTGGTTTCCAGATGGAACACCAGGTTTTGGGGCCCTTGCGGCACCACGATGACCATCCACTCCTCCATGCCGCTGGGCTGGATCGACCGATTGTCCAGCTTGCGCACGATGAGGTCCAGGAAGGTTCCGCTGTCCGATTGCGAGGATTGCTGCACGAGTGCCAGTTCCCGCCTGGCATTCGTGGCACTTCCCTGGCCATGCGCGGCCTGCAGGTTCGCCAGGTTCTCCTCCACCATTTCCGCCTGAAAGCCGCCCAACGTCTCATCCCCGTTCCCGGTCAGGAGTGCCGAACCGTGGATCCGCCCGAGCGCCTCGGCCAGGTCCCCGAGGCAGTGCCCGGGCAACCCGGGATCCGCCCACTCCGGCTCGTTGGTGATCATGGCTGTTCCGGCATTCACCCAGTCACCCGCGGCAGCCAAGAGGTCCGCGGCGATCTGTGCTTCGGTCCCCGGGGATATCCCCACTGGCTCCGCCACGCCGCCGGACCGCGGGCAATCGGGCGGTAGCTCGGCCAGCAGATCGGGAGTCGGCAGGGTGGACGGCGCAGGTTCGGGGGGATCCGGAACCAGCACGGTGCATGCACCCAGGGTGCTTGCCAGCAGGCCGCCGGCCAACAGCCACGCAATCCGCTTCATGCCTCAAAATCCTACGCCCGGGTGGACAGGATGCGTGTGTGTCCGGACACCGCGGGAATGAAACCGGACGGGCCCTAGTTGCCGCTAATGTGAGCATTCCTTTGTCGATCCTTGATCTTGCCCCCATCCGCCGTGGCGGTTCCGCCGCCGAGACCTTCGCCCAGAGCGTCGAATTGGCCCAAACCGCCGAGGCGACCGGCTACAAGCGCGTCTGGTACGCCGAACACCACAACATGAACTCGATCGCTTCGTCAGCGACCTCGGTGCTCATCGGCCACGTCGCCCACCACACCAGCACCATTCGTTTGGGCTCCGGCGGCGTCATGTTGCCCAACCACTCGCCGTTGGTGATTGCCGAGCAATTCGGCACCCTCGAGACACTTTTCCCGGGCCGCATCGACTTGGGCCTCGGGCGTGCGCCGGGCACCGACCAGGCCACGTTCCGGGCCATGCGCCGCGATCCTGCGGCCTCCGATGCGTTCCCGCACGATGTGCTCGAGCTGCAGGCGTTTCTCGGGGACACCTCGCGCATCGAGGGAATCCATGCCTACCCCGGGCGCGGAACCAACGTTCCGCTCTACATCCTGGGTTCAAGCCTCTTTGGCGCCCGGCTGGCTGCCCAACTGGGCCTGCCGTACTCCTTCGCCTCGCACTTTGCCCCCGATGCCCTGGTGCAGGCGACGACCGCGTACCGCAACGAGTTCCGCCCCTCCGAGTTCCTGGCCGAGCCATACGTCATTGCCGGTGTCGGCGTGGTTGCCGCCGGGACCAACGCCGAGGCGCAAGTCATCATGGAACAGGTTCGCCGCGATCGAATCCGGATGATGCTGGGACGAAACCGCGAAACCGAGTTCACCGATGCCGAGGTGGAAATGCTGTTGGATTCACCGCACGGGGATTCGATCATGAAGATGCTCCAGTACACCGCGGTGGGCGACGGATCGGCAGTGGCCGAATACCTGCACGAGTTCGCGCGCACGGCAGGGGCCGATGAACTGATCACGGTACACAACTCCAGCAACTCCGCCCAGCGCCTGGAGTCGGTGAAGATCACCGCCAAGGCCATGTCCATGGCACCGGCGAACTAGCCACACCACAATCGACATATGCAAGGCGGCCACCGGGATTTCCCGGTGGCCGTCTTGCATATGCTTTCGGCGGACCCTACCGGCCCGGCAGCACCCAGCGGCGCACGCCCATGACCAGCACCGTGACAAGCAGGACCAAAAGCAGGCCGTCCGCGGCGATGTAGAAGTAGTGCCAGCTTGAACCGCCGGCCTCGGCCCCGGCAAGCACCGCCTCGGTGCGCTTGGCCAGGAACGGCCTGATCAGCGCGATCTTGGCCAGCAACACGGCACCCAACCCGGCGACCACCCACAGGTATGCCCGATTCATGCCCCGCTTGATGCAGGAAGCGGCAAGCACAATGAAGAAGACCACTTCCACGATGTTCATCGCGGCGAAAACCAGCTGACCGATTCCCAGGCCCAGCGCCAGGGTCATCCCCGGGGCCATGAACTTCAGCGGCGTCTCGATGAACGAAATCCCGATCAGCAAACCCAGCCACAATGCAGGTGCCAGGATCCTTCCGGCGGCGGCAAGCAATGCCGGGCGGTTGATGGCCGGTGTGAAGAATCGAGGGGAAATGTCGCTGTCCATATATCGACCTTACTCCGCCTGAGGGCCTGCTTCGGTGCGCGAAAAAGTGCCCATTCCCATACGGTCGGATGCAACATAGGCTGTAATCAATCGGGGATCAGTCGCAGTTCCCGGCCTATGGAGAAAAGAGGGGCACGATGAGCAATAGCTTTGATGACACCGTCTTCGATGAGCCGATCGACGACGACATGTACGAACCCGGCGACGGACGCGACGGCCAACCCTACGAAGGTTCGTCCGACAGTCCCGAGTCCATGACCGCCCTCGATCCACTGCGCAAGCACCTTTATCTCCTCGATGACGACCTGACCGCCGAGGACGATGCCGACGACGAGGAAACCGTCGAGGAAGAGTGGACCGAGGACGAAGTCCTCGAGGAAGAAAGCCACTAGCTTCGCCGCCCGTCTAGGATGGGACGGACGCGGTCCATCAGTGGTCCGCGCTCTCATCCCGCCCGAGGCACAGGAGATTCAGTGGTCAACCCGGTTCATTTGCGCACGCTGTTGGAAGTGGTGACGCAGAAGTCCTTCGCCGCCTCCGCCCTGCGCCTGGGCTACACGCCCTCGGCGGTCTCGCAGCAGATGTCGGCGCTGGAACGCGACACCGGGACCACCCTTTTCACCCGCGGTGCCAAGAGCATCGAGCCCACGCCCGCGGCCCTGACCATGGTGCGCCATGCCAAGCGCGTGCTCACGGACATCGACGCGCTCATGGCAGCGACCTCCACCCCGGACCTTGACCCGAGCGGCAAGCCGTTGCAGGAACTGCGCATCGGCATTTTTCCCTCCCTGGCCACCTATGCCCTGCCCAAGCTGCTGGGATCCCGGGACTGGGACCAGCTCGGCATCGCCCTGCGCGTGAACGTGGGAGAACCCCACCAGACCATTACAGGCCTGCGCCAGGACGGGGAGCTGGACCTCGCGCTGATCTTCCAGGTGGGCCAGGGAGGTCTCGCATGGCCGGCGCAGATGGAACGCCAGTGGCTGGGCGATGACCCGTTCCGCGTGGTGGTTCCGGCATCCTGGAAACTCGACGGCACCTCCGTCTTCAGCGCCGCCCAGTTGGCGGACATGCCCTGGATCATGCACCATCCGGGCACCAGCGATGCCACGGTGATCTCCCGGCTCTTTGCCGCATTCAACATCCATCCCCGGGTGGTCGCCCATTCGGACGACTTCAATGCCTCGCTGCACATGGCCGCCGCCGGGTTGGGCGCCGCGCTGGTTCCGGAGCTTGCCATGCTGCGGGCACCTGCAGGCATCCAGGTAATCGACGCGCCCGAGATCCGTCTGGCCCGCAGCATCTTCGCGCTGCGTCCGGAGGGTCGGGACAACCCCAAGGTCGGGGTGTTCATGGACCGGCTCACCAACGTCCTGGCAGAGCTGAGCATCGGGCCCAAGCGGCGCTAACCAAGGAGTGGGGCGCATCAGGGCGGTCACACCCTATGGGTCCTGGCACCTTGCTGGACAGGATCCCGGACGGGAAGCATCGTTGCAACGCGCCTCGCACCTTCGGTGCGTTGAACTCAGTCCACGAAGGTTGGCTTCAACCACAACGAGGTAATACCGGAGCTATGGGCTCCGATGACCGTGTCCGTGGCGATGCGAGTCAGGCTCTCATCGGATCCTCCGCTCGTGATGCGGCACCACCCCCGTATCCGCATCGAATTGGGTCCACCACACCTCCGCGGGATCACTGCCGTCGCGGCGAATGGTGACGCTTCCTCGTGAATCCAATTCCGGCTCGTCAACCATGACGACCCCGTCAACGGCACCTGAGGGCATTCCCGGGACGGCAGGCCAGGACGACTGGGGTGAGTATCCCCAAACGTAGAGAAGAATGCCGTTGGGCATCCCGACGTCCACAAGAACAGTATCCACGGCCAACGAGGCAGGAGATCCCGTGCGTGCCGCCACTTCGCCTGGATCATTCGGGGTGAAATCGAATGCCTGATCGGCCACGCGGTACACCACACTGCTTGAAATTGGCGAGGCGAGCGGAATGATGTTCACCTAGAAATCCACTACCACCAGGATGCCGACAACGCCGAGGCTAAGCACCGCGATGCTCATCGCGAGGATCGCCACGACGTCGGCCCGCAGCCGCTCGGATTTGATCCCGTGGGAAGCCACGGTATACCGGTGGCGCTGCGTGGCATAGATGCCTCCGGCCGCCAGCAGTGCCAGCACGATCATTGCCAGGATCCCCACCCCGTAATGCGGCAGCCAGCGCAGGAAGACCAGTGCGGCTACGCAGAGCGAGAGCGTGGTCCGTCCCCAGGACATGACGGTGCGTTCGGGCTGCAGCCCGGGGTCCAGGTGCAGGGGCGGCCGCGGCGCGGTGCTCATTGGTCCAGGGAGATCAGTACCGCGACCACAGCTGCGGCCAGGGCGCTGCCCAGGCCCAGGATCGGGATGATCAGCGGAAGCGGCAGCGGCTTCGCTTGGCGCATGGACATCTCGATGCTGCGCCAGCGCAAGGCGGCACCGGCGCTGATGAGCATGCCGATGACAATGAGCAGCACCGAGATGCCGGTGCGCAGCGGGCCGGGGAAGGCGGCTGCGGCGAATGCCTCCAGGGCGATGCCGCCGGCCAGGAAGGCGAGGGCGGTGCGGATCCAGGCCAGGAAGGTGCGTTCGTTGGCGAGGGTGAAGCGCGGGTCCGGTTCTTGTCCCCCGGGCAGGACGAGTTTGGCAAGTCTCCCGCGTTCGTCGTTCTGGTCGGTCGATGCCATCAGCCGGCGTGCTCCCTTGTTTTTGTGTCTCCACGGCACGGCAGTGTCCCCCGCCGGAAATCCTTTTCAGGATACCGGGCAGTGGATGATGCGGGCCAACCACCCGTTCCATCGAGCCGGGTGTTGGATTATTTGCCGCCGACCAGGGTCTGCCGCGGCTTGAGCACCACACTGCTTGGCTTTGGGGTTCCGGGCTGCAGGCAAATCACCTCGCCGTCGCTGGCGGCTGCCACTGCCTGGGCAATGCCCGCACCGGCCTTCACCGTGGTGGTGCAAAAGTTCCCCGGCTTGATGGTGGTTTCCACCGGAGGCCCAACGCTTGGCTCGATACCCGTGATCCAGGCCGAACGCGCACCGACGCCGGAATCCTTTCCACGGAACTCCTTCCCAGGCAGGGTCTTGGATCGTCCGGACATGGATGTGGCCGTGGCGGAGACGATGCTCAGGTCCTTGCCACGCTCGAACTCCACGCTCATCACATTCTCGAGTCCAAAGACCTCGGCCATCTCTTCCTGGCTGGTGCCTTGTTCCCAGGCGTCGTAGGGGTTCTTGGCGCTGGCCTCCAGCGACCAGGGATCGGGACGCGAACGCAGATAGGGTCGCGCTGCACCGCCCCAGACGTCCTCGCTGTCGCGGGTGGCACCTCCGGTCGAGGAGGAATACAGGGTCTCGGCCAGCCTCCCGTCGTACACCACGACCTTGCCGCTTCGCGGAACGCCCGCGTCATTGCGCTTTATCGTCGCCTCCACTGCGGCCTTCCACCTGGCCCCGTAACCGGATTTCTCGTTCTCCTTCTTCCAGCCGGTGAATTTCTGGTCCTGCACCTCGTCCGTGACGTTGCAGTCGCAGGAATCCCTGACCGTGTTCAGCTTGCGCATGGCGTACGTCCGACCGGCAATCGCCTGGGCCTGCAGCACGGCGCGAGGCCACGACGAGGGGACCTCGGCCAGGCCGTAGAGGTATTCGTCGTTGAGCCGCAGCGCCGCCACCAGGTTCACCCGGCCATCCAGCAGCCCCGCTTCCAGGTAGCCGTGCCTGTAGACCCCGGGCGCCGAGGATTCTTCGTTGGCGCCGGGCACCGAGATCGTCGCACGGTTTTTCGCTGGCCAGTCGCGGGTGCCTTCCCACAGAATGATCAGCTTTCCGGTGACCTTGTTGGCTTCGGGCGCCGGATCCACGTCGGGAACGCCGTCTTCGTTGTTGTCCCGCGGAACCACGTCGAATCCATCCGGCGTCCTCAACTCGTAGGCCAACTGCGATCCCGCGCGCCCAAGGACGAGTTTTGAGCCCGCCGGTGCCGTGTAGGCCTGATTCGCCGTTGGGTCGATGACCTGCATTTTTCCGCCTGAAACCACCACTTCGCTGGTCTTCGATGTCAGCACCTGTACCCGGATGTCGCTGGCAGCGGCGGTGCTGCTGTCGGTGACCTCGGCGGGGTTGTAGTAGTACTCCAGGATGTCAGTGGCGCTGCTTCCCCCGGCCGCCATGGCCCGGGCCCCGTACTGGCTCATGCCCACGCCGTGTCCCCAGCCGGCACCGCTCACCGTGAAGTCGGGAAGTTCGGTGGTCGCGGGCAGCCAGTAGGAGGTCTCGTCGGGGCGCACCCCGAGAATGCCGCCGGTGAAGGGCTGTCGGGTATCGCTGCCGGCACTGTAGTGCCCACCGCTCGGATAGCCGAAGGGGCCGTTTTCCCAACCGGTGTCGGCCCAGGCCCGGACCAGGTCATGGGGCACGAGCACCGCCGGGGACGTGGCGGCATACACCTCGATCCCCTCCGGTTGCGAGCGCCACAACATCCCGTCCTTGAACTCGCCAGCCTTGGCGTCGGCTTCCTCGGGACTCTGCGATTCCTGGTCAGGGTGGGCCTCGGTGGCGATCGGTGTCAGGTTCACGCCCTCGGCCACGTGCACGGGAGACGCGGCAGTGGCCGGGTCCCCCGGAACCAACAGGACGGCTAAGAGCAGGACAGCGGCGGACATGGCGGTTTTTCTCACGGTGTTTCCCCAAACAACATTGCGAGCGGCAGTCCGGGTGGTGTCGGCTGCCTTTGGGGACGATCCTACGTCAAGCCGACGCGGTAGGCACCCCCTTCCCGGGGACGACTTCGGGGCCATGGCCCGGCTGCCTGGGTCGACGAAACCAAATCCCCGGATTGCTGTGGGCGGGTATGGCGTTGTTGCCGCACCCGGGTTTCGCATCGGAGCCGGTTCGGCGATATCTTGGCATCAACCACATATCGGCACGGCAAGGAACCAGGACCATCACGATCACCAGCCATATCCGCTCCACCCGCAGCGGGCCCCTGGGCCTCATCGAGCTGCGGAGGCCCACAAGCATCAATGCACTCACTGGCCCGATGCTCCGGGAATTGACCGATGTGTTGGAAAACTGGAGGACCGACCCGGCGGTGTCAATGGTGGTGCTGCGCGGAGAGGGCGTGCGCGGCTTCTGTGCCGGCGGGGACATCAAGGACTTCCACGAAGCGGTGACCAACGGCGGACACTCCGGGTTCCTTGACCTTCTTTCCCTGGAATTCAGGCTCGATCAGATGATCGCGAGCTACCCCAAACCGGTACTCACCCTGGTGCACGGGCTGTGCATGGGCGGCGGGATCGGCCTGGCCTCCCATGCCGCCATCCGCATCGCCACCCCCGAAGCGCATTACGCCATGCCGGAGGCGCGCATTGGCTACAGCCCGGACGTGGGTGCCACGCACCTGATGGCAAGGGCACCGGGACACCTCGGCGAATACCTGGTGTTGACCGGCGACACCTTCACCGGTGCGGATGCGGTGGAACTCGGCTTTGCCGACATGCTGGTCGATGGGGATCGTTTCGAGGAGGTCATCGAGGCCCTGCCCGACTTCGAGGCAATGCCGGCACCCGACATCGCCGCCGGGCTGGAGGTGTTCTTCGGGTCTTTTGCCGTTTCCCCGTTGGCCAGTGCGCAACCGTGGATCGATGCGGCCTTCGGTGCGCCAACGCCCGAGCAGATCCTCGAGCGCCTCGATGCCATGGCCCATCCCGCGGCCCGGGCGGCGGCAGCCCGGATGCGCGCCAATTGCCCCACCTCACTGCAGTGCGCGCTGTTGGCGGTGCGCGCTGCCCGGGAGGCGGACCACCTGCCCTCGGCCCTGGCACGGGAGCTGCGCGTGGCCGACTACCTGATGCACCGCGATGACCTTGCCGAGGGGATCCGCGCCCAGGTCATCGACAAGGACCGCAGCCCGGCATGGAACCCCGCCGAGTTGGCCCAGGTGGACCGCCAGGCCATTGCCGCGGTGATCGCCGACCCGCAATAGGCACGGCCCCGCCGGCACCGTCTCAATCGTCCATGGAACGCAGCGGGGCGATGGCACCCAGCGTCGCCGCGGCAGTGGTCACCCCCAGGGCGAGGAACACTCCCCCGGCCCCCAGGGCGGTGGCGAAGACGCCGACGCCCACCGGGATCACTGTCTGCCCCAGGCGGTTGCCCAGCAGGCGGATCGACATCCAGGTGCCGCGGGTGCCTTCGGTGGCGGTCATCGAGACCACGCTCATGCTCAGCGGCTGCCCGAGGCCCAGGGCGAGGCCCGCAAGCACCAGCAGCGCCGCCATTGCGGGGGTCGGCAGCGGCAGCACCAGCAGGCCGATCAGCACCGCGGAGATGCCGGTGGATCCAAGCAGCAGCCGCGACCTTCCCACGGCACGGACCAGCCGGTCCATCGCCAGCCTCGAGAGCACCGTGGCTGCTGCCCGCAACGCCAACAGCACCCCGACCGCCTGCGTGGAAATTCCCCGTTCCACGGCCAGCGCCGGCAGGTAGACCTGCAGCAGGTCGATGGTGCACAGCACCATCATGCTCAGCCCGATGGAGGCGACCAGTGTGTTGCGGGCAGCGGGCTGGACCCGCAGTGCGGTGCGCAGCTTCACCGGAGCCTTCGGGATGCCGGACTTGCTCCGTGTGCCGCCGTGCCGGGCCATGAGAACGCCGGTGGCCAGCACGCCGGCGGCTCCCACCAGGTAGGCCAGCAGCAGCACCGAGGTGTCCGGAGCGACCGCAGCCCCGCCCAGCACACCGAGCAACAGCGGCGCAACGGTCTGGGCCACCGCGGTGACCATGGTGTAGAAGCCGAAAACCCTATCCATGTTGCGGTTCGTGGCCGATGCCAAACGGCTTTGCTCACCCAGAATGCTCATCAGGTGCCCCACGCCCAGGAGCAGGTTCCAACCCAACAGTGCCGGCAGGGAGGGCGCGGCGAAAAGCAGGCCGGCCCCGGAGATGATCAGCAGGGCAGCACCCACCAGCAGGATGTGACGCTCCTTGCCGCGGTCCGCGGCCCGGCCAATGAACACGGCCAGGAAGACCGGCAGGATCGAGAAGCTCGCCACCACCAGGCCCAGCAGCCCGGGGTCAACGCCGAGTTCCAACGCCTTGTAGGAGGTTGCCGGACGCACCAGGTACACCGCTGCCTGCAGGAAGAAGGCGTGGGCGAGCAGCGAGGGGAACCCGATGCCCGGCGCGGTGTTCGAGGAGGTCATGGGGGACATTATTCCGAGTCGCGAATCGCCGCCCGGCATTGATGACGGGCCATCAACCCCGATGTGGCGCGGTCTTGGGTGCGGGCCTGCCCTCCGGCCGCTGGGGGTTCGGGTGCACCGGCTCCACGGTGCGGTGGGTGGAGTCCTTGGGTTCCACGCGCTTGGGCGCGACGGTCTTCTCCACCGGCGGCGCAGGTTCGCGCTGGGTCGGCCACGGCATCGGGGCGTGCTCGCCGAAGTTGTCGGCGTCGGCCTCCAGCCAGTCCGGTGCCCACCCGCGGGGCGGCTGGCGCAATAGCTCGCCGGGTTCCAGCCAATGGTGCAGTCCCGCGTAGCTGCGGGTGGTCAGGTGGTCGACGCGGCGGCGCAACATCCTGGTATTCAGCTGCGCAGGGTTGGTGACGCCCATCGAGGCCATCAACTGTGCAGCTTCCTGCACCGTGAGCTTGTGGTAGTTGTAGACCCGGTTGCCCTTGTCTTCCACGTCCAGCGCGCGGACGAGACGCGGGTCCTGGGTGGCAACCCCGACGGGGCATTCATTGGTGTGGCATTTCTGCGCCTGGATGCAGCCGGTGGCCATCATCATGGACCGGGCACTGAAGGTGAAGTCGGCGCCCTGGATCAGCCGCTTGAGAACGTCGGAACCGGTGGCGACCTTGCCAGCGGCCCCGAGCCTGATCTTGCTGCGCAGCCCGCACCCGACCAGCGCGTTGTGCACCAGCATCAGTCCCTCGGTCAGCGGGGTGCCCACGTGGTCCTCGTATTCCAGCGGCGCTGCGCCGGTGCCTCCCTCGGATCCGTCGATGGTGATGAAATCGGGGGTGATTCCGGTTTCCAGCATGGCCTTGCACATGGCAAGCACGTCGGTGCGGGAACCGACGCAGAACTTGTAGCCGACCGGCTTGCCACCGGCCAGCTTGCGCAGCCGGGCCACGAATTGCATCAGCTCCCGTGGCGTGGAAAAGGTCGAGTGCGAGGCGGGGGAAATGCAGTCAACACCCATGGGCACCCCGCGGGTGGCTGCGATCTCCGTGGTGATCTTGGCCGCAGGCAACACGCCGCCGAGCCCGGGCTTGGCCCCCTGGGACAGCTTGATCGTAATGCCCTTGACATGTTCGTTGGACGCCTTGGCTGCAAAGACCTCCGGATCGAAGTTTCCCTCGGCATCGCGGCAGCCGAAGTAGCCGGATCCAATTTCCCAGAACAGGTCGGCGCCGTGTTCCAGGTGGTACGAGGCCAGCCCGCCCTCGCCGGTCTCGTGGACGAAGCCACCCATGGCAGCGCCCTTGTTCATGGCCAGAACAGCGTTCTTGGACAGCGATCCGAAGCTCATGGAGGAGATGTTCATCAGGGACATGTCGTAGGGCTGCGTGCAATCCGGTCCGCCAATGCGCACGCGGTGCTGGTCCTTCGCGACCTCGACCGGGGCGGTGGAATGCAGCAGGTATTCGTAGCCGACCTCGTTGACGTCGCGTTCGGTGCCGAAGGCCTTGTGGCTGTCGGCGCCCTTGGCCCGCGCGTAGATCAGCGAACGGGTGTCTCGGTCGAAGGGCCTCCCGTCGGTGTTGCGCTCGATGAAGTACTGCTGGATCTCGGGGCGGATCGACTCGAGCAGGAATCGCATGCGTCCCAGCACCGGGAAGTTGCGCAGGATGGCGTGCCGGGTTTGCAGGACGTCGTGGATCCCCAGTGCCAACAAGAGGACCACCACCCCCGCAACGATCCACCAACCGGCGGGGCCAAGCGTTGCGGCGACGATGGCGATGAACCCAAGGACGGACAGAAGCGCCAAAATCAGAAATCTCACCATGTGTGCGAGCCTACAACTTCCCGGCGGGCTTTGGGCCCATGGCCGGGCGCCAAGTGCCTGCGGGACCAGCGGTTCGGGCCTCGCGCCCCCTCAGCCTAGGCGCGCAGAAGACGTCACAACCTACCCACGGGTAAGTTATTTTCCCAAAACACTTGCAAAGCTACCCATCAGTAAGTTCAATGGTCCTAGCCCCTTGTAATACACATCACAGATAGACCTTGGGTTCGGCCGGATATCGGCCGCAGCACCCTCCTGCTCCACCGGGCCACGGATCGTGGCGTACCTTTCTGCGCCCGAAATCCCCGCGGCACCATTTCCCCGCCAACCCCCACCGATCCCCCAGGAGTCCAGTTGAATGCACATATTGCGGCCAAGCGGCACACGCTGCTGCATGCAATCATCACGGTTTTGCTCGGCCTGTTCCTGATCGCCTTCGTGGCGTTCTACGCGATGTTCTCATCCCAGGTGGCCAGCGGCGCCTCGGACCTCAACAACGGCATGGGCAAGGCCAACGACGGAGTCGCCAAGCTGGCCGACGGGTCCTCCGGCGCCGCCGCCGGCGCCGCCGAACTGGCCGCCGGCACCGGTGCACTGTCCGAGGGCGCACAGAAACTTGCCAAGGGTGCGGAAAAGGCAGCGACCGGCGCAGTCAAGTTGACGGACGGTGCGGGCACCCTGCACGCAGGGACGACCAAGCTTTCGATCGGCGCCGGGGACGCCGAGGCCGGCGCGGCCAGGCTCGGCAACGGGGCAGCTGAACTGTCCGCCGGCGCGAAGAAGATCGCCGCCGGCACCGATGCGGTCGATGCCGCCGCGGGCAAACTCAACGCCGGTGCGGGCAAGTTGGCCGCGGGTGCGAAGGACGCCACAGTGGGTGCAGACGCACTCAGTGAAGGTTCATCCAAGCTGGCCACCGGTGCCGGTTCGCTCGCAGCGGGCACCGGCGCACTGGACACCGGGGCTCAGTCGCTCAGGGATGGTTCCCAGCAGCTCTCGGCCGGCATGTCCCAGCTCGGCATCGGCACGGGCAAGGTCAACACCGGAGCCCACGACCTCTCGGTGGGCGCGCAGCATCTCTCGGAGGGAGCCGGCGCGGCCAACGACGGTGCGCAGAAGCTTGCCGCCGGTACGCAGGCGGCAAATGCCGGTGCGCAGAAGCTTGCCGCGGGCACCACAAGTGCTGCCGCGGGGTCCGATGCCCTGGCGGCCGGCAGCAACAAGTTGCTCGGCGGTGTCGAGGAGCTGGCCAGCAAGGCCCCGGCCCTGCTTGAAGGCGTGGCGGCACTCAAGGACGGCTCCGGACAGCTGGCGGACGGCAGCACCAAGCTGGCCGCGGGCACCCGGAAGCTGGCCGACGCCGCACCCAAACTGCGCGGAGGCATCGTGGCCGCCCAGGAGGGTTCCGTGGGTGTCGAAACGGGCGCCAAGGGCCTGGCCGAGGGGCTGGCCACCGCCGACGGAAAAACGGGCGAACTGACGGACGGTTCCGGACGCCTGTCGAAGGGCCTGGGCGACCTTGCCGCGTTCGTGAAGGCGAATCCCGCGGTGCCGTCGGGCCTGTTGCTGGAGCAGATCAACGCACTCCATGACGGTTCCCAGGACCTGAATGCCGGCATGGAGAAGCTGCACGACGGTACCGCCAATCTTTCTGCCGGTGCCAAGAAGCTGGCCACCGGAAGCGGCCAACTGGCCGACGGCATGGATTCCCTGAAGCTGGGGACCAAGGACCTCGTTGGCCAAACGGACGCCCTGAACGACGGGGCACAGGCTGTCAAGACCGGAGCCGCCAGGCTGGACGGCGGGCTGGGCCAACTCAGTGAGGGGTCCAAGGCCCTGGGTGCGGGCATCGGCGCACTGAAGACCGGAGCCACCGCGCTCAATGCCGGGGCGCAGGACCTGAACTCGGGGCTCGGACAGCTGGACGCCGGCTTCAACGACTCCTCCAAGGGCCTGTTGGCCGGACTCGGCGCCCTGGGCAACGGGGCCTCCCGGCTGGCCGAGGGCACCGACGCTCTGGCCGCCGGTAGCACCCAACTCAGCACCGGGGCCGGCACGCTGGCCCAGGGCACCGCCACCCTCCAGGACGGAGCCGGCAGGCTCACGACCGGGGCGGACGCCCTGGCTGCGGGCGGCAGCAAGCTCGCGGACGGCACCTCGGCCCTGGATGCCGGAGCCGGCAAGCTCAACGCTGGCGCCCATGAACTTGCGGCCGGCGGCAAGAAGCTTGCTGCCGGCACCGACAAGTTGGCAGCGGGCACCGGGTCGCTCAAGGCCGGAACCTCCGAGTTGGCGTCAAAGACCCCCGCGCTGGCACAGGGAGCCGACTCCGCGGCAGCCGGTGCCGACAAGCTCGAGGCCGGTGCCACGAAACTGGCTGCCGGCAACGCGAAGATCGCCCGCGGCGCCGAGGAGCTTGACGCCGGGGCGGCCAAGCTCGCCGGCGGCAGCGAAACCCTGGGCATGGGCCTGGAGGCGTTGCGCAAGGGTTCCGGTGATTTGTCCACGGGCGCCACCAAGCTCGATGACGGTGCCAACCGGCTCGCCGACGGCAATTCGCAACTGGCCGCCGGACTGTCCACCCTCTCCGAGGGTTCGACCCAGCTGGCCGGCGGCACCTCGCGCTTGGAGGCCAGCACGCGGGCCGTTTCGGCATCCAAGATCGGCAGCGGCCCCAGCGCGCTGCTGCTCCTGATCCCGGTGGCCTTGCTGCTGATCCCGGCGCTCATCATGGTGCGGAACCGCCGGCACCTGCGCGGCTAGTTTCCGCCCTTCGCGGTCCCCGGGCCGCGAATACCACGGGCGCGGCCGGTGCATCCCCCCAGGGCGGGCGCACCGGCCGCGCCCTGTCCCGTTTCAGGCCATATCGGCGGCACGAGGTCGCCGGGCGTCGCCGTCCTGGCTCGGACCGCAACCGTCTAGGTGTTCCGGCGTCGCAGGCACTACCGTGGAAGGAATATTAAAAATACTTTAACGTGAGGAAATTCGTGGGAGCAACAATCCGCATTGGCATTGCCGGCTATGGAAACCTGGGTCGAGGAGTGCAGGCGGCGGTCGCCAAGAACCCCGACATGGAGCTGGTGGGCGTCTACACCCGACGGGACCCCGCTGCCCTGTCTCTTCCCGACGGCGCCCCGGCCTTCCACATGGACCAACTGTCCGGGCACACCAAGGACATCGATGTGCTGGTCCTGTGCGGCGGTTCCAAGTCCGACCTCCCCGAACAGGGACCTGCGCTGGCCGCCCTATTCAATACCGTTGACAGCTTCGACACCCATGCACGGATCCCCGAGCACTTCGCCGCCGTCGACGCACCGGCCACCGCGGCGGGCAAGACCGCGCTGATCTCGGCTGGCTGGGATCCGGGCATGTTCTCCATCAACCGGGTCTACGGCGAGGCGTTGCTGCCCGACGGCGAAACCTACACCTTCTGGGGACGCGGGCTCAGCCAGGGCCATTCGGATGCCGTCCGCCGGGTGCCCGGCGTCGCCGGCGGCGTCCAGTACACGATTCCCAGCGCCCAGGCGATCGCCCAGGTCCGTGCCGGCGAGCGCCCGAGCCTGGAGACCCGCGAGAAGCACGTGCGCGAGTGCTTCGTGGTGCTCGAAGACGGCGCCGACTCCGAGGCCGTACGGACGGCCATCGTGACCATGGAGCACTACTTCGACCAGTACGACACCACGGTGAACTTCATCGATGCCGCCACACTGGCCTCCGAGCACACCTCGATGCCGCACGGCGGGTTCGTCTTCCGCAGCGGCAACACCAGCGACGAGCATGCCCAGGTCATTGAATACTCGTTGAGCCTGCAGTCGAACCCGGAATTCACTTCCAGCGTGCTGGTGGCCTACGCCCGCGCCGTGCACAGGATGAACCAGGCCGGCCAGACCGGTGCGAAGACAGTGTTCGACGTGGCGCCGGGCCTGCTGTCACCGAAGTCGCCGGAGCAGTTGCGCGCCGAATTGCTGTAACCGCGCATCACCGAGGCCGGGGGCTCGTGGATGCTGTCCCATCCGGGTCGCACCCACGGGCCTCTGGCGTCTATTTACGAACTACTTCCGGGGACTGTCACGGCGAGGCTTGTGCAGCCAGGGCCTCAGCAACCGGGTCGTCACCGGCAAGAAGATATAGGTCATCAGCGGGGTCAGGATGCAGATGTTCAGCAACACCGCAAACATCAGCGGCCAATCCCGCAGCAACGGCATCAGCAGGAAGTTGGACAGCAGGCTCAGCGGGAAAAACGGCAGGAAGATGCTGACCGCCTGTTTCCACCGCGGGGGCACCACGATGTCGGGAATGGTGAGCTTGGTGTCCCCGGGCTGCTCGAACCACCCCTCGATCCCCGTGCGGTGCTCCACCTTGGTGATTTCCACCAGCTCCGCGGCACTGTCCATCCACCAGCGCCGCTCCGCGGACTCATCCCAGGCCGCCAGGGCCTTGGCGGAGGAGAATCGGTAGAGCACGTGCCATTCGTTGGATTCCGGCGCGGTGCGAATCCAACCGGACCCGAGGTAGCCGTCCCATTCGCGGGCCAGTTCCTGGCCCGCCTGGACCCAGGCGTTGAAGCGTCGGTGGTGTTCTGGCAGTACCGTCCGGGTGATGGAGACGGTGATGGGCGTCGCTTGTGGCATGCCCACAATCTAACGTCCCGCCGCCGTCTAGGCCCAACCCACCACCAGCCGCGCCGCCTGGACCGGTATCGTCGGGTCAACGCCGGTGAGCTCGGTAAAGCGCTTCAGCCGGTTCATCAGGGTGTTGCGGTGGCAATACAAGCGTTCCGCGGCCTGCGAGATGCTGCCGGTTTCCAGGTAGGCGGCCACTGCTTCTCCCAGCCGGCGGCGTTCGGTGGTCCCGCAATTTTCCAGGGCCCGCTCCACCTCGCCGAGTCCCGGCGCTCCCGCCCTGTCGAGCTCGCGCCTGGCCATGCGCGCCCAGCCCCGCGTCCAAGTCATGGCTCCCTGCTCCGCCGGCTCGAGCAGCTTGGCCAACGATGCGGCGACCGCCGCCGCATGTGGAACCCGTTCCAGGGTGCAGCCTTCCACAATCAACCCGCAGGTCAGCCGCTCAAGACTCGCAGACAGCCGCTGGGCCCGGGATCCGGCCCGTAGCCCCAGCGGGAAGAACACCACCAGCGCATCCGCCCTTGAATAGGTAAACACCTGGTTGCCGGCCCGCGCATTTGCCAGGGCAAGGCGCAGAGCCGGTATGTGGTCCCACGACGCAACCGCCACCACATATTCCGTCGCCAGGTCCTGGCCGAGGTCCTCTGCTATCCGTTCCAGTTCGGTCGGGGTCAGGTTCTTCTCGCTGAACAGCGTCGCGAGGTATCCCTGCCGCACGCTGTCCGCCTCCGCCTGGATCCTCGCGAGCTCTGCGACATAAGCCCGCTGGGTCTCCCCGGCGTAGCCGTCGACCACTTCCCAGACCCGGGTGGTGTGCCCGACCAGCAACAGTGCGTCCTCCGGCTCGGCAATGCCAGTGATGGCCTCCCAGATCACCGAGAAGTCCAGGCGGATCGCCGTCATCAGCGCCTCGATCGGGACGCCGGCCCGTGCCCGCGAGACTCCCACGTCCAGGGCGATGGCATCGCGTTCGCGCAGGTAGTCAGGATGGTCATCCACCGTCTTCATCGCCAGGAGCAGTGCCTCGAAGGAAGCGCTTCCGGTGCGCCTGATTTCACTGACGGGCAGCGGGGAAACGGCATAGCTGGGAACGGCACCGAGGCGTTCAATGAATTCCTCGGTCAGTTCCCCGACGTCCAGCCGCTCCAGCAGCGCTGTCCAGCGCGCGGCATCATCCGATTGGTTGTTTGGCGTGATTCCTGCGAAATCCGGTGTTAACATTCCCCCATATTATGTGCATTTGCACCGTTTGTGGTGTGCAACTCGTTGTGAAACGTGCGCCACGTCACCGCCGATCCTTGGCAAGATTGGTGGGGTCCCCACCATCGGATGGCGAGCAGCGACGCAGCGGCCCTCCCCTTGAGATTCAGGCAGATAATCCCATGACCCACACTGGAACACTCGAAGCCGGTGCAACACGGCAGATCTCCGACAAGGAGGCCACCAAGGTTGCCATCGGCGCCCTCATTGGCACGGCCATGGAGTGGTACGACTTCTTCCTCTTCAGCGCCGCAGCGGCGCTGGTCTTCAACGTCCAGTTCTTCGCCAGCCAGAACGCCACCGCGGCCGCCATGGCAGCCTTCGCCACCTTCGGCGTCGGGCTCGTGGCCCGGCCCATCGGCGGCATGATTTTCGGCGTGATGGGAGACAAGATCGGGCGCCGCAAGACACTGATGGTCACCATCGTCGGCATCGGCGTGATCACCGGCCTGATCGGCCTGCTGCCGACCTACGCCGCCATCGGCATCGCCGCCCCGATCCTGTTGGTGCTCCTGCGCATCATGCAGGGCCTGTTCGTCGGCGGCGAGTGGTCCGGCGCCATGACCATCGTGGTGGAAAACGCGCCGCTGCACCGACGTGCCCGCTATGCCGCATTGCCGCAGATCGGCTCCCCGATCGGCACCATCCTCTCCTCCGGCGGCTTCTTCCTGATGACCGTGTTCTTCTCGCAGGAAAGCTTTGACGCCTGGGGTTGGCGCGTGCCGTTCCTTGCAGCGATCCCGATGCTGCTGGTTGCCCTGTACATCCGCAGCCGCCTCGACGAGTCCCCGGTCTTTAAGGAACTCATGGAGAAGGGCGAGACCGAAAAGGCCCCGATCCGCACCACGCTGAGAGAATCCTGGAAGCAAATCATCATCGGCATGGCCGCCGGCATGCTCGGCATCGGCGGCTTCTACCTGGTCACCGCGTTCGTGGTCTGGTACGGCGTGAACGTGCTGGACTACAAGCCCTCGCTGATGCTGGCCGGCGGCATCATTGCCGCGGTCGTTGAAATCCCGGTGCTGATCATCGGTGGCCGCCTCGGCGAGCGCTTCGGTTCCTCCAAGGTCATCACCTACGGCGGCATCTTCTCCGCCATCATCGCGTGGCCGGCCTTCCTGCTCATCGAATCGGGCAGCGACGTGCTGGTGATTGCCGGCATGACCCTCGCGGTCGCGGCCCTGTCGCTGCCGTACGCCGCCTCCGGCACGGTGCTCACCGGCCTGTTCCCGGCCAAGACCCGCTACACCGGCGTCGGCTTCGCGCAGAATACCGCCGGCATGATCTCCGGGTTCATCCCGCTGGCCGCCACCGCCTTGGTCGCAGCCGCGTCAAACCACTGGTGGCCGGCCGCAGCCATGCTCATCTTCCTCTCCCTGTTCACCGCAGTGGCCGGGGTCATCGCGCCCCGCCTCAGCGTCGACCTGCCCGGCTTCAAGCACTAGCACCCCCCCTTCCGTGGTCCCCGCACCTTGTGCGGGGACCACGGAAGCATCCTCCATCTTCACCACGCTCCACCACAAAGGACCACCACAGCCCATGAGCACCTCAGCCGGACACCTCATCGTCAAGACCCTCGAGGCACACGGTGTCTCCCGCGTCTATGCAGTACCGGGGGAAAGCTACCTCGATGTCCTCGACGGCCTGCACGACGCCGGGATCCACACCGTGGTGACCCGCCACGAGGGCGGTGCAGGATTCATGGCCCTGGCCGAAGGTCGCCTCGGGTCGGTGCCGGGCATTGCCATGGTCACCCGCGGCCCCGGGGCCGCCAACGCCATGATCGCCATCCACACCGCCTGGCAGGATGCCACTGCCATGGTGCTCTTCGTCGGGCTGATCCCGCTGGCCGACCGCGGCCGCGACTCTTTCCAGGAGTTCAGCCTGGAGGGCTGGTTCTCCACCACCGCCAAGGGAGTTTTTGTACTCGATGACGAGCACCAGGCCGGGGACCTGGTGGCCCGCGCGCTGCGCCTGGCCACCACCGGCCGCCCGGGACCCGTGGTGGTGGGACTGCCCGAGGACGTGCTGGTCCGCATGACAGACTCCCCCGTTCCCGCCGTCCACCCGTTGCCGGAGGCCGCGCCGGGCGCCGCCGGCCTGCGGACGCTGGCCACGATGCTGTCTGCCGCGCAGCGCCCCGCCATCATCGTTGGCGGGGACGGCTGGGACGCCGACACCTCGGGCGCGTTGGCCGACTTCGCCGTAGCCGCCCATGTCCCGGTGCTCGCCGACTGGCGCGCCTACGACGCCATCGACCACGACTCCCCCGCCTACGCCGGCTGGCTGGGCTACGGCCGGGCCGAGCGCACCGTCGCCGCGCTGAACGATGCCGACCTGCTGGTCTTCATCGGCTGCACCCGCTCCGATGTGCTCTCCGAGGGCTACAAGTCGGCTCTGGACACCCCGACCATCGTGGTCTCCAACGACGCGGAGCTCATCGGCCACGCCGGACGGATCGACGCCCACTTGGGAGTGTCCCCCGCCGAGTTCGTCGCCGCGCTGCCCGCGGGCTACTCCCTGAGCGGAACGCGCGGAGCCCAGTGGATGGAGGGACTTCGGACCGAACAGCTGGCCTTCACCCGTCCCGGACCCGACGGCGGCACCGGCGTTGACCTCGGCGTCGCGTTCGAGGCCCTGGAAGCGGCACTGGATGCCGACCGGATCATTACCTACGGTGCCGGCAACGCCACCCTGTGGGGCCACCGCTACCTCTCCCACCACGGACCGAGGTCCCTGGTGGGTCCGCGCAACGGCGCGATGGGGCTTTCGGTCCCGGCGGCCGTGGCGGCAAGCATCATGCACCCGGGGCGCCTCGTCGTGGCAATCTGCGGGGACGGGGACTTCTTCATGAACGCCCAGGAACTGGCCGTTTCCTTTGCCCATGGCGGTACCCCGCTCATTATCGTGGTGGACAACGGCATCTTCGGCACCATCGTGGCCCACCAGCAGCAGCACTACCCGCAGCGTCCCTCGGGCACCGCGATGGAGAACCCGAACTTCGCCCAGTGGATTCAGTCCTTCGGCGGGCACGGGGAGTTTGTGGAAAGCACCGCCGACTTCGCCCCGGCCCTCGAGCGGGCCCTGGCCAGCGGGCTGCCGGCGGTGCTGCACCTCAAGACCGACCCCTCCACCATGGGCCCGGGCACCGTGGCGCACCGCGCGGAGGCCAACGCATGAGACTCGATCTGCTGGTGCGCGCCGACACCATCCTGACCATGGACGAGGACCGCCCGACGGCACGCGAAATGGGGATCATCGGCGGGCGCATCGTGGGCTTCGACGAGGAACTGGCCGGATGCACCGCGGATCGCACCGAGGACTTTGGCGAAGCGACCATCACCCCCGGATTCATCGACGCGCACTGCCACACCACCTGGTGGGGGCTGGGGCTCGCGGCCCTTGACCTGTCGCCGGCACGCGGGCTGGAGGAACTCTATGCCCTGCTCGAATCCGAAATGCACCGGCTTGCCGCCACCCCGGGCGTCTGGCTCAACGGCACCGGCTTCAACCACAAGAACCACGACGGGCAGTTCCCCGACATCAATCGGCTCGACGCGATCACCGGGGACCGCCCGCTGTACCTGCGCCACGTCTCCGGGCACGCCTCGATCACCAACACCGCCACACTGAAACTGGCCGGGGCGCTGGAGCCGGGCTTCGCCGATCCCGTGGGCGGCGCCGTGATGCGCGATGCGCAAGGCTCCCCCACCGGGCTGGTCGAGGAATCGGCCCAGGGGATCATCCAGAAGATGCTGCTGCCCTACTCGGTGGAGCAGATCGTCGGTGCCTTGGATGCCGCGACCGCCCGCTACGCCGCCGAGGGCATCACTTCCTTCACCGAGGCAGGCATCGGCGGCGGCTGGATCGGCCACTCCCCCATCGAAGTCACCGCCTACCAGCAGGCGCTGGCCGCCGGGAAGCTCCATGCCCGTGCCCAGCTGATGCCGGCGCTAGACGCCCTGCGCGGGCAGGAATCGCACGCCGCCGACGCCCACGGCACCGGGACCGGGATGGGGCTGGACCTGGGCATCACGGCGGGGTTCGGCAACGAGCGCCTTTCGCTGGGCCCGGTCAAGGTGTTCATGGACGGATCGCTCCTGGGCGCCACCGCCGCGGTGACGGAGGACTATTGCGGGCACCAGCACAACACCGGCTACCTGCTCGATGACCCCCAGGCATACCGGGAACGTGTGGCGGCTGCCTACCGCTCCGGCTGGCCCGTGGCGCTGCATGCCATCGGCGACGCGGCCATCGACCTGGCCATCGAGATCATCTCCGGGCTGCAGGAAAAGCACGGCCCCAACGCGCTGCCCAACCGCATCGAGCACTTCGGCATCGCCCGCCCGGACCAGGTGGAGGCGGTGGCCAGGCACGGCATCGCGGTGACCCCGCAGGCCTCCTTCATCGGCCCGCTGGGCGATCAGTTCGCCAAGCTCGTCGGTCCCGAGCGCCAGGGCTGGCTCTACCGGGGCCAGTCGCTGCTGGATGCCGGGGTCCTGGTGGCAGGCAGCTCGGACTTGCCGGTGGCCGACAACAACGTGCGCCGCGCCATGGCCTCCGCCGTGGACCGCTTGACCGAAAAGGGCCTGGTGCTCGGCGGTGCGGCGGAATGCCTGAGCCCGCTCGAGGCGCTGCGTCTGTACACCGTCAATGCCGCCAAGGCCACCGGTCTGTTCGCCGACCGCGGGTCCCTGGCCCGGGGCAAGCTCGCCGATTTCGTGGTGCTCTCGGAGTCCCCGTTGCTGGCCCGGAACATTGCTGACCTCCAGGTCATGGGCACCTTCGTCGGCGGCAGGCAAAGCCACGCGCGTGCCGATAACGACGCGCTGGCCACCGCCTGAACCACCATCACCCCCTTCCCCGAACAACCACATTGCAGGAGACACCATGACGTCGAACAACAGCGCATTCCTGGCCGATTTCACCTCGATGAGCACCCATGGTGCGACCGCCGGCGGCGGAGTTGACCGCCAAGCGGCCACCGTTGCCGATGGGCAGAACCGCAACTGGTTCCGCGGATTGGTGGAGGGGCACGGCTTCACCGTGCGTTACGACGCGGTCGGCAACCAGTACTCGATGCTTGAGCTGGCTCCCGGCGCTCCCTGGATCGCCGTGGGCTCGCACCTTGATTCCCAGCCGCTGGGCGGCCGCTTCGACGGCGCCTACGGTGTGCTGGCCGGGGCGCATGCGGCCAAGCGTGTCCAGGAGTCCCTGGCCGGTGCCGGGGGCGAAGCGAAGTTCAACATCGTGGTGGTCAATTGGTTCAACGAAGAGGGTTGCCGGTTCAAGCCCTCGATGATGGGCAGCTCCGTCTACACCGGCAAGCTCGACGCCGCCCAGGTGCTGGAGACCACCGACCCCGACGGAGTCACGGTTCGCGAGGCGCTGGAGGCCATCGGGACCATCGGGGACTTCGAGTTGCCGGTGGCCGCCTATGTGGAGATCCACATCGAGCAGGGACGCTCATTGGAAGACAGGGACCTGACCATCGGGCTGGTCGAATCGACCTGGGGCGCGAACAAGTACGAGTTCGTGGTGCACGGCGACCAGGCGCACACCGGCGCCACTGTCATCGCCGACCGCCAGGACGCACTGCTGGGTGCCTCCGCGCTGGTGGTTGCCGCACGCGAGATCGCGCTGGAACACTCCACCGAGGAGCACATGGTGATCACCTCTTGCGGCGAGTTCAACGTCTTCCCGAACTCCCCGGTGGTGGTTGCCAGCCGCGTGAACTTGCTGGTGGATGTGCGCTCCACCGACCCCGACGTGCTGGCCGCCGCGGATGCGGACCTGCACGCCCGCGTGGCACGGATTGAGAAGATGGCCAACGTGCGGATCGAGCGTGGCGCCGAACATGTGTGGGGGGCCAAGGCCTACGACCGGGCCGGGTTGGAGCTTGCGGCCCAGGCGGCAGATTCGTTGGGCCTGCGCCACGGTGTGGTGCGCACCCTTGCCGGCCACGATTCGACGAACATGAAGGACATGGTCCCAACCATCATGCTTTTCATTCCCAGCGTCGAGGGCATCAGCCACAACGAACGCGAGCTGACGAAAGATGCGGACATGCTCGCCGGGGTGGACCTGCTGGCCGAGGTGCTCCTGCGCGTGGTGCGCGGTGAATTTGTTTCCGCTGCCGGAAACGTGCAGGATGCTGAAGCGGATTCGTCCCTCGTACCCTAACCATCTTGTTGCGGCCGTTGAGCACGTTGATTCACTCACCGGACGTACAAGCGCTCACTCGCGCCTGGGTGGCCGGTCCGCCGGGTTGATCGGTCGTACGTTGTATTGGCGGGTGCCGGGCAGTGGTGGTGCGGTTGAGGTGTAGGGGTGTCCGCTGGAGGTGGTGATGCGGATGGTGTGCCTGTCCCCCGGGACGGTGTGTTCTTCCCAGTCGGGGGCTTCCTTGGCGGCGTTGCAGAGGCGACATCGTCCGCCCGCATTTTCCGCGGTGCTTGGTCCGCCGCGGGACACCTGCACCACGTGGTCCAGGTGCTCGATTTTCCCGTTGCAGTACGGGGTGCGGCAGTACCGGTCCCGCAGGGTGATGAAGCGCTTGAGTCCGCCGCTGAACAGCCGTGCCTTGGAGTCCATGGCAATCAGGTCCCCGGTGCCCGGGGCGGTGTAGAGGCGCCGGACCCAGGAGTCCAGGGGGTTATCCGGGTTCCCGGCGAACAGTTCGCGGGCCCTGGCGGCACTGATGTATCCGTAGCCGGGGATCACGGCCGGTTCGGGGTGGCCCTGGTACAGGGTCCTGTCGGTCATCACCAGGCTCACCTCCACGGGGATGTTGGTGTGGTCGCCGATCCCGGTGAGGGATTCGAAAAAGAAGTCGGCGGCAATCTGCCCCTGGGTCCGGGGGTCCCCGGCAGCCTGGGCACGGCCGATTTCACGCGCCATGACCTGGCACAGGGCCGCCCCGTACTCCAAGGGGAACATCCCGGTGATCCTCACCCGGCACGGATCGACCTGGAACACCTCCACGTGCCGTTCCCTCATCGCACGCTCCTCCAGGTCCACCTCGGCTTCCGGCTCAAGGATCAGCGCCCATTGGCGGATCATCTCCCGCAACTTGGCACCTCCCTGCCCGAAGCAGGTGTGGGTCTCGCAAAAAAGCATCCGGTCGATGTCCCGGCGGTTCACCGGCTTCAGGCGCCGCACCTCTCGCACGATGAGCTTGGCTTCCTCCGAGTTGATGGTCCCCTCCCGCAGCCCCTGACGGGTGCAGGGCAGGTCCTCGGTGAGGATGCGGGCGCGATTCAGGAACCTCGTCCCCGAACGCTGGGACGCGTGCAGGGCCAGGCCCACCTCCGCGCCCACGCCCCACTGCGGGTTCTTGACCCGCACCCCTCGCCCGATCCGGTCGGCGGCGACAACGTCCCCCAGGGTGCACGCCAACTCCGATTGCTTGGCGCCGACCGCCGACTTCAGGTGCTCGTAGGCACCGAGGGTTTCCACCAATTCGAAGCCATCGTCCTGTGCCGTGGCCAGGTTCACCGCCCGCGCCATGGCCCGCACCCCGTCGGGCCCGGTACGCACGAGATATTCGGCCATCAGGACACCCATGTCCAACCCGCGACCCAAAAGCGCCCCGTAGGACAGTTCCTCGTCGACAACATCCAGGATGCTGCCGGAACCGCTGCTCGATGACGTCGCTGCCATACCCCAATCATAGAAGATACCACCTACAGTTTGAAGCCGAGGCTTCAAACACTAGGAAAAAGATTCGATCACCGCAACGGACACGACATCATGGCAGCCACAACAAGCCCTCCCAGGCCCAGGCCGGGCAGCAAAGGAGACCGAGTGCCGTTCGATTTACACTCACATTGGTGCACGCCAGCTGGACGGGGTCGCGCAGCTAGGAGCGCAGCAACTGAGCCAGCGACATCGGCGGCTGCCCGGTGATCCGCTCAATGTCACCGCTGACGTTTTCAAGTGCGCCGGCGGCGATCGCCCGGTAGGTGGAGACCCAGGCGTCGAGTTGCCACTGCGGAGCCCCATAGGAGGCCCGCGAGGCATAGGCCTCCTGGACCGTCTCGTCCACGTAGGAGACCTGCCGCGGGCCAACGTTGCTCAGGATCTGTGCGACTTCAGCCAGTGACAGCGCCTCGGGGCCGGTTAGCTCGTAGGTCGCCCCAAGATGCCTGCCCGGTTCGCGCAGGATCGCCGCTGCCGTGCGCGCCACGTCGGCCCGGGCAACCACGGCGGCCTTGCCGTCGCCGCCCGGCCCGCGGATAACCCCGTCCGCCCCCACCAGGTCAGGCAGGAAATCGGCGTAGAAGTTGTCGCGCAGGAACGTGTACTGGAGTCCCGAGGCCCGAATGTATTCTTCGGTGGCGTAGTGGTCGCGGGCCAGGGTGAACACCGCGTCCTGGGCGGCGCCGATAAATGAAACGTAGATGAGGTGGTGCACCCCGGCTGCAACCGCCGCATCGACGAAGTCGCAATGTTGCTCCAAGCGGTCACGGCTTTCGGACGCGGAGACCATGAACACCGTCTCGGCCCCCGCCAGTGCCGTGCGCGTGCCTGACGTGTTTTCGTAGGCGGCCTGCAGCACGGTGGCACCGTCAAGCGGCGGCGCCTTGCGCGGCGTCCTGGCCAGCAGGCGCTGCTTGACCCCGGCGGCACTGAGCAGTGCGGCGACCCTGCCGCCGAGCTCCCCGGTGGACCCGGTCACGGCCAGCGGCGGTGGAATGAGGTTCATGGTTACATTCCACCACCGAACCCGTCTCCGCGCATAGGACGCCCATCCGCCCGGGACCGCGGCATCCGCGGACCACCGCTCTCCGTGGCGGGTTTTGGTGTGCCGCCGGGCATGGATTTCCGGGCGCGTCGGGGTGATGCTGGAAGCATGAAAGCGTTGAACCACAGCGCCGTGTATGTGGAAGCAACACGGTCAGACATCCACGATCTCGTCCGCACCCTCGTCGATGCCATCGGGGCACCCCAGGTGCAGATGATCTCCGGAACCACCGACCGCACGGCCCCGCACCGCTGGGCACATCCAGAGGGCACCGAGCTGGATGCAGTGACGGAACAACGGCTGCGCCTGGGCTACCGCGTGTGGCTGACCTTGCAGAGCATGGAAGACCCGCAGGCCGCTGTCGCTTGGCTGCAAGCCGCCAACCCCTTGCTGGACGACGACCGGCCGCTGGACTTCATTGCGAAAATGCACGCGCAGCAGGTCGTGAATGCCGCCGAGGCGCTGGTGACCCATACCGCGAAGCGATAAGACCTCGGCGAGGTTGCCACATGTACCGGCGTCAGACCCAAAGATGCGGTGCGGGCCTGCGCGCACCGGGCAATGCGGTGTCCTCGCGCCAGCGCGCGACCCACTCAGGCAGCACCAAATCCTCGGGCATCCTGAGGCCGGCCTTGGCGAGGATCTCCTCGTTGCCCACCGGGCCGTTCTTCGAAAGCAGTCGCGTGGCCATGACCGCCTGCACGTAGATTTCCCCGTTGGCGACCATGCGCTGCTCGAAGTAGATGCACTTGTCGTCCATGCCCAGGATGCGGGTTTCCTGCGTGAACTTCTGGTTGAAGACCACTGACTTGCGGAAGGTGATGGTCTCGGACTGGACCACGGGACTCCACTTGTTCTTCTTCATGATGTCCCACACCCCGGCACGGACCATCAGGTCGAAGCGGCCCAAATCGAAGAGGGAAAAGTACATCCCATTGTTGATGTGCCCGGCAATGTCGATGTCGGTGAGCAGGGCGCGCATCGACATGGAAGAGGTATCGAACATCGAAACCTTGGGGCGTTTACGTGCCGTGGCCAGCACGATCAGGAGGCGAAAGAGTGCATGCATGAACCCCATACTACTCATCAGTAACTTGACTGTCATCCACCTCACACGGACAGTGATTGACATTCATCAATGGGGGGCCGCAAAATTGGTCATGGGCACCACCGTGCTTTGACCCCGCACACCCATCTTCAGGACCCCCACCATGGCCCCGCGCGCGCTACGACCCTTCGCCCATCGCGACTATCGCATCCTCCTGATCGCGATGGCCATCAGCGTCTTTGCCCATGGCATGTGGGCGGTGGCGATGGTCTATCAGGTCAAGCACCTGGGTGGAGGGCCGGCCCAGCTTTCAGTGGTGGCCACCGCAACGTCCCTGGGCCTGCTGGGCTTCGTGCTTGTTGGCGGCATTACCGCCGACCGGGTTAGCTGCCGAAAGATCATCATTCTCGTCGAGGCCGTCTCGCTATTCGTGATGGCCACCGTGGCCACGCTCGCCCTCACCGGGGCCATGGAGCTCTGGCACCTTGCCGTGGCCGGTTTCATCCAGGGTGCCGGTGCAGCGTTCTTCTTCCCCGCATATTCCGCACTGCTGCCCCGCATCCTGCCGGCCGACGACCTGCTGGCGGCGAACGGCATGGAGGGAATGTTCCGTCCGGTCCTGCAGCAGGCAGCGGGTCCCGCCATTGCCGGTGTGCTGGTTGCCTCATTCAATCCGTCAATGGCGGTTGTCGGGATAGCAGCCTGCCACGTTGTCGCGTTCCTGGTCCTGAACATGCTGGGACACCACAAGGCCTACGACGCGCACCTTAAACCCAACCAGAAGCGCCCAAGCGCCCTGGCCGACCTGCGCGAGGCCGTCGGGTACACCGTGGGCACCCCCTGGTTGCTCTGGACCCTGCTCTTCGCCGTCATCTCGGTGCTCAGCTTCATCGGCCCCATCGAGGTGCTGCTGCCCTTCGTCGTGGAGGACCAGCTGGGCGGGGACGCCAAAACCTTCGGGTTCATGCTCGCCGCCTACGGCATCGGCAGTGCCATCGGCTCCATGGTGACCTCCTCCTTCCCGCTGCCGCGGCGCTACCTCACCTTCATGATCATGTTTTGGGGATTCGGCACGCTGCCGCTGGCGCTGATCGGGCTGACCAGCACACCGCTGGCACTGGCCATCATCATGGTCATCCCGGGCATCACCGGCGGACTCGGACAGGTCATCTGGGGCACGCTGTTGCAGCGCCGGGTCCCGCACCACATGCTGGGCAGGATCTCCTCGCTGGACTTCTTCGTCTCGCTGGCACTCATGCCGGTGTCGATGGCGTTGGCCGGACCGCTGGCCGAAGTCATTCCCCTGTGGATGATCTTCGTGGTGGCGGGCGTGGCATCCCCGGTGATCGGGATCATTGCCTGGTTCGCCGGACGAATGTACCGGGACGAGATCGAGCATCCCCTCGACCGGTTTGACGCTCCCCAACAGACGGACGCGTCACCCGCCATCGACCTGTGATTGTGTGCCGGCCGCCCCGCGGCCGGCACACACCGCCTACAGGTACGGGCAGGTGATGCACTCGATTCGGCGCATCCGCCCTTGTGGCCACGTGGCGGGCACCCGGGGGCCACCAATGCTTAACCTTCCGGACACCCATCCTTTCTAAGGTCTAGTACACGACCTCGAGCCCTCGCGTTCGACAATCCCCTCTGGTTGTTACCCGTTTGAAAGGCACAGCATGAAAACCCCTTCGTCCGTCCCCCGCCGTGGCGTCCTTCTCGGCGGTACCGCCGCCGCTGTCTCCGGCATCCTTGCCGTCGGATCCCGTCCGGCCATGGCAGCCTCTCCCAAGAAGCAGGGCTCCCCGGCGAGCGCGAAAATGAAGTTCGGCCAGGACGGCAAGTTCAAGATCGTCCAGTTCAACGACACCCAGGACGGTCCGCGGACCGATCGTCGCACCCTTGAACTCATGGACGCCGTGCTGGACTCCGAGAAGCCGGGCTTCGTGGTCATCAACGGGGATGTCATCAACGGCTCCCCCGCCAACGCGACGGAGGTCAAGCAGGCCATCAACAACGTCGTGATGCCCATGGAATCACGGAAGATCCCGTGGGCGCTGACCTTCGGCAACCACGACGAGGATTCCCTGTCCAAGGGCACGAAGATGACCGAGGCCAAGATCCTTGACTTCATCCGCGGCTACGACCACAACGTCAACACCAAGGAAGACAGCACCTTCGGTTCCTCGAACTCCCAGCTGCTGATCGCCTCCTCGCGCAGCAGCAAGCCGGCCTTCGGCGTTTGGCTGCTGGACTCGGGACGCTACGCCCCGGAGACCATCGGCGGGCAGGACTTCGAGGGACTGAAGTCCTACGACTGGATCCGCCCGGAACAGATCGACTGGTACCGCGAGACCTCCCGCGCCACCGAAGTGCAGCACGGCAAGGTCCAGTCGCTGATGTTCTTCCACATCCCCCTGTGGGAGCACCACCACATGTGGTACGGATCCCAGTTCTCCTCCAACGACGCGGACCACGCCAAGGCCGTGAAAAAGCACGGAATCGTGGGCGTGAAGAACGAGGACGTCTACGTCGGGGCGTTCAACTCGGGCCTGTTCACCGCGTTGCAGGAACGCGGCGACGTGCGCGGCGCATACTGCGGGCACGACCACATCAACACCTTCATGGGCGACTACTACGGCATCGAGCTGGGCTACGGCCCGGGAACGGGCTTCGGCACTTATGGCCTCGGCGGTGCCGAGGAGCACAGCCTGCGTGGCGCACGTGTCTTTGAGCTCGACGAAAAGCAGGAGGGCGTCTACACCGGCACCCGGGTCCTCTTCGCCAAGGACTACGGCATCGACATGGATCCCCAGGATCAGCCGATCGCCGAACCGCTGCCGCTGCCCCAGCGCTAAAAGCGGAAGGCCGCGCCGCGATCCTACTTCGGGCCGCGGCGCGGCCTGGCCGGTCGGGCGCCGGCGGCCTCCTCGATGGCATCGGCGGCACGGATAAGGCCGAGGTGCGAGAGCGCCTGGGGGAAGTTTCCGGCCATATGGCCGGTGTCCGGATCGAATTCCTCGGCCACCAGACCCACGTCGTTGACGATCCCGGCGAGCTTCGCCAGAAGCCGCCGGGCGTCGTCGAGGCGCCCGGAATGCGCGTATTGCTCGATGAGCCAGCAGGTACAGACCATGAAGGTGTATTCCCCCGGTGGCAGGCCGTCGGTTCCGGCCTCGGTCCGGTAGCGCCGGACGAAGCCGTGCCGGCCCAGCAGTTCGCTTTCGATCCGGGCCACGGTGCCGAGCATCCGGGGATCCGCATAGTCGACGAACCCGACTTGCGCGAGGACCAGCAAGGAGGCATCGACCTCGGTGGTGTCGTAGGTCTGCGTGAACGAATTCAGTTCCTGGTTGTATCCCTTCGCCAAGATCTCGGCGCGCAGCGCATCGCGTGCGGCCTCCCACTTCTTCAGGTCACCGGTCTGGCCGTGGTGCCTCACCGCCCGGACCCCGGATTCCAGCGCAGCCCACATCATGACGCGCGAGTGCGTGAAGTACTGGGGGTCCCCGCGCATCTCCCACAGGCCGTGGTCCTTGCGCCCGAGGTTGGCGATCACGTCCGCGATCATCGCCTTTTGCAGCGGCCAGGAGAAGTGGTCCTCGCGCCCGCCCATGGTGCGCAATTCATCCAGGGCCACCATGACCTCGCCGACCACGTCGCCCTGGTATTGGTACACCGCCGCATTGCCGGTGCGCACCGGCTTTGCCCCGCCGTAGCCGGGCAGGTGCTGCAGGATGCGCTCGGGCAGTTCGCGCTCCCCGCCGACCCCGTACATCACCTGCACGGTGTGGTGGTCACCGGCGATGGCCCGCAGCAGCCAGTCGCGCCATTGCAGGGCCTCCTGCTCGTACCCGTGGGTCATCATCACCTGAAGGGTCAGTGCGGCATCGCGCAGCCAGCAGAAGCGGTAGTCCCAGTTCCGCTCGCCGCCGAAGAACTCGGGCAGCGAGGTCGTCGGGGCCGCGACGATGCCGCCGGTCTCGCGGTGGGTCAGCGCCTTGAGCACCAGCAGCGAGCGGCGCACCAGCGCCTCGTGGTCTCCGTGCGGCGGGATGTCCGCCGCCCAGTCGCGCCACTGGCGCGCCGTCTGTGTCATGGCCATGCCGATGTCGTTCGGCGCGGGAATCTCCACGTGGCCCGCGTAGCAGGCGAATTCGAAATCGTAGAATTCTCCCGCGCGGACCTCGAATTCGTCGCGGTGGGTATGGTGCTTGGGCTTGGGGAGCCGGGTGCCGTAAAGCACCGCGGCGTGCGGGCCTGCGACGGCGACCAGCGACTCCGTGCCGCGCTCCGGGTCGAAGTTGCGCCGGACCCAGGGCAGGACCTGGCCGTAGTCGTACCTGATGACCAGCTCGTGTTCAAACTTCATGGACCCCGAAAGCCCCTCCACGCGGCGCATGATGCTGGAACCGCCATCGCCCATGGGCATGAAGTCGGTGACCAGGACCTGCCCAGTCTTGCTGCCCCACAGGGTCCGCAGGACAAAGGAGGAGTCAAGGTAGTTGCGGCTGAGAACCTCGCCCTCGGTCGGGGCCAGCAGCCAGCGGCCGTTCTCCTTGGTGCCCAGCAAGGCGGCGAAGACCGATCCGGAGTCGAATCGGGGAAAACACAACCAGTCCACCGAACCGCGGAGTGAGACCAACGCCGCGGTGCGCTGGTCCGAGAGCAGGGCGTAGTCTTCGATCAATGTGGCCATGGCCCCACCCAATCGCATTTGTCTGCTCCAGACAAGGGATTTTGGCTGCCACGCCGCATCGGGAGCCCGCGCCTGAAGCGCCATGCGATAGGTTCATGGGTGGGATGATGACCGGCTATGTGCCCCGAGGACGAACCATGAAATTCCTGGCCTTGCGCCAACGCTTCCTGCCCGGCGACTTTCCGCCCGAGGAATTCGAACGCCCCCTGCCGTCCCGTGAACTGCTCCGGCGCGATGTCTGGGTCACGCTTCTGGTCATGGCCGCCGCGCTGCTCGGCATGGAAATGATGCTCAGCTTTGCCCCGGCCGAGGATGCCCCGGACCGGATTCCCAGCTATCTGGCCATGTGCGCGCTGACGGCACCCTTGGCGCTTCGCCGGCGCTTCCCGATTGGTTCCATGCTGGTGCTTTCGGCAATGTTCCTGGGGTTCGGGATCTGGATGCCGGCCGTCATGATGCAGCTCGCACCGCAGATCACCTACTTCGTCGGACTCTATTCGGCCGTCACCTGGGCGCGGGACAGGCGCGCCCTGCGCCTCGCGCTGACCGGGGTCATCCTGGCCATGTTTCTCTGGCTGGTCGTTGGGATCACCAACGCCAAGCTGGTGTTCGGCGAGGAGCTGGACCTGCCCATGGCCATCGAAACCTCGGGCTTCATTGACCCGGTGATTGCCTATGCCGGTTACTCGTTCCTGGTCAACCTGTTCTACTTCGGCGGGGCCACGTTCCTGGGACTCATGTCTTGGCGCAGCGCCTGGCAGCACGAGATCGTCGTGGAGCAGGCCGCGAAGCTCGAGGAGCAGGCAGTGGAGCTGGCGCGCCGCGCCGTCATCGACGAGCGCCTGCGCATTGCGCGCGAACTGCATGACGTGGTTGCCCACCACATCTCGGCGGTCGGCGTGCAGGCGGCGGCCGCCCGCATGGTCCAGCCCCGGGATCCGGGGCGTGCCGCGGAGCTGATGCACGGCATCGAGGATTCTGCCCGACAGGCGGTGGGCGAAACCCGCTCGCTGCTGCGGGTCCTGCGGCACGGGGAAACGGATCTCGGGGATTCCGCCCAGCGCTCCCCCGAGCCCTCGCTCGCGGAGCTTCCCGTCCTGGCCGAGCAGTCGGCCCGCGCCGGGGTGAAGGTCGAGCTGATCCAGGTCGAGCACCGCGAGGGGTTTTTCGAGCAGGCCGGCGCCGGGCTCGGACTGGCGCTCTACCGGATCGCCGCCGAATCACTGGCCAATGTGCGCGAGCATTCCACGGCCCGCACCGCTGTCCTGTCCCTGCGCAGCGGCAGCGACGCGAACGGCGAATGGGCGGAGGTCGAGGTCACCGACGACGGCAGCCCGCGGCCCGGGACGGCCGGCAGCGGCTTTGGCCTGCGCGGCATCAGGGAACGCGCCGAATTGCACCATGGGCAGGTGGACATCGGCCCGCGTTCCCCCACCGGCTGGCGGACCCGCGCACGGCTTCGGTCCCTGAACACCAATACCGTGGCCGAGGCCACCGAAGGAGCAACCCCATGAGCAGGATCCGCATCCTGGTGTGCGACGACCAGCCGCTGATCCGTTCCTCCCTGGAATTGATCCTCGGCACCGATGCGGACCTTGAGGTGGTCGGCACCGCGGCCGATGGACGGGCAGCGGTGGCCGCGGCGCTGGAGCTGCAGCCCGACGTGGTGCTCATGGACATCCAGATGCCGGAGCTCGACGGCGTCGGTGCCACCGCGCAGATCACTGCAGGCACCAACGCCAAGGTCGTCGTCCTGACCACCTTCGACCGCGACGACTACCTTTTTGCCGCGATCGACGCCGGTGCCAGCGGATTCCTGCTGAAAAACACCGAACCCGAAGTCATCATCAGTGCCGTGCACGCGGCGGCCGCTGGGAACGCGTTGCTCTCCCCCGAGGTCACGATGCGCATCATCCGGCGGGGCACCGCGACGGCACAACCTCAGTCGAAGCGAACCCCGGTCCCTGCGGGAGCGGCGGAGCCCCACGACCAGCGGATCCTGGACGAGCTGACAGCGCGGGAACGCGAAGTGCTCGTCAAGTTGGCCGGCGGCCTGTCCAATGCGGAAATCGCAACCTCACTCTACGTCTCCGAGGCCACGGTCAAGACCCACCTGTCCAACATCCTGGCCAAGGCGGGACTGCGGGACCGGGTGCAGGCCGTGGTCTTCGCCTACCGTGCCGGGCTCATCCCTTCGACGGAGCCCTGAACCCGGTTCTGCCCCACGTCCGGAACCGAATTTCATTCCTTTGAAGGATCCTTGACGACCATGCCGCGGCATAGATTGGAGGACAGGATCGGGCCCGCCGCGGGCCGGCACCATGCATACCGAAGGAATGAAGAACCATGTTAGAGGTAGAAGGTCTCACCCGGCGTTTCGGGGACCGGACGGTGCTGGAGGACGTCTCGTTCTCCGTCCCGGCCAACGGCATGACGGGATTCGTCGGGGCCAACGGCGCCGGGAAGACCACCACCATGCGCATCATCATGGGCGTGCTGAAGTCCCACTCCGGGTCGGTGTACTTCAACGGCACGCAGATCGCCGATGCCGACCAGGCGCGCTTTGGCTACATGCCCGAGGAACGCGGCCTCTATCCCAAGCAGCAGGTGCTGGACCAGCTCCAATACCTGGGACAGCTGCACGGCATGAGTCGCGCCGATGCCCGCAGCGAGGCCTTGGACCTGCTGGACCGCTTCGGCATTGCCGACCGGACCAAGGACAAGCTCGAATCCCTCTCGCTGGGGAACCAGCAACGCGTCCAGGTCGCCGCATCGTTGATGCACCACCCCACCGCACTGATCCTGGACGAGCCGTTCTCCGGGCTGGACCCGCTGGCCGTGGATTCCATGACCTCGCTGCTGGCCGAGCGCGCGGCCACCGGGGTGCCAATCCTCTTCTCCAGCCACCAGCTGGATTTGATCGACCAGCTCTGCGACAACCTGGTGGTGTTGGCAGGCGGCAGGATCGTGGCCTCCGGAACGGCTGCGGACCTGCGGGCGCGCGCCAGCGCCAAACATGTTGTGGTGACACCGCCGGATGCCGGGTGGCTGCGCGAGCAGCCAGAAGTGAGCGTCCTGGATGTGGCCGGCCCGCGTGCCCTGGTCGAGTTCGCCGACGACGCCGCCGCCCAGCGCGTCCTGCGCGCCGCCGTAGAACGCGGGGCGGTCACCGAGTTCGCCCCGCAACGTCCCTCGTTGGCAGAAATCTACCGGGAGGTCATCCGATGAGCAGCACAGACCTACGCACCAAGCCCTCCGAGGCCTCCGCCGCCGACTCCGTTGCCGAACAGCGGGGCGCGCCGTGGCTGATCGTGACCCTGCGCGAGGTCACGGTGAAGGTCCGCGACAAGTCGTTCATCATCACCACGCTGATCACCGTCGCGCTCATCGTAGGTTCCGTAGTGTTCGCCGGGATCATGGGAGACAAGAGCACCACATCGACGATTGCCTTCGCCGAAAACGGCAGGACCGCGGCTCTTGTGGCCTCGGCCAACGAGCTGGCCATCTCCAAGGACCAGAAGATCGAGTTGACCGCCCAGCCGGTGGCTTCCGGGGACGCGGCACTCGAGACGTTGCGCGCCAAGAACGCGGATCTGGTGCTCGCGCCCACCCCGGACGGCTACAGCCTCACCGGGCTCATCGACGTGCCGGGCAACATCAAGTCACTGCTCGCCGACGCTGCCGAAGCCCAGGCACTGGACTTCAATGCGGGCCAGCTGGGAGTCACCCTCGATGAGTTGACGGCTGGGTCCGCCGTGACCCAAGTACTGCTTGAGGGCGACCAGGAACGCAATTCGATGGCCATGGTCATGGGCTTCATCTTCTCGTTCCTCTTCTACATGTCCGCCATGATCTTCGGATTGCCGATCGCCAACTCGGTGGTCGAGGAGAAGCAGAACCGCGTCGTTGAAATCCTCGCCACGGCAATCCCCATCCGCCAACTGCTCGCAGGCAAGATCCTGGGCAACCTCATCCTGGCCATGGGTCAGTTATGCCTGTTCGTGGGCATCGGCCTGCTGGCACTGACCATGATGCCCACGGAAATCCCTTTCATCTCCGTCGTCATTGCCACCTCGGGATGGTTCCTGGCCTTCTTCTTGGCCGGCTTCCTGATCCTCGCCGCCGTCTGGGCGGCGCTGGGCGCGATGGCATCGCGGACCGAGGACCTGCAGCAGTCCACCGGCCCAGTCATCATGGTGCTGGTGGCAGTGCTCTTCACCGGCATGTACGCCAAGGGCTCCCTGCTGGTCGTCGCCTCATACATTCCCGTGGTTTCGTCGGTGGCCATGCCCATCCGCCTGCTGAGCAGCGATGTGCCGCTGTGGGAGCCGGTTGCCGCGCTGGCTATCGCCATTGCGGCGGCCTGGGCCATGGTGCTGCTCGGTGAACGCATCTACCGCCGGGCCATCATGCAGACCGGTTCGGCGCTGTCCTGGCGCAAGGCGCTGAAGCTGGAGGACTAGAGCGAAGGCTGTACTGGAGACACCCGAGGCGTGCGATCCCACGATGGGGTCGCACGCCTCAATCGTTGGCGACTCGTTTCAAAACCTGGTTCTCCAGTACCAGCAGCTCGCCAATCTCGCATTCCAGTGCCCGGCAGATGGCAACGAGTGTGCTGAATCTGATGGCCTTGGCCCGGTCATTCTTCAGCACCGAAAGATTCACGATGCTTACTCCGGCCAGCTCGCCCAGACGGGTCAACGTCATGGAGCGGTCACGCAACAGCTCGTCAAGCCGGCAGTGGACTCCGCTCGTCAAATCAATTTCGTCGTTCCTGCGGCCCATTAAACCAACCCGGCGGCGTCTAGTTGCATGCTGCGCCCGCGCCGCAAGACCAGCGACAGCAGGATCAAGACGACGCCGAGCGCCAGCAAAGAGTGGTTCGCATCCTGGAAACTGAACTCGGCCGAGGTCGCCAGCCAATAGCCGTCGCCGGAGGCGCCCGGGGTATCCGATCCGGAACCGGGGAATCCAAGCTCGGTGACAGCCAGGTGCGTCGAGAGCGTTTCGAGCCAGGGGGCAATCAATGCAGTGACGCCGGCCAGTGTCCCCAAAGCAAGCAGCATCCAATGGGCCATCGTCGTGAACGGTTCGTTCTTCCACAGGCGGCGACAGATCAGGATGACGGCCGCGCAGCCGGCAATGAACAGGAGGAAGTACAAGGCCTGGGCAGCAGCCAGCGCTAGCCGGGGCGCCAAGAGGCCTTCGTCGCTCTCAACGATTGCAGTGCCATACGTGGCCAAGGATGCCCCGGAGACGCCGCGTAGGTCCGGAACGTCGCTCGGTGGCGTCACCAGTGACGCTTCGAAAAAGAATGACCGCGTGAAGGTTTCCTCAGTGAACCAGGCCAAGTAAAAAACGGCCAGCAACCCGGCGACAGTCGCAACGCCCGAAACGGTCAGCAGGAATGTCCGTCCTCCGATGTGGCCAAGTCTTTGTAACGGAGGATCCAGGTCTCTGCTCACAATTCCCATCCTTAACGATTTGCGATAACAACGATAATCGTTAATGTATCGGCCGGGGACGACCGCCGTCAAGCATTGTCCGGCAGCACGCAGGAGGCCCGCGACTTCCCCCTTGAGGGGACTGCCACGGGCCTGCTGCGTTGGAGCTTTAGGTTACTAGATAACCGCGTCGCTCAAGTGGTTCGGGGTGCCGAAGCGGTGCGCGGTGATGGAGACCGCCTGCTCGTGCAGGAAGGTCAGCATTTCCACCCGCCCTGCGGAAACCACGTTGTTGCCGTAGATGGCGACATCGGGCTTGCCTCCGGTGGCCTCGGCCACGTCCAGGACCGAGCCGCCGATCAGGCGGATGCGGGCCGCGGAATCCGGGCCGGTTTTGGCGGCCAGGCGGGCGGCGCGGGCGCCGAAGGCCTGGGCATCCTCAACCACGACGGTGGCAGAGGATTCGGCGAGCACCGTGCGGATTGCCGAGGGAATCTCGACCGCGGAGGAAACCGTGACGCGGGATCCGGCGGCGATGCCTGCGGCAACAACGCGGAGCAGTTCGGCGATGCCGTGCCCCGAGGTCTCGTTCTCGAAGCGCACGGTCACCGGCAGGGCGCGGTAGCGGAACACGTTGCGCTCGGCGTGCAGGCCGGAGACGTCCTTGGCGGTGTTGAACTCAGTGGTCCAGGCGGCGTTGTCCGACGCCAAGGCACCCTCGAGCCAGGAAAGATCGGCCTCGGCGATGTCGGTTCCGCGCGCGGCGTTCAGCAGTGCGGTCGAGGTGGCCGAAAGCTGGCCGGCCTGTGCCACCGGGGCGTCTTCCCAGGAGCCCATGCCCACCAGGTAGTTCGGTCCGCCCGCCTTGGTGCCGGCACCGATGGCCGACTTCTTCCAGCCGCCGAAGGGCTGGCGCTGCACGATGGCACCGGTGATGCCGCGGTTGATGTAGAGGTTGCCGGCCTGGATGTTCTCCAGCCAGTAGGCCATCTCCCCCGGATCCAGCGAGTGCAGGCCGCTGGTCAGTCCGTAGTCGATGTCGTTGACGATGGAGACGGCCTCTTCGAGGGTCTCTGCGGTCATCACGCCGAGGATCGGGCCGAAGTACTCGGTCAGGTGGTACTCGGAACCGCGCTTGACGCCGGAGCGCACACCCGGGCTCCACAGCTTGCCCGACTCGTCGAGCTGCTGGGGCTCGAGCACCCACTTCTCGCCCTCGCCCAGGGTGGTCAGGCCGCGCAGCAGCTTGCCCTGTGCCGGTTCGATGACCGGGCCCATCTGGGTCTGCGGGTCCTGCGGGTAGCCGACCTTCAGTGAGCGGATGTCATCGATCAGCTGGTTGTGGAAGCGCTTGGAGTCCGCTGCCGAACCCACCAGGATCACCAGTGAGGCGGCCGAGCACTTCTGGCCGGCGTGGCCGAAGGCCGAGGCGGCGACGTCCTTGGCCGCCAGGTCCAGGTCGGCGTTCGGGGTGACGATCACTGCGTTCTTGCCGCTGGTCTCGGCCAGCAGCGGCAGGTCCTTGCGGAAGGAGCGGAAGAGCTGGGCGGTCTCGTAGCCGCCGGTGAGGATCAGGCGGTCGACGGCCGGGTGCGAGACGAGCTCGGTGCCCAGGTCGCGCTCGGAAAGCTGGACCAGCTGCAGGACATCGCGCGGCACGCCGGCTTCCCACAGGGCCTCGACCATGACCGCGCCGGAGCGTGCCGCCTGGCCGGCGGGCTTGATGATGACCGAGGAGCCGGCGGCCAGCGCCGACAGGGTGGAGCCTGCCGGGATGGCGACCGGGAAGTTCCACGGCGGGGTGACGACGGTCAGCTTCGAGGGCACGAAGGTGGCGCCGTCGATCGTGTACAGTTCCAGGCCGCGCTGGGCGTAGTAGTGGGCGAAGTCGATGGCCTCTGAGACCTCGGGGTCGCCCTGGTCAAGGGTCTTGCCGCATTCGGAGCCCATGACCTCAAGGAGGTCGGCGCGGCGGGCCTCGAGGGCGGCACCGGCGCGGTGCAGGATGGCGGCGCGGGCCTTGGCGCCCATGGCCTGCCAGGATTCGGAAGCCGAAACAGCGGTCTCGACGACAGTGTTCAGCTCGTCCTCGGTGTGGATCATGGCCTTGGCCACCGCATCAACACCGAGGGTCGAGCCGACCATCTTGTTGACGATCTCCCGGCCCCAGGCACGGTTGCCCGGCAGGTCCGGGTCGGTGTCGGGGGTGTTCTCGAAGTCGAGGGTGCCGTCGGCCAGCCCGGCAAGTTTGGCCTCGATGGCGGCGGCGTCGACCACGTTGCGGTCCTGGATGCGGTGCGGCGCCGGGATGCTGTCATCCAGGTCGGCCAGGGAGGCCAGGAAGCGGTTCTTCTCGCGCTCGAACAATACTTCGTTCTTGTCCAGCTCGAAGACGGCGGACATGAAGTTTTCCTGGCTGGCGCCCTCTTCGAGGCGGCGGATCAGGTAGGCGATGGCCACGTCGAACTCGCCCGGGTGCACGACCGGCGTGTAGAGCAGCAGGCGTCCGACGTCCTTGCGCACTGCCTCGGCCTGGCCGGTGGCCATGCCCAGCAGCATCTCGAACTCGATGCCGGCGGTGACGGAACGGCCCTGGGCCAGCAGCCAGGCCAGGGCGACGTCGAAGAGGTTGTGGCCGGCGATGCCGATGCGCACGTTTTCCACGTGTCCCGGGCGCAGTGCGTAGTCGAGCACCGACTTGTAGGAGGTGTCCGAGTCCTGCTTGGTGTTCCAGGTGGCGACCGGCCAGCCGTGCAGGTTTGCCTCGACCTGCTCCATCGGCAGGTTGGCGCCCTTCACGACGCGGACCTTGATCGGGGCTCCGCCGACGCCCACGCGCTTGGCGGACCATTCCTGCAGGTGGATCATGGCCGAGAGGGCGTCGGGCAGGTAGGCCTGCAGCACGATGCCGGCCTCGAGGTCGCGGAATTCTTCGCGGTCAAGGATCTTGGTGAAGACCGCAATGGTCAGGTCCAGGTCCTTGTACTCCTCCATGTCCAGGTTGATGAACTTCTTCTTGGGCGCGGAGGTGGCGGCCAGGCGGTAGAGCGGGATGAGCTTCTCGATGATGTGCTCGACGGCCTCATCGAAGGCCCAGTGGTTGTGCGGGGCCACGGTGGAGGAAACCTTGATGGACACGTAGTCGACATCGTCGCGGGCCAGCAGCTTGTGGGTGCCTTCGAGGCGGCGGGCGGCTTCGCCCTCGCCGAGGATGGCCTCGCCCAGGAGGTTGACGTTGAGGTCGATGCCTTCCTTCTTGATCTTGGAGATCGAGGCGCCGAGCTTGGCGTCGGTGGCGTCGATGATCAGGTGGCCGACCATCTCGCGCAGCACCTTGCGGGCGATCGGGACGACGATGCCCGGCATGATCGGGGCCATGGTGCCGCCGAGGGCGACCGCGGACTTCATATACCAGGGCAGGAAGGAGGGAACCTTCGGGGCCAGGGACTTGAGGTTGCGGGCCGCGACCTTCAGGTCCTCGGGGCGGATCACGCCGTCGACGAAGCCGACAGTGAAGTCCAGGCCGTTGGGGTCCTTCAGCACGCCGGCGAGCTGTGCGGCTGAGGCGTCAACCGGGACTTTCGAGCCCTCCGTGAGCCAGTGGCGCACCAGCTCGACGGTCTCGTCGGCCAGGTCTTGGGGGCGGACCAGGGGGGTGCCATCGGCGGCGAGGGCCGGTGGGACTACACGCACGTGCGAAGTCGATTGGGACACGGCTGCTTCTCCTAGGAAGAAAGGGGGCTGGGGAGCTACCACTACCCATCTTGCACACGAATGGTGTCGCATTGATAGGCGGGGTTCACCAGACAGTATGACCCTTTTCATCCCTTCAGCAAAAGTGAACAAAGCCGAATGTTTTCCTTCGGTTTTACCAATGTATTCTGGGGTGTCACCAACCACCGTGATCCACAGGGATCACCCGGCCCACCCGGGAGCCGACCATGCTGGAAATCCGACGCCTGCGACTGCTGCGCGAACTGAGCATCCGCGGCACCATCGCCGAGGTCTCCGACGCGCTGAGCTACAGCCCCTCCTCGATCTCCCAGCAGCTTTCACTGCTCGAAAAGGAGACCGGCGTGAAACTGCTGCGCAAGGTCGGGCGGCGCCTGCAACTGACCCCGCAGGCCGAAGTGCTGGTGGCACACACCGACGAATTGCTTGATTCCATGGAACGGGCCGAGGGAGACCTCGCCTCCACCCAGCAGGCCGTGGCCGGCACGGTGCGCCTGGCGGTGTTCCAAACCGCGGTACTTTCGCTGATCCCCTCGGTGCTGCGCGAGCTGCGCCAGGACTTCCCCCACCTGCGCGTGGAAATGGTGCAGCACGAACCGGAAACGGCGCTTCATGAGACGTGGGCACGGGATTTCGACCTGGTCGTCGCGGAGCAGTACCCCGGCCATGCGGCGCCGCACTATGCCACCCTGGACCGCAAGATCCTGGCCCACGACGCGATCCGACTGGCGCTGCCGGCGCGGGACGAGGCGATGCCTGCCGAGTTCCACCATGTCACTGCCATCGAGGCCGCCGCCGGCCTGCCCTGGGTCATGGAACCGCGTGGCGCGGCCTCGCGGCACTGGGCCGAACAGGCCTGCCGCATGGCCGGGTTCGAACCCGATGTGCGCTACGAGACCGCCGACCTGCAGGCCCACGTCAGGCTGGTCGAATCCGGCAACGCCGTGGCCCTGCTGCCGGACCTGGTCTGGGCCGCGCGCAAGCGCGATCTGCGCATCGTCGATCTGCCCGGGGCGCCGCAACGCACCATCTTCACCTCGGTGCGCCACTCCTCCACCCAACACCCGGGGCTGGTCGCAGTCCGCAACGCCCTGCATGCCCAGGCGGCCGCTCTTCCGGCGCCCACGGACGTCGACCCGGAGGCTGTAAGTTAGGTCACAAACAGGTAACGCCGGGGTGAGAGCGGCCACACGGCATCGAATTTTCCTGTCATACTCGAGGTCGGTTGCGAACGAACGGCACGTGCCACGGGGCAGTGCAACCATGCCCCCGGCAGCAAAACACGCCGAGGATCACCCTTCCCCGGCTCGCCCAACCTTCATGAGGTCCACAACATGTCCGACTCAACATTCCAGCTGATAGCCATTGCGGTGTATCTCGCAGCAATGCTGGCCATCGGCTACTTTGCGTTCAAGCGCACCAACGACATCGACGATTACATGCTCGCCGGCCGCGGGCTCAAGCCGGGAGTCGCGGCATTGTCCGCAGGTGCCTCGGACATGTCCGGATGGCTCCTGATGGGCCTGCCCGGCGCGATCTACCTCAACGGGCTGATCGAAGCCTGGATCGCGATCGGCCTGACCATCGGCGCCTGGTTGAACTGGAAGTTCGTCGCCCCGCGGCTGCGTTCCTACACGGCCGTCGCACAGAACGCGATCACCATCCCGAGCTTCTTTGAGAAGCGGCTGAAGGACAACAGCCACTTCCTGCGCATCGCCGCATCGGTGATCATCCTGGCCTTCTTCACCTTCTACGTTTCCTCCGGCATGGTGGCAGCGGGCAAGTTCTTCGAGTCTTCCTTCGGCTGGAACTACTTCACCGGCCTCTTTGTGGTTGCCGGCGTCACGCTGCTCTACACGCTCTTCGGCGGATTCCTCGGTGCCACCCTCACCGACGTGGCCCAGGGCCTGCTCATGTTCGCCGCACTGATTGCCGTCCCGATTGTCGCCATCTTCCAGATGGGCAACATCGGGGACCTCGGCTCCAAGATCAAGGACGTGAACCCCGAGGCACTGAACCTGTTCTCCAGCTTTAACACCACCAACGGGTTCCTGGCGGCAGTGGCCATCTTCTCCACCGCGGCCTGGGGCCTGGGCTACTTCGGCCAGCCTCACATCATCGTGCGCTTCATGGCCCTGCGCTCCCCGTCCGAGGCCAAGACCGCCCGCCGCATCGGCATCTCTTGGATGGTGCTCACCGCCGTCGGCGCCATCGTCACCGCATTGGTCGGCATCGCCTACTTCGCCGACAGCCCGGAGAAGGAAATCACCGACCCGGAGACCGTCTTCCTGCTGCTGAGCCAGATCTTCTTCCACCCCTTCGTTGCCGGCCTGGTGCTCGCGGCGGTGCTGGCCGCGATCATGTCGACCATGTCCTCGCAGCTGATCGTGTGCTCCTCGGCCTTGGTCGAGGACCTGTACAACATTGCCGGCAAGAAGCTCAGCCCCCAGCGCGAGGTCATGCTCGGCCGCTCCGGCGTGCTCGTCGTGGCAATCGTCGCCGCGGCGCTGGCCCTGAACCGGGACTCCAGCATCCTGGATCTGGTGTCCTTCGCCTGGGCAGGATTCGGAGCCGCGTTCGGACCGATCGTGCTGCTGAGCCTCTACTGGCGCAAGCTCACCTCCACCGGTGCGCTTGCAGGCATGCTCACCGGTGCCGTCACGGTCTTCGTCTGGGGGAACATCGACGTGCTCTCCTCTGCGATGTACGAAATCGTTCCAGGCTTCGTGCTGAACCTCGTCGTCGCCGTGCTGGTCTCGCGTGCCACGTACAAGCACAATGCGACCATCGAGGAAGAGTTCACCGCAATGGAAAATGAAGTCGAGGAGAACGCTCCCTACGTGGTTTCCTGACATTCGCCTCAAGCCGCGACAAAGTCCCCTCTTCACCGGTTTCGGTGTAGAGGGGACTTTCTTTTGACTTGGTAAGATCCGCACCGCCCAGGACACCGGCGAACACGCTCGCCTGCCGGCGGCAATGCATCGACCGCTCCTTCTTATGGCGGCCACCGCAAATCGAGGGACCGTCGCAGGTAGGATCTTGGCATGCCTGATGTTTCCGCAACCTCCCCGACCGCGCCCGAAACCACGCCCAAGCCCGATGTCGTGGACGACTTTGTCACCCGGAGCCATCGCACGGCCTCCGGCCTGCGCTACACCAGCACCACCGGGCGCATGGTGCTGCGCAAGGAGGAGGACGCCGAGGGGAAGACCGACGGATTCAACGCCAAGGCGGAGATCTTCCTGGTGTCCTACACCGCGGACACCGAGGAGGCACCCGTTGCCGGGCAGGCGGCCAAGTCCCGCGCCAAGAAGCCGGCAGGCCCGCCCGCGGCCAACCGCCGGCCGGTGGTGTTCGCCTTCAACGGCGGCCCCGGTTCGGCCAGCCTGTGGCTGCACATGGGCCTGCTGGGTCCGCGCATCGTCGATTCCGGAGACGTGGGCAGCATGGCCGCCGCGCCCTACGGCGTCATCGACAACCCGGAGTCCTTGCTCGAGCACGCGGACGTGGTGATGATCGATCCGGTGAACACCGGTTTCTCGCGCGTGGTCTCCGGCGGCACGATTGACGAGTTCCACGCCTTCGAGTCCGACCGCGACCTGGTCGCCGAGGTCATCCGGCTCTGGATCACCCGCAACCAGCGCTGGCTCTCCCCCAAGTACCTGATCGGCGAGTCCTACGGCACGATGCGCGCCGTGGCGGTGGCCAGGCGCCTGCAGGAGGCCCACGGCCTGGCGGTGAACGGACTGGGATTGATCTCCACGGTGCTGAACCTCTCCACGCTGGACTTCGCCCCGGGCAACGACACCCCCTACGCCCTGCATCTGCCCACCTACGCGGCCATCGCGCACTACCACGGCCGGCACGGCAACCGCCCGCTGCAGGAGGTGGTGCGGGACGCCGAGGACTACGCCTCGGGCGACTACGTGGTGGCGCTGCATCTGGGCAACCGGCTCTCCAAGCGCAAGTACGACTCCGTGGTCAAGCACCTGGCCGAACTCACCACGCTCTCCGAGGCCTTCATCCGCCGCACCAACCTGCGCTGGGAGTACATGGAGTTCGCCACCGAGCTGCTGCGCGAGAACGGGCTGATGGTCGGGCGCATCGACGGCCGTTTCACCGGCGTCCCCCCGCGCCTGCAGGAATCGCACACCTGGGACGACCCGTCGCTGCGCGCCATCACCCCCGCCTATGCCGCGGCCATCAACCACTACGTGCGCGCGGAACTGGGCTACGAATCAGACCTGCCCTACGAGGTGCTCACCGGACGGGTGCACCCCTGGAGCTACGGCGGGTTCGAGGGCCGGCCCGTCGACGTCACCCGGGACCTGGAACGCCTGCTCATCGACATCCCGGATATGCGCGTGCACGTCGATTACGGCTACCACGACGGGGCCACCCCGCACTTCGCCGCCGAGTACGTGTGGGCGCACCTCGAGGTCCCGGCCGCGGTCCGGACCCGCTTCACGCACCACTATCACGCCGCCGGGCACATGATGTACCTGGATCCGGCCGTGCGTTCGGCCCAGCTCGCGGCCCTGGCCGAATTCGTCACCCAGGCGTAGACAAGCGAGGCCGGACCCCGCTTGGGGTCCGGCCTCGCTTACCTGCTTGCGTGCCTAGGACAGGACTGCCTGCTTCTGCACGATTTGCGGCACGTGCCGCACCGCGCCCTTGTCCGCGGACTGCGCGAAGGCGGCATAGGCGCGCAACGCCGGGGAGACCACGCGGTCGCGGTCCCGCGGCTGGTAGCCGATGGTCGATTCCAGCACCGCGCGGCGCCGGGCGAGCTCGTCCTCGCTGACTTCCAGCGTGATGGAGCGGGCCGGGATGTCGATGGAGATGGTGTCCCCGTTCTCCACCAGCGCGATCGCGCCGCCCGCAGCGGCCTCTGGCGAGATGTGGCCGATCGACAGTCCTGAGGTTCCCCCGGAGAAGCGCCCGTCGGTGATCAGCGCGCACTTCGCGCCCAAGCCCAGTCCCTTGAGGAACGAGGTGGGGTAGAGCATTTCCTGCATGCCCGGTCCGCCGCGCGGACCCTCGTAGCGAATTACCACGACGTCGCCGGCGACGATCGTCTTGCTCAGGATCGCGGTCACGGCATCGTCCTGGGATTCGAAGACCACTGCAGGGCCGGAGAATTTGAAGATTGATTCGTCAACGCCGGCGGTCTTCACCACGGCCCCGTCCAGGGAGATGTTTCCGCGCAGCACGGCCAGGCCGCCCTCCACGGAGTGGGCGTGTTCCATCGAGTGGATGCAGCCGTTCTTGGCGTCAAGGTCCAGGGTGTCCCAGCGCTCGGACTGGGAGAACGCCTCGGCGGAGCGCACGCAGCCGGGGGCGGCATGGAAGAGCTCGATGGCTGTCTCGGTGGCCTTGCCGCCGCGGATGTCCCAGTCGTCCAGCCAGGAGCGCAGGTCCGGCCCGTGCACGGAGCGGACGTTGTGGTTGAGCATTCCGCCGCGGTCCAGTTCGCCCAGGATGGCGGGGATGCCGCCGGCGCGGTGGACGTCCTCGACCAGGTACTCGCCGTTGGGGGCGACCTTGGTCAGGCAGGGGGTGCGGCGGGAGATCGCATCGATGTCATCGAGGGTGAAGTCCAGCTCCGCCTCCTGCGCAGCGGCCAACAGGTGCAGGATCGTGTTGGAGGACCCTCCCATGGCGATGTCCATGGTCATGGCGTTCTCGAACGCGGGGCGCCCGGCGATGGCGCGCGGGAGCACGGACTCGTCGTCGTCGAAGTAGTAGGACTTCGTGATGTCCACGATGGCGCGGCCGGCGTCCTCGTACAGCTCCTTGCGGGCGGTGTGCGTGGCCAGCGTGGTGCCGTTGCCCGGCAGGGACAGGCCGAGCGCCTCGGTGAGGCAGTTCATCGAGTTGGCGGTGAACATTCCCGAGCAGGATCCGCAGGTGGGGCAGGCGGCTTCCTCGATGCTCAGCAGGTCCTCGTCCGAGACGGAGTCGTTGACTGCGTCGGCGATGGCGGAGATCAGGTTCAGGCGCTTGCGCACGGTGCCGTCCACCAGCACGGCGGTGCCGCCCTCCATCGGCCCGCCGCTGACAAACACGGTGGGGATGTTCAGCCGCATGGCGGCCATCATCATGCCGGGGGTGATCTTGTCGCAGTTGGAGATGCAGATCAGCGCGTCGGCGCAGTGCGCGTTGACCATGTACTCGACGGAGTCGGCGATCAGGTCGCGGCTGGGCAGCGAGTAGAGCATGCCGCCGTGGCCCATGGCGATCCCGTCGTCCACCGCGATGGTGTTGAACTCGCGCGGGATTCCGCCGGCCTCGATGATGGCGTCGGAGACGATGCGGCCCACCGGCTGCAGGTGGGTGTGGCCGGGGACGAATTCGGTAAAGCTGTTCGCCACGGCGATGATCGGCTTTCCGAAATCGGAGCCCTTGACGCCGGCGGCGCGGAGCAGGGCGCGGGCGCCGACCATGTTGCGGCCGTGGGTGACTGTTCGTGAACGTAATTCAGGCATTGGACCAGTCAACCAGCAACGCGGTTGCGGCGGAAGACGCTGCTAATACTAGTAGTGGGAGTGATAGATTTAGGTTCCATGAGTGATGGAAGAAGACAGGAACTGGGGCAGTTCCTGCGGGATCGGCGCGGCAACCTCGTTCGGGCGGAGCTGGGCCTGCCGCCGATCGGGCGCAACCGCATGCTGGGACTGCGCCGTGAGGAGATCGCCGCCTTCGCCGCGGTCAGCGTCACCTGGTACACCTGGCTGGAACAGGGCAGGGAAATCAATGCCTCCCGCCAGGTGCTTGAATCCATCACCCGGGTGCTCGCCCTGACTGCCGCCGAAACTTCCTATGTGCTGGCCCTGGGCGGATACACGGCCGTTCCCCCAACCGAGGTCAGCACCGTCGAGCAGGCACCCGAGCACCTGCAGCGGCTGCTCGAAACCTTCGATTTTCCGGCATTCGTGGTGGCCCCGGACTGGGGCATCGCCGGCTGGAACCGTGCCTACGAAGGTCTCTACGCGCGCATTGCCGCCGTGGACCCGGCGGAGCGCAATCTGCTCTGGCTGATCTTCACCGACCCGCACTTGCGCAAGATGCTGCCCGACTGGGAAGAAACCTCGCGGCATTTTGTGGCCGAGTTCCGTGCCGAGGCGGGCGCCCGACTCGGCTCCGCTGCCCACACGACCCTCATCAAGCGGCTCTCCGAAGCCAGCGGGCAGTTCGCCAAGCTCTGGGCCGACCGCGGCGTGGAGCGGTTTGCCTCCAGGCAACGCGTGTTCCTGCATCCGGTCGCCGGCGAGCTGGTCTTTGAGCAGCACCGGCTGGTGCCCTCGGACGCGCCGGAACTGCACCTGGTGATGTACGCGCCGGTGCCCGGAACGCCGACCAGGGATCGGCTGCAGATGCTCCTCGCGCCGACATCCGTCGAACCCGGCTGAACATGCCGCCGTCCGTCGGCCGATAGCCTTCCCGACAGGCACCACCGCAGTAGTGGCCGCACCGCAAGGGTGGCTAAGCTGGGACCATGGCATGGCAGCGCACGCAAACCCATTTCCTCGCACTTTCACCCGCGGCCCTGTGGGAGGTGCTGCGCGACCCGGCCCGGGTTCCCGAATGGCACCGGGCCATCGCGGGCCTGCGGCCACACGAGGTGCCGGCAACTGCCGGGACCTTGTTGGACCTGGTCCCCGCGGGCAAGCTCATCGGCAAGGTCCATTCGGCCACCGCACCTCCCGCCGTGGTTACCAGCGTCGGGGAGGGCACCTCCATCACTTGGCGCCAGCCCCAGCCCGGCGGCCACCTGATGGTGAACTGGTCCCTGCGCAAGGTCAAGGGCGGCACCGAACTCACCCAGCGTGTGTCGGTCTCCGGGGCCGCGTCAGCGGTTTTCGAACGGACGGCCGCCCGGCCCATCGCCTCAAACTTCGCCGAAAACTGTGCCCGCCTCTACACCCTTGCCGGCGGGAGGGCAACGCAACAATTGCGCGTCGTGATTGCCGGGGGCCACGGGTTCCTGGGCGCCCGCGCCGCGGCCGACCTTTTCTGCCGCGGCCACGAGGTCGTCATCCTCACCCGCAGTGTTCGTCCCGACAACCCGTACACCCAGATCCGCTGGGACGGGAAAACCCAGGGCCCGTGGTCCACCAGCCTGTACCGCGCGGGGCGCAACACCGCGGTGTTGAACCTGGCCGGGGAATTGGTGGACATGCCGCCCACCAAATCCAACGTTGCCCTGCTGCGCAACTCCCGCGTCGATTCCACCCTCGCCCTGGTGGACGCCTCGCGTGCGGCACCCGCCCCGCTGGCGGCATTCCTGCAATCGAGCACCACCGCGATCTTCGCCGACGCCGGGGAGCAACGGCTCACCGAGGAATCGGCGCTGCCCTCCCGCGCACTGGCCCTGCCGCAGATGACCGGGGTGGCCCGGCCCTGGGAAGAGGCAGTAGTCGGGGCCAACGCCGAACGGCTGAACATCCTGCGCACCTCCCTGGTCTTCGAGCAGGAAAGCCCGCTGGTCGACCGGTTGTCCCTGCTGGCCGGCGTCGGCCTGGGCGGCCCGGTTGCCGGCGGGGAACAATGGGTCAGTTGGATCCACCTGGCCGACTGGCTGCGCGTCATTCGCGCGGCCCTGGGGTTGGAGGAGAACCTCTCGCTGCCCGGCGGCGTCATCCATCTGGCGGCACCACACCCGGTGCGCAACCGGGAGATGATGGAGGCACTGCGGGCCAAGGTCGCACCGGGGCCACTGCGCAGGTTTGCGCTGCCGACCCCGCGCCCGGTCCTGGCAGCGGGCGCCGTGGTGTTGAACACCGACCCGGCGCTGGGCACCACAGGACGACACGTAACCTCCACCGTGCTCGCCGAGGCCGGGTTCGAGTTCGAGCACCCCGACTTCGAGACAGCGCTGGGGCAGATCCTTGACTAGCGGACGCGTGCTGCGCCATGGCCTGATGGACTCCCCCATTGGAGGACTGCGGATCGTGGCCTCCCGCCGCGGGATCACCGGCATCTACATGGAAAACCACGCCCACCCCCTGGACTCCGGGGTGTTGGGCGAGCGACTGGCCTCCGTGGCCGATGATCCGGGCATCGCCCTTTGCGCCGGCCAGTTGGCCGAATACTTTGCCGGGACCAGGACATCGTTCGAGGTGCCACTGGATGCGCAGGGAACCGAGTTCCAGCAGCGGGTCTGGGCGCGCCTTGCTCGGATCCCCTTCGGTGCCACCCGCAGCTATGGCCAGCTGGCCCTGGAACTGGGGGATGAAAAGCTGACACGCGCCGTGGGAACCGCCAATGGGCGCAACCCCATTGCGATCGTGGTCCCCTGCCACCGGGTCATCGGTGCCGATGGGTCAATGACCGGCTACGCCGGTGGGCTGGGCGCCAAGGAGTTCCTGCTGCGCCACGAAGGCATTCTGCCCGAGGCCGAGGCTACTCTTTTCTAGGGGCTCGTTCCCTCCCCTGCTTCAGGCCAGGCACCCGAAAATCTTCGCCGTGGTGCCTGGACCCGGGCACGGCCCCTGTGACCGAATACCTCGGCCGCCTCGCCGCGTTTAGGGTCTAGCAAGGCAGTGAGGCGGGCAGCCTCACCGGGGTCCGGGCAACCACACCGACGCCGTCGGACCCGTGGTAGGCGCGGCAGACCCCGACGCCGCGCTTGGCAAGATTTGCCTTGATTTGCCGTAGCGAATCAGGCGCGAATCCCTGCCACTGCATGTGCATCAGGACGGTGTCGCCGGGCCGGGCAGCAGAGGCGCGCGCCACAGTGATGGATTTGGATTTCACACTCCAGTCCAGGGTGTCGCGCGACCACGTCCAAATGGCCATGCCCACCCGATCGTAGGCGCACCTCACACTGGCATCAATGGCGCCAAATGGCGGGCGGCCAAAGTTGGTGCGCACCCCGGAGCCGCCGAGTTGGGCGGCAGCAGCCGCACAGCTCAGGCGTCGTAAGTCGGGGTGGCTCACCGAATGGTTGATGACCCATTGACCCTTGGCACGGGCCAAGGCAGCCAGATCCACCCCATAACGGGCCCTGAAGGATGAAAGGCAATTGCCGGTGGGGGCAATAACCAGACCCATGTTGTGGTCAGCGGCGTACTTGATGGTGGCCGTGAAGGAACCGAGCGTGCGCGGGCAGTCGTCGAAGGTCAAGACCACGCGAGAGGTGCGGTTCGGACCCGTGGATTGTGGAGCCCGGGGCGCCGAAGGCGACGAACCGGAACCCGTGCTGATAGTTACATAGGTGTTGCTGACCCAGCCCGTGCGTCCCGCGTAGCCGACTTTGTACCATCCGTTGGAGGCACGCGCCGACACCTTCAGGGTGGTGCCCCGTGGAATGGTCACCAGAACCGCATAGGCCGTGCTTGGTCCGGTGCGTAGGTTGAGCCCTGCCGTGGTCCGCACCGTGGCAGGCAGTCGGCCAGGAGCTGGTGCTGCGGAGCGCACAATGCTCACGTATTTGTTACTGATCCAACCCGTCCGTCCCGCGTAGCCGACCTTGTACCAACCGTTGGCTGCCCGTGCTGTCACCTTGACGGTGGTGCCCTTGGGAATAGTCACAAGTCTCCTATGGGCGGTACTCGACCCCGTTCGCAGGTTGAGGTTGGCCGTGGTCTTGACCTTGGACGGCAAAGCCGTTGCCACCATGACCGAAGTCGAAGCTGCGCCCTCGACCTGAATCGTGCCTCGGACTGCGGGCGTTTGGCGCGCTTCGGCTGCCAACGTCGGTGCCGACGAAATGACCAGTCCCACGGCCACGAAGATTCCGCACGCACTTCGAACAAGATTGTTTTTTCCCCAATGCCACAGCATCCCAATGATCTCTCTGATTTTGCTTCCCCAAGAAGGCTCTTGGGGAAAGTATGGGGCTGCATGTTTGCCGCGGCAACTGTTGTGCCAACTCGTTCCCAAATCGTTCAGATAACCCTGAAAACATCCGCCAAAGGTAACGTCTTGGTCCTGTGCGCGAACCAGGTATCCCAGCCAATTTTCGGGATTCAGGAATAGCGTGAAGAAGAGGAATGATCTGCGGGTTTCCCGCCTGTGGAAGGCATTCGTCGCAGGAATGAGGGATTCCCATGGATCGCGTGGCAATCGTTTACTATCAACGTGATGCTCTGGCCAAGTTGCGTGCCGCTGAACTGGCCGAGAAGCTCCACTCCCGCGAAATACGAAGCGAAATCCTCAAGGTCACCAGCTCCTCCGCACATGAGCTCATCTACTTTGACGGAGTGGTCCTGGTAGGTCCGCTGCATTTCTCACGCATGCATGGACTGGCGCTGGTCAACGCCGTGTTCGGATTCCGGCCCGTGGCGCTGCTGCTGACCGGAATGGGAGATACCGATCGCATTCTTCGCCTGTTGCCCAGGAATATGCGTGGTGAAGTACCGGTCTTTACCGTCGGGGATGACGACAACCCGCATACAGGGCTCGAACCGTTGGTAACTTGGCTGCGCGCGATGATGGGCTTTTCGGGGTACCGCGCGGTCGGCTGGGCCCCCTCATAGGCAGGCAACGCAAAAGGCCCCAAACGCAATGTTTGAGGCCTTTTGTCTTTCGTGGAGGTAAGGGGATTCGAACCCCTGACCTTCTGCATGCCATGCAGACGCGCTACCAACTGCGCCATACCCCCGAAAAGGATCAGTTCAAGGCTTTCTCGAAAGGCTGCCGAACCGAGATAACAATCTACAGCACGATGTGCCCCATGCGCCAATCGAGCGTGGAGCACCGGCGCCGTTCCCCCTGAAAACGTCGCCATCAGGCGCCCCATAGGCGCGAAAGCATGCGGAAAAACAACGACAGCCCATCCGAACATGACATCGATCACAGGCATCGATCACAGGCATCGAGAGCGATCTTGGCACAACATGTCGACCAGTCCTCACGCGGCGGGGAGCATCCACCGCCCCCGAGGGCCGATGAGAGGATTTGACCGCGTCGTTGCAGGTCAGGATAGGTACCCAATACCAGTGCATGACAGGTTAGTAAGAGATGGCCCAAAATCTCGCTACTCTATCAACATGGCAATTCGTGGTTCATACGCAAAGGGCATCGCTAAACGCGCCGAGATTCTAGATGTCGCGCTGGAGGTGTTCGCCGTCGAGGGCTACCGGGGAACATCGCTACGCAAGGTCGCAAGCCTTTGCGACCTGTCCCTGGCCGGTGTGATGCACTACTTCGACTCCAAGGAAGACTTGCTCGTCCAGATACTGCGCGAGCGCGACGCCCGCAATGAAATCAGCGGAACCATTGCCGAACAAGAGGGTCGCTTCGAGGATATCTTGGGGCAGGGTCCCAACGAGCCGGGGCTGATTGCCCTGTATGTCACCATGGCGGCAGCTGCCGCGGATCCCGCACATCCCGCAGCTGCGTATTTCCAGGAACGAAATGCCCGCCTGCTGAAGTTGTCCGAAGATTCTTACTATGCCGACAAGCCCAAGCCATCGGCCGAGGAACTCGAGTACTTCCACGCCATGACCCGGATGGTCTTGGCCACGGCCGATGGACTGCAACAACAGTGGCTGGTGGACCGCAGCGTCGACGTCGTAGGCACCATGAAGCTGTTGATGGAACAGTCCCACGAGGCAACGGAGCGCAAGCTCGCGACATTTCGTGCCGCAACCGGCGAAGCATAGCGTGAGGCAATAACAGCGAACCGGTTAGCTTGCCGCCGACGAAAGTCGCTTGGCACGCCATCCCGTGGCCAAGGCCAGCAACAGGCCGATCAAGGCGAGGCCGGCACCCAGGAATGAAGGGGCGCGGTATCCCAATCCCGCGGTGATGACGGCGGCGCCCAGCGCCGCACCAAGCGCGTTGGCAACGTTCAGTGCCGAGTGGTTCAGTGAGGCGGCCAGTGATTGGGCGTGTGGTGCGGAGTCCATGAGCAATGCCTGGAGCGCAGGAATCAACAGCGATCCGGTTCCGCCCAGGATGAAGACGAGGATCAGTGCCGGCACCGCATGGGTGGATACCAGGCCGAACACGGTCATGAACACGACCATGGCGGTTGTTGCCACATAGATGGCTCCCAGTACGGACCAGTCGGCCAGTCGTCCGCCGATCAGCGAACCGACCACCATGCCGACCCCATAAAGGCCCAACACCAGCGGGACGGCCGTGATCGGCAGCCCCGTGACATCGGTGAGGATCGGGCTGATGTAGGAATAGACAGCAAAGAATCCGCCAAAGCCGACGATGCCGGTCAACATGGCCATCCAGACCTGTCCACTGCGCAGTGCCGAGAGTTCCCTGCGGATACTGGCGCCTTGGTGTGCCGGGGAAAACGGCACGAACATGCGAATGGCGACCCACGTCAAGGCACCGACGAGACCGACGACTGCGAACATCCAGCGCCAGCCCAGATTCTGCCCCAGGAAGGTCACCACCGGTACGCCGATCACGTTGGCGACCGCGAGACCCATCATCACCCACGCGATGGCGCGACCCCGCATCGATGCGGGCACCAACGTGCCGGCCAGGATGGCTGCGATGCCGAAGTAGGCCCCATGCGGGAGACCGGCAAGGAACCGGGAAACGAGCATCCATTCGTAGTTCGCGGCAAAGAGCGAGCCGAGGTTGGCGAGGGTGAAGAACGCCATGAGCCACAGGACCATGGTCTTGCGGGCGACACGGGCGCCCAATGCGGTCAGAATCGGGGCGCCGACAACAACACCCAATGCGTAGGCGGAGATCAGCAGACCCATCTGGGCGTTGCTGACGCCTAGGTCCGCTGCACCTTCCTGAAGCAGGCCCATGATGGTGAATTCCGTGGTGCCGATCCCGAACCCGCCCATGGCAAGCGCCACGACCGCCAGGAACAGTTGCCGTCCGGACAATTGGGTGCTGTTGCTCGACCGGCTGTTGCCCAGGGCAGTTACGTCGGAATTCACGGGTACCTTTTCAATGGTTCAGCGGAGGGTAGGCGGCAGTGCGCGGTGCATCTGGCCTCGTCGCCGCCTCCTCAAGCCTACGTCGCCACAGGCGCTGACAGGGATGTTCGTGAGCATGCCCACGGCCACGACCGTTTCAGCGGATACTCGACCCCCTCACGACGTCAGGGACCTCCCGCCGCTTGCCGACCCAAAGACCGCTGACTTGGTGCTACAGCGTCATCAGGTCGTTGTCTGTGTCTTGGAGGGTGGCGACGGGGATGTTCTTCCCGATCATCGTGCGAAGGTGGTCGTTGACATCCCAGATGTTCACGTTCATGGCGGCGGTGATCACGCCCTTGCGCAGCCAGAAGATGATGAACTCCCCCGAGGTCATGTCACCGCGCACGACGGCTTCGTCATCGGCTCCGCGGTCGCCGACGTATTCCATGCCCAGATCGAACTGGTCGGTAAAGAAGTACGGCAGCCAATCGTAGGATTCGTCGCGTCCGAGGATGGTGGCTGCCGCAAGTTTGCCCTGGCGGATGGCGTTGTCCCAGTGTTCGACCCGGATGGCTCGACCCAGGGCGGTGTTGCGGGCCTCGGCAATGTCGCCGATGGCCAGGATGTCCGGGTTGCTGCTGCGCAGGTGCTCATCGACCACGACCCCGGTACCGATCTCGAGTCCGGCGGCCACGGCAAGTTCGTTGTTCGGCACCGCGCCGATGGCCAGAAGCACGAAGTCGGCGCGGATGTCACCGGTCGGGGTCTGCACGGCCAATCCCTTATCGGGGTCCAAGGCGATCCCGCTGACGGCGGTCCCGAATCGGCATTGGACGCCGTTGGAGACATGGAGCTGTGCCACATGGGAACCGAATTCGGAGCCCATCGCCGTAGCAAGGGGAACTGGATCCGGAGTAATGACGGTGACCTCCACTCCGGCGGCGCGCGCCGAGGCTGCGACCTCCATGCCGATCCATCCTGCGCCAATGATGACCAGATTCTTGCCGGACACCAGATGCTCCTTGAGCCGTTTGGCGTCTTCAAGCGACCGGAGCGTGTACACGCCGGGCAGGTCCCACCCCTCCATGTTGGCGTTGCGACCACCTAACCGGGAACGGCAACCTGTGGCGATCACGAGGTTTTCATAAGCCACGGATACGGGGCCGCCCAACTCGACCTTCTTGGCGGAAACGTCAATGGATTCGGCGGTGACGCCCAGGCGGAGATCCACGTCAGCCTCTACGTACCAGTCGGCGGTGAAGGGCGGCAGCTCCTGCGCGGGTTTTCTGCCTTGGAGGTATTCCTTGGACAGCGGAGGCCGCTCATAGGGAACTTCGTTCTCGGAGGCGATGAGTGTAATCGGCTTGGTGTAGCCGCCCTCGCGCAATGCATGGACACAGTGCGCTGCGGCAAGACCGCCACCAATCACCACGGTCCCCAGCTCACCTTGCGTCGTCGATCCAGCCATTGCCGCTTCACTCATGGTGTTCGTCTCCTGTCAGAATGGTGCCACCCAGCAAGACCCGCCAGGTCCGGAAAATCAGAGTAGCCATTAGGATTTCTAGTTTTAGAATCTCACCTTGAGCCCTCGTAGTCGAGAGGTCGGTAGCCAGCCCGCACTTTGCCCGGATCCAATCCGGGTGCACCCAGGAAATCCTTGGCCGAATCACAGCCCCGGTCCACGCTTCCATCAGGCCAATGTGCGACCCTTGGTAGCGATGTCTGATTATTCTGCCCGGTCCCGCGCTGTGAAAAGTACGCAACGCCGGCGATCGCGTGCCCATCGGTTCCTGCGTTTTCTGGTGATTATTGGCGCCCTGGCAAGTGCCACGCTAATGGCGTTCCACGCCCGGGTTCCCGATTTCCTGGGCTTGGGTCTGCTCCTTGACAACGCCGCACCATGGATGGGCCTGGCGGTACCGGCGTTGCTCCTGCTCGCCGTGGCGTCCCGTAGCCGGACCTCCTTGGTCGTGCTCCTGATTCCGGTTTTTACTTGGCTTGTCATCTTTGGCCCAGCGATTGTTCCGCTGTCATGGTCCGCTCCCCGGACGGGTGCCGCCACATTGACGCTCAGTAGTCAGAACATCAAGGCAGGCACCGGGGGTGCCGCGCAATCGGCTCTCGAACTCGCCGAGGACGGAAGCGACGTCATTGCCTTGCAGGAACTCGATGCCGGCAGCGCCCAGCGCGTCAGCACCGCCCTGGAGGATGTCTATCCACACCACTTCGTGGTGGGCACCGTGGGAGTGTGGAGCAAGTACCCACTCACGAACTCCCAACCACTCGAATTGGGCCTGGGCTGGAAGCGCGCCCTCTCAACACAGGTCGATGCAGCCTCCGGGAGCCTTCGGCTGTACGTCATCCATGCCGCCTCGGCCCGTCCCAACGACCACGTCGACCGCGACGAAATGCTGAGGCAGTTGGCAGCCGTGGTTCAGGCCGATCCCGAGGAAAACATGATGGCCGTGGGTGACTTCAATGCAACTAGCACCGACCGCGCCTTCAAGAAGATTTCCTCGATTCTCGACGAGCCCAATCAGGATGACGGGCTCCTTGGCTTCACGTGGCCACGCTCGCCCTTCCCCATGATGCGACTTGACCATGTCCTGGTCCGCGGCTTGGAAGTCACCTCGAACACCAATGTCGAAGCCGGGCCCAGCGACCATCTGGCCGTTCAAACGGTCGTGAATCTACCCGGGCAATAAATACGGACCGGGCCGGCCGCACTAGCCGTCCGGCAAGCCCGTGACCCGCATGGTGATGTTGATGCGTCCCGTTTCAAGCCCGCAGTCGGCCGGCGCCGTGCCGGGCAGGATCTTGGTGACCCCGTGGTAGGCAAGGCGGGCCGGCCCCCCGAACACGAACAGGTCTCCCGAAGCCAGCAGGATGTCCTCGTAGGGTTTGTTCCGGCTCCGCGTATTTCCGAACCGAAATTGGCAGGAGTCACCGATGGAGATTGAGACCACCGGTGCGACCGACCGTTCGTCGCGGTCCTGGTGCATGCCCATCCTGGATTCGGCCCCGTAATAGTTCACGAGCGCAGTGTCCGGGGTGTACTGCTCGGCCGCTGCAGCATCCCGGGTCGCAGCGAAGATCGCCTTGCGGCCAAGCCGGACCATCCAGTCAGGAAAATCCAGCACCCTATTGCCGTTGACATCAATGGCCTCGCGCGAATACGCATAGGGACGCCAGTGCCAACCCAGGCAGACGGTCTGCACCGACATTTCATGGGCGCCGATTTTTGCCGCACGCGGCGGCACGGGCCCCCGCCCCCATTCGTGGAACCGTGCTACCAGCCAGCGCTGCTCCTCCGGGCTCAACCAATCGGGAATCCAATAAGCGCCGGGAGCAAGCTCCCGCCTGGGTCGGTCCAGAAAACTCTCGGAGAAGAGGGTACCCATGTCATCGCCTCCTGGTGCCACGGCTGCCGGGCGGTTACCGCTGCTTCCGCATTCCCGAACCTGTCCCGGGAATCAGTTCTTTGCCATCATATGCGGGTATTCCGCAGACCTGTTTTGGAACTCCAGGATGGCCGGGTTCTGGATAACGCCGTCACGAATCTCGATGGCCCGAGCAATCGTTTCGTTTTCTTTCCAGGCCGTCGGTCCGTCCATTACCGAATTTAGGAACGGCAACAGGCCTTCGCTTATTTCCCAGCTTGCGGAATTCCACAAATAGGAGGGGCTGTGATCAACCGAGTAGTAGTTGATATTCCGGCCAACGGTGAACATCGGCTGGGCGAAGGTCGTGGGCTTGGCCCATTCAAAACCCATTCCCTCGTCACACGAAACATCGATAATCAGGCTGCCCGGATAAAACGCCGCAAGGTCCTTGGTCTGCAGATACATCAATGGGGCGTTCGGGTCCTGCAGCGTGCAGTTCACCACGATGTCGCTTTCGGCCAGGAACGGCGCCAGCGGCAATCGTCCCTCGTCAGTGATGACTTCGCTCAGATTCGGTCCGCCGTCTTGGTCGAACTGCACCATTTGGACCGAGTGGATGGGTGAAGCGACCGCGGCTACAGACCGACTCGTCAGGACGCGCACATCGTGGACGCCATGGGCCCGCAGGGCGGTGACCGCTCCACGGGCGGTGGCGCCAAACCCAATGACGGTTGCCGATAGCCTGCGCCCATAGTCACCCGTCATGCCGCAGAGCTGCAGGGCATGGATGACCGACGAGTAGCCCGCCAACTCATTGTTCTTGTGGAACACGTGAAGTCCGAAGCTGCCGTCCGTGCCCCAGTGGTTCATGGCCTCGAAGGCAATCACGTTCAGTTTCTTGTCGATGGCCAGCTGCGTCAGCGCAGTGTCCTGGACACAGTGCGGCCAGCCCCACAGCGTCTGCCCCTCATGCATTTCCATCAGATCCGAGACCTGGGGCTTGGGCAAAAGTACGATGTCGCTGCCGGCGATGGTTTCCTGGCGGGTGGCAAATCTTCCGACGAAAGGTGCGAGTTCTTCGTCGTCCATGCCGCAAGCCGCCCCGTATCCGGCTTCAACCGTGAGGAGGTTCTTGAAACGCGGGTCAATCCGTTCAAAATGTGATGGGTGGATCGGCAAACGCTTCTCGTCCACCTTGTTCGAAGTACCAATGACACCCAGTGTAAGTTCGTTCTTAAAGCCCATGCGTCTTGTTCTCTTCCTATGTGGAGCAGCCCAAAATGGACCGCCCCATAGGGCTTACGGTACACGGGTCGTCCTAACCTTGCCTCCGAAAAAGTCTTGGCGCCTCGCCCCGAAGCCTCCGGGACATTGGGCGTCGTCGCGATCGAAAGGAGGGCAATTCCCACGGCCGACATGGCCGTGAGCGGACTGCCGGCATCCTGCCGTCGGTGCTCCGGCACGTCCCTGCGTGACTCGCGATGGCGTGTGGCCATATCCGGCGGCATGAAGTCCGTCTGCGCCAGTTGAGGTCAAAGATGATGGGCTCCGTCTGCCCGAATGTCTCGCAAGTATCCTTCGGCGGATCGGAAGTTCATTGGTGACAGATCCACACCAGTCAGCGTCGAGGGGTCATTCGAACCGCGAGTCGGCTCCGATAGGCTCAGTGGCATGGGACAACACGAAAAAACAACGATCGGCACGGCATGGATCGTCGGCGGGGCGGGGATCGGCTGGCTGGTCAGCGGAGCGCTCAGCGGCTTGATGCTCGCCCATCAAATCCGCCTGCCGACCCAGTTCACCCGCATGTTGTTTCCCGAGACAATTTCAATGCGAACCTGGCAATTGGCCCAGCCGTGGCCGATCCTGCTTTCCCTTTTTTCTGTCCTGGCAGTGATGGCGTTGACGCTCCTGCTGCTGCGGGGAGCCGGCATGCGGGCTGGTCGGCCACCTCTCGGATTCCTTGCCACGTGGATGTCCATCGTTCTTGCGGGCTTCGCCACGGCGACCTTGTCCTCCCTTGGCTACGCCGTTGCCTCTTGGCCTCCGGCGCGCTTGGCCTGGTTGTTGGACGGTATCCAGCCCGCTTTGCTGGCGGCAGGTTATTGGGGAATCGTCTGGGGCTGGCTGCCGGCTTTGGCGGGAATCCTCGCCATGAAATCCGAGAAACGGCTCGCGGGCCCGAAGTCCGTGCGGCGACCTGTCGATGGCATGCCGTTGCTGATCGCAGGGCTCCTCGCGGTGATACTGGTCGTCACGATCCCCGCCGCGTACACCTACACCGAAGAAACCGTGACCCCGCAGGCTGCACCGCCGCCGCCGGCCACTCCCTCACCGACACCATACGGCTGGCCGGACCGGTCGGACGCCTTCCAGCCTGCCAAGGACAACTGGTGCGCGGGCGAAGAAGTGTCAATCTCTTGGCACGAACCCGAGGGTGCGACGGGACACCGGGGCATGGGCTTTGACCTGACGAATACCGGGACCAGGCCTTGCGTCTTGGAGTCCTACCCCGACATCGCCTTCAACAATGCCGAAGGGTGGGCCATAGAGGTGTTGGTGGTCCATGGCGGATCCTTCATGACTGACGACCCCGGGGTCTCGATCATCACCCTGCCGCCCGGCAAGAGCGCACGGGCATATCTTGGCTGGAACGCGATGGCGGCAGCCGGCGATGTGCGCACCGGAACCATGCTGGTTGCACCGTATTCAGGAACGTTGCGCCACAGTTCGCAGGTGGACCTGGACATCATTGACGGCGGTGCCGTATCGGTCACGGCTTGGGAGCCCGTCCTGGAACCAGCCGGTTCAAACAAAAGCACCCGGCCAAAACCTTAAGGTTCCGGCGGGTGCCATGTGTGGAGCATAGCGGAATCGAACCGCTGACCTCTTCGATGCGAACGAAGCGCTCTACCAACTGAGCTAATGCCCCGCGTTGCAGCCTGGACCCGCAACATTTTTAGCCTAAACCCGTCTTGGCCCACGTGCAAAATCGTCGGTCGGCCACATCACGCTTCGTCGTTGCCTTCTGCGGTTCCGGTCTCTATGGATTCCCGCGCCGTCGTGTACTGGCGCTGGATGTACGCTTCGAGCTCACTGCGCTCCACGCGCCACACTCCGCGTCCGCCAATCTTGATTGCCGGAAGGTCCCCGCTGCGCACCAAAGACCGCACCTGCGGCAGGTTTACATTCAACTCGTCGGCGACATCTTCTAGACGCATGAACCTCATGTATTGAAGGCTACATGCTCCCGCAACCAGCAAAACGTCACCCGACACAATTGTGGATAACTTCGGCGCTTTTCGGGTCAACGAAGCGGCGGTATCCCGACAAAAAACAAGAGTGGTCCGCGATGACTCCACGTTGTTGGAATCTTTGCGGACCACTCTTACGTTTCGACCTGAGACCTTGTGGGCCAACCTGTAGCGCGGCCTGGATCCGGTCCCGCTACGGGGGTCTGCCTACCGTAGCTTGTGACCTTGGTTGAGCTTCTAACAACTACTAAAGCAACAACCGGGCATACCGTGCAACACAGTTGGGAATCACTGATCATTTTGACTAACATGGAGCGGTAGCTACCGAACAACTTGGTCAGTCTGACCGAACCTAGGCGAAGGAGCCGGAATGACGCCGGAATCGTACCAACTGGATGATACGGATAGGCGCATTCTCTTGGCCCTGGATGAGGATCCCAGGGTTCCCACGATGATGCTCGCACAGAGATTGGGTTTGGCGCGCGGCACCGTACAGACGCGCATGGAACGGCTTGCAAGCTCCGGGGCGTTGCGCCCGAACTCCAGCCGCGTGAAGCCGGCTTCAGTTGGTCGCGGAGTTTCCGCCGTCGTCAGCGCGGAGCTGGACCAATCGCACCTTGAAGAAGCCATCGCGGCGTTGAGCCTGATTCCCGAGGTCCTTGAATGCGTCGCCCCGGCAGGCGACACCGACCTGCTGATCCGCGCAGTTGCCAAGGACCCGGATGACCTCTACCGCGTCAGCGAGGAAATCCGCCTCTGTCCGGGAATCACCAGGACCTCGACGTCCATGATCCTGCGCGATGTGATCCCGTACCGCACCACGGCGCTTCTCAACCACCTGCGCTAGACCCGCGCTGGGGTCCCGGTGACTGCCAGCTCGATGCCCTAGTCTTTTCTGGGTGGCACCTTGCTGCCCACACCACATCGAACAGAGGAGCATCATGGGCGCTGCGGGCCTTACAAATATCGACGTTGCAGGCATGACCACCGAGGCAAGTCCCTTCCCGAGCGCGACCCGCGCAGGCGATCTGGTCTTTGTTTCAGGGATGGTCTCCAAGGACGAAAACAAGGTTTTGGTCGGCAAGGGCGACATCTACGCACAGACGGTGCAGACACTCAAGAACCTGCAGACCGTCCTGGCGGCCTACGATCTGGGACTCGACGCCGTCGCCACCACGACGGTCTACATCAACGACGCAGCCATGGCCGGCGAATACAACCGCGCATGGGTTGACACCTTCGGCGGCCACCGTCCCTCACGTGCCACCATCGTGGCGCCGCTGCTGGCACCCGAACTTCTGGTTGAGGTCCAAGCCACTGCCTGGGCAGGGAAGTAACCGCACTGATTTTTCGGCGGGCCGGGTCCCAAGGAACTCGTTGCCGGGCACGGCTCGCCGAATCACGTGCAATATCGACCGCTGGTTCGGTCCGGCCTGCCCCGTTCGGGGGGGGAACCCCATCGCAGCTTCGGCCCCCGCCAAGACGGTCAAAATCAAGCTGAGGGCCACTGCGGGCATGCGGCAGCGGGCGGCTCCCGTCCGCGACGCGGGGTTAGCGCTCCACGGCCATTCGCCCGATGACCATGCGCATGATCTCGTTGCTGCCCTCCAGGATCTGGTGCACCCGCAGGTCGCGGACAATCTTCTCGATCCCATACTCGGAGAGGTAGCCATAGCCGCCGTGCAGTTGCAGTGCGGTGTTGGCAACCTTGAATCCGGCGTCGGTGGCCACCCGCTTGGCCATGGCGCACAAGCGCACGGTGTCGTCCGTCCCGCGATCCAGGGCATCCGCAGCCCGCCAAATCATGGTCCGCGCCGTTTCCAGCTCGGTCTCCATGTCCGCGATTTCGAAGAGCAGCGCCTGCTGTGCGATCAGCGGCTTGCCAAAGGCCTCGCGCTCTTTCAGGTAGGCAACGGACTTGTCCATGGCCGCCTGGCCGCCGCCGACCGAGCACGCTCCGATGTTCACCCGTCCACCGTTGAGGCCCTTCATGGCGATCCCGAAACCGGTGCCCTCATCGCCCAGGCGGTTGCCCACCGGGATCCTCACGTTTTCCATGACCACCTGGCGGGTGGGCTGGGCGTTCCAGCCCATCTTCGCCTCCAGCGCCCCGAAGGAGAGACCCGGGGTTCCGTCCGGGACAATGAACGCGGTGATTCCGGCGCTTCCGGTGTCGGCGGTCCGGGCCATCACCAGGTACACGCCCGAGGATCCGGCGCCGGAGATGAATTGCTTGGTCCCATTGAGCACGTAGGAGTCGCCGTCGAGCACGGCCCTGGTGGCCAGCGCCCCGGCGTCGGAGCCTGCTCCGGGCTCGGTGAGGCAATAGCTGCCCAACATCTCCATGGTGCATAGCTGCGGCACCCAGGCCGCTCGCTGCTCGTCGTTGCCGAAGCGATCGATCATCCACGCCACCATGTTGTGGATGGAAATGTAGGCGGAAATGGTCGGATCGGCCTTGGCCAGCTCCTCGAAGATCAGGGCTGCGTCCAGTCGGCTCATTCCCGAGCCCCCGAATTCCTCGCGCACGTAGATCCCGCCCATGCCCAGGGCCCCGGCCTCGGCCAGGACGTCGACGGGGAAATGGTGGTCCCTGTCCCAGGCCGCTGCATGCGGGGCAAGCTGCTCGCTGGCGAAGTCGCCCACCATCTCGACGATTGCCTTCTGGTCTTCGGTGAGTTCAAACATGCTCGGCTCCTGGGTCTGTGCGGTGGGCGGAGGTCAGGTTCACTTCGGTGGGTGGGGGCGAACCGGGGGGTTCGGCTACTTGCCGACCTTTCCGGTCAACGAGGCGATCGGGCGCAGGAAGACCGGCTGGGCCAGGAACCAGACGCCCACGATCACCACGATGGACACGGCGAAGATGATGAGCCCGGTGAACCCGGCCGAATCGTTGGCCGCGTACATGTGGTTCAGGTTGCGCAATGCCCCGGTGGCCAGCACCAGCGCCACGTGCACCACGGTGAAGGCAACGAAGTAGATCATGACCGGGAAGTGCAGCGCCCGGGCGAGTTCCATGGGGTAGGCCTTGTTGAGCGCAACCGCCTTCTTGGGCCAGGCCCCGGACATCCGCAGGCCGGTGAGGATCGCCAGCGGGGCCGCGATGAAGACGGTCACGAAGTAGGTCAGCACCTGCAGGGCGTTGTAGTTCACCCAGCCGTGCTCGGTCGGCCAGTTCAGCGAGAGGTACTGGAGCCCGGCGGAGAGCGCGTTGGGGATGATGTCCCAACTGGTGGGTACGATGCGCGCCCACTGGCCCGTGGCAAAGAGCACGATGACGAAGATGATGCCGTTGAGCACCCACAGGGCATCGAGGGTGAGGTGGAACCACAGGTCCAGGCTGATGCGGGCGGGAGCGCCCTTGGTGCGGATCAGACCCTTGTTGTTGCGCACCCAGTGCGCGGCCGGCCGGGTCACGGTGCGCACCTGCCAGCCGGTGCGCACGATCAGCACCAGGAAGAAGACGTTCAGGAAGTGCTGCCATCCCAGCCACGCGGGGAACCCGACCGGCGTGCCCGCGGGAAGCTCTGAATGCCCGGTGTAGGTGGCCATCCAGGTCTTGACGCTCTCAAGGGTGACCAGCCAGCGGGCAATGAAGACGGCGATGACCAGCAGGACGATCAGCGATCCCGCGATGATGCCTGCGCGCACCCACTTGTTGGCTGCCTGTTTCCTGGGGGTGGACCGTGCGGTCATCTCATGTTCCTCGTGTTCGTGGTTGGTAGGTGCGTTCGGGGTGGCTCAGGAGCGGGACTTGAGCAGTTCGACCACCTGCGGAACCACCGTGAACACATCCCCAACGATACCCAAATCGGCGATCTCGAAAATCGGGGCATCCTCGTCACGGTTGATGGCCACGATGGTCTTGGCCGTCTGCATGCCGGCGCGATGCTGGATGGCCCCTGAGATGCCCAGGGCCAAATACAGCTGCGGGGACACGCTCACCCCTGTCTGCCCGACTTGGGCCCTCTGGGCAATGAATCCGGCGTCAACGGCTGCGCGGGAGGCTCCGACCGCTCCGCCGAGGGCATCTGCCAGCTGCTCGACCAGCACGAAGTTCTCGGCCGAACCCAGTCCGCGGCCGCCGGAGACCACGGTGGCAGCCCCGCGAAGTTCCGGCCGGGAAGATTCTTCCGGTGCATCGGCGCGCGAGGTGATGGTGGCGGTACGCGCGGTGCCCGGCTCGAGCCGGACGACGTTGACCTCGGCCGTGGCAGGCGCTGCCTGTTCGTCGATGGCGCCCGAGCGCAGGGTGATGATGGGCAGGGCACCGGGCACGGTGGCGTGTACGGAGTAGCTGCCGCCAAAAACGGAATGTTCGGTGACGATCCCGGAATCGGAGGTGGCCGCGTTCACGACATCGGCCAGAAGTCCCCCGCCGGTGCGCACAGCCAAGCGGGCTGCAGCCTCGCGGCCATCGACCGATGCGGCGAGGAGCACGGCCTCCGGTGCATGGGCGGCCACTGCGTCGGCAAGCGCATCGACAAGGGGGGTGAGCAAGGTGGTGTCCGCGTCGGCCATTTCCACGGCGTGGATTTTCGCGGCGCCGAGCTCGCCGAGCCTGGCCACGGTTTCCGGCGGCAGTGTGGTCGCGGAAACGGTGACGGCGACGGGAGTGCCGAGCCGGGCGGCGACCGCCAGCAGGCCACGCGTCGATGCGGTGGCGTGTCCGGTGTGGGTGAGTTCGATGAGGGCAAGGATGCTTGGCATGGAAGGGGACCTTTGCTAGATCAGGCGCCGGGCGGCGAGGAAGTCGACAAGTTCGGCGGCGGCGTTCCCGTCGTCGACAATCTTGCGGCCGGCGGTGCGCGGTGGCCGCTGCGCAACATCCAGCATGGTGCTGCGCACCTGGGCGGAGACCGCGAGATCGGCGGCGGAGATGGTTGCCAGCGGCTTGCGTTTGGCGCCCATGATGCCCTTGAAGTTGGGGAAGCGGGCTTCCTCGAATCGTTCGGTGACGGTGAGGACTGCGGGGTAGGACGCGGTGACTTCCTGCGTGCCGACCTCGGAGAGCCGCACCCCGGCGACGGCGTCGCCTCCGATTTCCGCTGACACCAGGGAGCCCAACAGCGGCAGGCCCAGGTGTTCGGCGATCATTGCCGGGATCATTCCGGCCCGTCCGTCGGTGGACTCGTTTCCGGCGATGACCAGGTCCGCGCCGGTGTCGCGCAGTGCCGCAGCCAGCGTCGCGGCGGTGAGGACCATGTCGGCTCCCGCCAGCGAATCATCCAGGATGTGGATGCCGGAATCGGCTCCCATCGACAATGCCTTGCGGATGGACTTGGCGGCGTCGGCGGGGCCCATGGTGGCGACCACGACCTCGGTGGACTTGTCTCGGTCCTTGACCGTGAGGGCCAGTTCGAGGGCTCTTTCGGTGATTTCGTCAATGACCGGGTCGGTGCCTTCGCGGTCGACCCTTCCGGTGTCCGGGGACAACCTGCGTTCCTCCGCTGTGTCCGGAACCTGCTTGATCAAAACCACGATCTTCATCCGAGTTCTCCTTGTGATGCTGGGCTCTGCATTCATTCGCGAGACTACTAGGAACCTTCAAAATTTACTAGGTCTTCCTACTAAATTGTGGCCGGAATACGCCCGTACGAAATCCGGCTTTTGGCAGCGTGCCGTGCCCGTCCCAAGACCTCCGGCAATGGCGAAGCCTCCCTCCCCCGTGTTCCGGGCAAGGGAGGCTTCGGCCCGCAAGCCGTCCTACGGCAGGGGATCGTCCAGCGAACCCTGGGCGATTTGTTCGAGCAGCCACGGGGAGAAGGCGAAGGGCGTTGCCTTGGCCGCGGCCAACAGGTCGGCGGGGGCGACCCACGCGTATTCGGCAACCTCGTCCGGATTGGGCTCGAGGTCCCCGGCTATCCGGGCCGCAAAAACCGGGCAAACCTCGTTTTCCACAATGCCCGAGGCATCAACGGCCCGGTAGGCAAAGTCCGGGAGCAGCGGTCGGATCCCGCCGATGGCGGCGCCCAGTTCCTGCCCGGCACGGCGCACCATGGCATCCTCAAAGGATTCGTCGGCACCGGGATGCCCGCAAAACGAATTGGTCCACACTCCCGGCCAGGTCTTCTTGCCCAGGGCGCGCCGGGTCATCAGGATCCGCCCCTCCCCGTCATAGAGGTAGCAGGAAAACGCCAGGTGCAACGGGGTGTTCGCGGTGTGCACGCTCGCCTTGGGCTCGGTGCCGATGCGGGTGCCATCGGCTGCCAACAGCACCACAAGTTCCTCGCTCATGACTCTCTTTCATCAAAGAATGGGTTCGGCGCGGGAGACTTCCCTGCCGCCACCCTCAATTCTCCCATGCCGGTGGAGATCGGGTGCGGGGATTGTTTGGGGGCTTAACGCGGGAAGCTGCCCGCCGGCGACGTGAAGCCGCGATCCGGCAGGCAGCCGTCTTGCCTTGTCCCGGGTTCCGGGTTACCTCAGGCGCTTGAGCGTTTCCCCCTTGAAGAATCCCGGGCTGCGCACGCGCATCCAGAACATGATGGCCACGCCCAGCAGCAGCACGCCCACTCCCAGGATGAACACCATGCCCAGGCCGCCGATGTTGGAACCCGAACCGTAGTCCGGGTCCATCGAGTCGCGCGCGGTGCTCACGAACATCACCAGCAGGATCACCCCGCCCAACAGCGGGGCCAGGAACCTGAAGAAGAAGTTGCGCGCCGAGTCGAAGGCCTCGCGGCGGAAGTACCAGACGCAGGCGAGCGCGGTGACGCCGTAGTAGAAGCAAATCATCAGGCCCAGGGCGGTGATGGTGTCCCACAGCGCGTTTTCACTGAGCAGGCGGGTGATGACGTAGAAGCCGGCGGCGGCCGCGCCGGCGGTGACGGTCGCCACCGACGGGGACATGAAGCGCGGGGAAATCTTGCCGAAGGTTTCCGGCAGTGCCTTGTAGTAGCCCATGGCCAGCAGGGTGCGGGCCGGGGACACCAGGGTCGATTGAAGGGAAGCGGCCGAGGAGGAAAGGATGGCCAGGGACATCAGGATCGCAAACGGTCCCATGACGGGTCCGGCCAGGACGGCGAAGATCGATTCCTGGTTCTCCGGGTTGCCGGCGCCGAGCCCGGTCTCGCCGATACCCGCATAGGCGATGACCGCAAGGGAGATGACCATGTAGATGCCCATGATGACAAGCACCGTTATCGTCGCGGCGCGGCCCGGCACCTTGGCGGGGTTCTTGGTCTCCTCGTTCATGGTGAGGGTGACGTCCCAGCCCCAGAAGATGAAGATCGACAGGGAGATGCCGGCGGCGAAGGCCCCGAAGGATTCCACCGCCAGGGGGTTGAACCAGTCCAGTGAGATGGGTGTCGGGTCGAAGGCCGTGCCGTTTTTCACGTGGCCGAAGGCGGCGATCGCGAACCAGGCCAACACGATGAGCTGGAAGGCGACCAGCCAGTACTGGAAGGCCTTGGTGGTCTGCATGCCGCGATAGGAAATCCAGCACGCGGCGGCGATGAACACCAGGGTCGTGGGGATGTTGACCCACAGGTTCGTCGTCAGCTCGGCGATGGCGTCGTTGCCGGTGAGCTGGGCGAGAAGGATGTAGAAGAAGTCAACCGCGACGGCCGCCAGGTTGGAGAGCACGATGATGGTGGCGGCGACCAGGCCCCAGCCACCCATCCAGCCGATCCAGGGTCCGAACGCGCGGGTCGCCCAGGTGAACGAGGTGCCCGAGTCGGGCATGGCGCTGTTGAGCTCGCGGTATCCCAGGGCCACCAGGAGCATGGGCAGGCATCCTGCGATGAAGATGGCCGGGAGCTGGGTGCCCACCTCGGCGACCGTGGGCCCCAGTGCCGCGGTCAACGTGTAGGCGGGGGCAATGGACGAAATCCCGATGACCACGGCGCCGAGCACCCCGACGGTGCCCTTTGACAGTCCCTTGTTGCCCAGGCCCGATGCGGCATCCTGCGCGGGACGGGTTTCGGTCGTTGTTTCACGACTCATGATTGGTTTCCTTCATCCTGGCGGTGCGGCACGTGACCCCGAAAGGGAACGCGCCGCACCATCATGCGGTGATTGGTGCTAGGACCGTGCCGGCCCCGTTTGGTAGTTCTTGGGAACCACCACCAGCGGAACCGGCAGGGTCCGCAACATGCGTTGGGCAGTGGAGCCTAGGAAGAGCCGGCGCTTGCGCGCCAGCCGGCTCGAACCGACGACGGCAATTTCCCCGTCTTCCCATCCCAATTCGGCAATGGCATCGTCGATGCCGGTGCCGGAGGCAATGGAGATCTCGGCTGCGACACCCAGTTCGGCCACGACCTCGGCGACGTTTGCCCGGGCCCGGGAGATGGATTCGTCCAGGTCCGCGGCGCGGGTGTCGTTGTCGTCCTGGGCCACGAGGGACACGACCCGAAGCTGCAGGTCCTGCTGGTGCGCGGCGGCGGCGGCAGCCTGCACCACCCCCTTGGCCCCGGGGCGGGTGCCCACCAGGGCGGTGACCCGGCGAAGTTGGCCGTTGGCCCTCTCCAGCGAAGCAACGGCCTCGGGGGACCCCATGGCCACCGGGATCGGCGCGGCGTGCAGCAGCGCGCTGGCCACCGATCCCGGGGCAAAGAACCCTGCCATGTGGCGCTTGCGGCCGCCCAGCACGATGGCCCGTGCGCCGGTCTCCGTGGCCAAGGCAATCAGGCCCTGGGCCGGGGAGCCCACCGCCCGGGCAATCACTCGGGCGCTGATGCCCGGAGGGACCAGGGCGAGCGCTTCCTTTGCCCACAGGTCGACCTTCTCGGCCAGGATGGAGCAATACCCGTGGTCGCCGCCCGGGTAGACCGCGGAGAACGGAGTGCTTTCGGGCAGGACGATGGCAAGGTCAAGGTGGGCGGCGGGCCCGCCCAGCGCGGCGGCCAGGGCAATCGCCTCGGCGCCCCGGGCATCGGCGGTGTATCCAACAAGCAGGCGCATGGTGCTAGGCGTCCAACGCCGCGAGGGTGCCGAACTTGGAGACGACACCGTCGTAGTCCATATCGTGCTCCGTGCCGTCCACCGCGGCGACGATGCGCGCGGCAGTTCGCCGCCCCATGCGCACCGCGCCGTCGACGTGCTGGTAGCCCTCGCCAGCCAAATCCGAGGAGGAGAAGTAGATCGGGCCGACGTTCTTGTTCTGGTCCGGTCCAAAGCGGAACAGGCCGCCCAGGTCGTAGCTGGTGGCGTATGCCCCGCGGGTCCATTCCTCGGCAGCGAAGTCGGAAAGGTAGAACACTTCCGGATCCAGCGCCTTGTCCCCCAGGAACCCGGCGATGCCCTTGAGAATGGCTTCCTTGCGCGCGGCCTCGTCCAGTGCAAACATGGCGTCGGCCTGGGTGTCGGAGATGAACCCGACCAGGGTTCCGGTGGATTCCCCGTGGTAGGTGTTGTCGTAAACCTCCTGCACGATTGCTGACGGGCCGAAGCAGGTGCCCGAGAGCCCCTCCTCGCGCCAAAACGGAGTCTCATACACGGCATGGACCTTGATGACCAGGCCCATGGACTGGTGCTGGTGGGTCACGTGCTGGCGGCGCGGCAGCGGCGGGTTGTAGGAAATGCGCGAGTACAGGTTCGGCGGAACGGCAACGATGACCTTCTTGGCGTTGACGCTCACATCAGCGCCGTGGGCGGTCACGCCCGCATCGGACCAGTCCAGCTTGAGCACCGGGTTGTTCAGGAAGACGTCTTCGCCCAGCCGTTCGGCAAGGGCGATCGAGACGCCCTGCATGGTGCCGACGATGCGGCGGTCGAGGATGAAGTCTTCGTCGACGAGGTTGGAGAAGGATCCGGCGGAGGAGGACATCAGCAACGCCTGCAGCGCGGAGAAGGTGTGGGCGGGCTTGGTGAGCATGCCGCCGGCGATGAACAGCCCGACGTTGTTGCAGGCGACCTCGTCGCCGGAAATGTTGCGCAGCCAGTGGTGGAAGGAGATCTTGTCGAGCTCCTCGGCCTGCGGGTGTTCCCACGGGGCGTCCGGGTTGACCTCGGTGGTGAGGCGGTCCATTTCGGCAATGAGCCTGTTCATCTCGGCCACGGTGGACTCGCCCACCGGAAAGTCTTCCCCTGAATAGACGGTGCGGGTGCCGTCTTCGGCCAGGTAGACGGAGGCGCCTTCCTTGTGGCGTTCGAAGGTCTCGATGCCCAGTTCCTCGATCAGCGAGTACAGGCCAGTCTGGTCCGGGGAGATCCACTGGCCGCCGATCTCGATGGTGGCACCGTCCATGTCCTGGGTCCAGGTGCGGCCGCCGACGCGGTCGCGTGCCTCAAGCACTGCGACGGTCTTGCCGGCCTTGCGCAGTTCGTAGGCTGCGGTCAGGCCCGAGGGACCCGCTCCGATGATGACGACGTCGCGATCCAGGGTTGTCATGGGCTTCCACTTCTTTCGGTTTTTAAATGAATGGCATTCATTTACTAGACTGGTTCCATGGTAGGCCATAAAGTGCAGTATTGTGAAGTAGGCCACGTCAGGAGCGGACTTTGAACCAGGAATCAGCAGCACCGGCCGGGGCTCCCCGTCGCCGCGCCGGCCGCCCACGGTCGGTGGTACTCGACCGGGAGCTCATTGCCCGGGCCGCCCTGAAGCTCGTTGTGGCGGGGGGCTATTCCACCCTGACCATGTCCTCGGTGGCAAAGTCACTGGGCGTCTCGCCCTCAGCCTTGTACAACCACGTGGAATCCAAGCAGGAACTCATGCAATGGATCCAGGAAATCGTGATGGACGGGGTCGATTCCACGGTCTTTGAAACGCTGCCACTGGACGAGGCCCTGGAGAAATGGGCGGTGACCTACCGGGGCATTTTTGCCGAGCACGCCCCGCTAATTCCGCTGATCGCGGTCCTGCCGGTCTCCGGCTCACCGCGCACGCAGGAGATGTACGAAAAGGTCGCCGCGGGATTCACCCGCGCCGGCTGGAAGCAGGCCGAGATCGTCCCGGCCATTGTGGCACTCGAATCGTTTATTTTCGGATCGGCCCTCGACGCCACCGCACCCCTGGACATCTTCGACCCGGGCGCGAACGCCGGAAAAATGCCAAGCTTCGAAAGTGCCCTGGAGGCGCAACGGGCGACGGGCCGAAACAGTGCCGACGCTGCCTTCATGACCGGACTCAGGGCCATCATCGCCGGGCTCATGGAACAGACAGCGATCGCCTAGAACCGCGGTCCGGGCCCGACGTCTCCCCCCTTGACTTAATAAATGAGTGCACTCATAATTGAGTATGCTCGTATTGTCCGATTTCGGGTTACACAAGGCGTGAGGAATCATGACGGCCAACTCGATCACCGGTCATCCCCGGGGCACTCCCACACCCAACTCCCCGAGGCTCGACAGCAAGGCCCGTTGACCGTCGCCTCCCAGGTGGGCCGATGATCGGCCGGAGAGAATAAGACCGGGGTTCCTCCGACCGTTATCGACTCAGCGGCAAGTCTTTTCCGAACATCCTCGGTGAGAATACTTTCCGGCTCCGGGCACGGCACCGAGGTTCAAAAGCACATGTTCCTCACCCACGAGGACCTTACGTTCCCCAAACGCCCAACAGCATCAACACCGCCCTAAGACCCAACCCAGACAGGAGCCCCTGCGCCATGAAAGCGTTCGTGTTCAGCCAGTACAAGCAACCTCTCCAGCAGGCAGATGTCCCAGAGCCCGCCGTGGGTGACCACGATGTACTTGTGCAGGTGGCTGCCGCCGGCGTGAACCAGCTCGATGCGAAGATCATTGAGGGCGAGTTCAAGTCGATCCTGCCCTACTCGCTGCCCCATGGGATCGGGCACGATATGGCGGGTAGCGTCATCGGCATCGGCGCGAATGTCACCGGATTCAAGATTGGCGACGAAGTCTACGCCCGGGTTGCCAAGGACCGGGTGGGAACGTTCGCCGAACGGGTGGCAGTCACCGAGGCGGACCTGGCGTTGCGCCCCACCTCCGTTACCGTGGCAGAAGCAGCGTCCCTCCCGCTGGTGGCGCTGACCGCCTGGCAGGCCCTGGTGGTCAAAGGGAAGCTGAAGCCTGGCCAGAAGGTTCTGATTCATGCAGGTGCCGGAGGTGTCGGGTCATTGACGATCCAGCTGGCCAAGCACCTCGGCGCCCACGTTGCCACCACGGCCTCGGCCGCCAATGCCGACTTCGTTCGTTCCCTGGGTGCGGACGAAGTGATTGATTACCGCAGCCAGGACTTCGAAAAGGAGCTTTCCGGCTACGACCTGGTCCTTGATCCCCTGGGTGGCGAGAATCTGGAAAAGTCGCTGCGGATCCTGAAGCCAGGAGGAAAGGCGATCGGGATTTCCGGTCCACCGGATCCAGCGTTTGCGAAGGATGCGGGACTGAACCCCCTGCTGCGACTGGTTATCGCGGGACTCAGCAGCAAGATCCGCCGACAGGCCAGGAAGCTCGGCGTGTCCTACGAATTCTTGTTCATGCACCCCAGCGGTGAACAGCTGCGCAAGATTTCCGCGCTCATCGATGGCGGCGCCCTGCGCCCCGTCGTGGGTACGACCTTCCCCTTCGCCCAGACGCCGCAAGCGGTTCAGGCGCTGTCCAAGGGCGGAGTGCGCGGAAAAGTCGTAGTCGTCAACAACTGAGTGCCACCGACCCGGATCAGGAACCGGCAACCATCTCCGCCTCCATCAGCATCTTCAACAAGGAGAACCATCATGACCACCGGCAACGAGGTGGAACCGGTCATCGATTCCTATGCCGTGGCGCCGAACAAGAGCATCACCGTTGGCCGGGAAACATTCGCCTACCGGGAACTGGGCCCCAGGGGCGGGATCCCAGTCATCTTCTTCGCGCATCTGGCCGCCAACTTGGATAACTGGGATCCACGCATCGTTGATCCCATTGCCCGGAATCGGCACGTCATCGCTTTCGACCAGCTCGGCGTCGGCGCATCCTCCGGGCGAGTGCGCAAAACACTGGAGGAAGCCGCCGACGACGCCTATGAATTCATCACCGTCCTCGGGTTCGAGACGATCGATGTCTTCTCCTTCTCGATGGGTGGATTCATCGCCCAGGACCTGATCGTCAAGCACCCGGATCTGGTGCGCAGGCTGGTGCTGACCGGCACCGGACCACGCGGCGGCAAGGGCATCGACAAAGTTGCGGGAGTGACCTACCGCGACATCCTGCGCGCTGCAGTCGCGCGTTCGGACCCGAAGGAGTTCCTGTTCTTCAACCGCGACGCTCCAGGAAAACGGGCAGGCAAGTCCTTTATAGGCCGCCTCAAGGAACGCACCGCCAACCGCGACGCCGCCGTCTCCACCAAGGCACTCCAAACCCAGTTGAAGGCCATCCAAAAGTACGGGCGTTCAGCGCCATCGGATCTCTCGGTGATCACCCGGCCCACGCTGATCGCCAATGGCGACAACGACCGAATGGTCCCCACGGTCCTGTCCGAGGAACTAAGCCGTCGCATCCCCGGCAGCGAGCTGATCATTTATCCGAACTCCGGACATGGCGGCATCTTCCAGTTCCACCAGGATTTCGCTCCGATCGCCGCGAAATTCTTGGCCGCCTAAATGGCGGTGCTTCCCCTCGAATCGGGCGGGACAGCGCAAACCACTTCTGCTGTGCGGCCCATCCGGCAATGCGTACGCGCTATTGGTTCGCCGGACCGGGCCGGGAGTCCGGGACGGCACCGCCGGGGTAGATGATCAAACAGGTGCTCGAGGCGGTGGCCAGTACCCGGCCTTCCGCGTCCCGAATCTCGGCATCGGCGAAGGCGACCGAATTACCGCGTCGGGTGACCCAGCCATGCGCGGTGACGGCGCTTGTTTCGGCAGTGATTGGACGCAGGAACGAGACCTTGATTTCCAGGCTGGTGTATCCCACTCCGGCCGGAAGGGTGCTGTGCACGGCACATCCGCACACGGAGTCCAGCACCGTGGCGAAGAAACCGCCGTGAACCGATCCGATCGGGTTGTAGTGCGATTCGTCCGGCTGCGCTGTCATCACGACGTCCCCATCGGTGACGGCCACGAACTCCAAACCGATGTGGCTGCTGATCGGCGGTGCCGCGATGCGCCCTTCGGCCATGGCGCGCAGCTGCTCGAGTCCGGTCCGCTCGAACAAACTTGTCTTATCCGCTTCGGGGACCTGGTAATGGATCGTTCGCGAACGGTTCGCCGGTGGCGTTGGCCTTGCTGACATCGTTTGATCTCCACATGCTCGATACGGGTGATGGTTGCTCGGGCTCGGCGACTGGGCTGCTGCCTAGTGCGGAAGAATGGCGGAAACCTGCGCCCTGATGGCACCGATGACCTCAACGGTGCTCCGCTGCGCATTAATGCTCGCGGCCATCGCGAGGAACATGGCCGCGGAGACAACACCTGCCAGTGTTGTCGCCTCGCTTTCACCGATGCGCTCATGCCGACCAAGGACCGCTGCGAGTGCCTCCTGGGTTTGGGCGACAATTTCCAGGGCCTCGGCATGGCGCGGTTCGGCGGGGTCGCCGAAGACCATCTCACGCAAGTAGGTGCGCCCGTTCTCAACCTGCACGCGGTTGCATTCCACTATTGGCGCCACAATTGCCAGCACCCCCTCAAGCACATCTGCCGTTTTCCCGGCCGCTGCCTGCCCCTGCTCCAGCGCGTGGGCATAGTGCGCGTTCTGGACAAGCAGCAGCAATTCGCCCTTGGATTTCGCGTACAGGAACAACGTTCCGGTGCCGATGTCTGCCTTGTCGGCAATCTGCTGGGTCGTGACGTCCTCGATCCCGTGCTTGGCGAACAATTCGCTGGCTGCGGCGGTGATGCGCTCGAGCTTTTCCAGCTTGTTGCGTTCGCGCCGACCGAGCTGTGGGGACGGCGATGACATGAGGTGATCCTCTCGGAATATATTATGACTGCGCTCAGTTATGAGTATAGTCGCTAGTGATCGGGATCGGCATCCCGGTCAGGCAATCATTCTCCCACGATGAATCGGTTCGATCGGATGTCGACCAGGCACGACCGCCGCTCCGGCCCTCCCCGGCAAATGCAAAGCAGAACGAGATCGTGCCAACCACCACTTATGGCGGTGGCGCCGCGGGCTACACCGACTATCCAGCGCTCAGCCAATCCTGACCCCCACCACTCCCCTGGACTGCGCAATCCTGCCGCACCAAGAGAAGGAACCTTCCCATGACCTCATTGAACGGAGCCGTGGTCCTCGTCACCGGGGCGAACGGCGGTATCGGGACCCACTTCGTACGCGAAGCCCTGGCCCGTGGAGCGGCAAAGGTTTACGCCACCGCCCGCACCCCGCGAGGGTGGGACGACAACCGGATTGTGCCACTCACCCTGGATGTCACCGACCCTGCATCGATCCGGGCCGCACTGGCGGCCGCCCAGGATGTGACGGTATTGATCAACAACGCCGGTGCCTCAGTCTCCACCCCGGGCATCCTTGCCCACACCGACGAGGAGATTCGCCGGAACGTTGAGACCAACTTCCTGGGCCCGCTCTTCCTCGCCCGTGCCTTCGCCCCGATCCTGTCCGCCAAGGACAACGCGGCGATCATCGACATCCACTCGGCCCTGGCCTGGTGGGCAGTGGCGGGAATCTACTCCGCGACGAAGGCTGCCCTGTGGTCGGCGACCAACTCCCTGCGGCTGGAACTTGCTCCGGCGGGAGTCCAGGTCCTGGGCGTGCACGTCGGATACGTGGACACCGCAATGGCCGCACACAGCACCGAGCCGAAGGTGGACCCGGCGGACCTGGTGGCTTCGGTCTTTGAGGCACTCGAAGCCGGCGAGCACGAGGTCCTCGCGGACCAGACGTCAGTTCAGCTCAAGGCGGCCCTCAGCGCCCCCGTGGACTACGTCTACCCGCAGCTGGCCGTCAGGCCGTAGGGGCACATCGCTGTAGGCTCTCCAAGCGACGGCCGGATGGCGGGGCGGCAGGATCTCCCTTCATCCGGCGGGCCGCAGCGCCGTCGAATCACTGCGGTGACTGCAGGGAGCCAACGCAATGGCCCACGAGTCGAGCTGCGGGACTCGACTACGCTGTTGACATGAGTGAATCCCCCGGCAGCACCAAGAACCCGGTCCTTCGATTCTTCGCGCGGCTCTCGGCCAAGAACTGGATCGCCATCCTCGGCGCGGCCTTGGCGGTCACCTTCATCCTGCAAAACCGCCAGCGGGTCCGCATCGAGTTCTTGTTCCTCGACCTGAACGCCCCGCTGTGGATCTCCCTTGGCGCGGTGCTGCTCATGGGCTGGGTCGTGGGGCGCTTCTCGTTCCGCAAGCGCTGAGCCCGCGTGACCCGCAGAGCGCAAAACCGCCCCGCCGGAAGCACCCACGGGTGGGGGTGCGGCCCGACGGGGCGGCATGGGAAAAGTTGGAGTGGCCCTAGAGCGAGGTGCCCATGACCTGCATGAGCATCTCCGGATCGCCGTAGTTGTAGACGACCCAGCTCATTCCGCCGATGAAGGCGAGGGAAGCGACGCCCCAGGCGGCCGAGAGCTTGGCCATGAAGCGGATCTCCGAACGGCTGACCGGCAGGCGGTCGGCCGAGTAGTCGCCGGCGACCTTGCTGAAGCGCTCGGCCGGGGTGATCGCCGCCATTGCATTGAGGCTCACGAGGAAGTTGGAGGCGGTGTCGATGCTGCCGTCGATCAGGCGGGCGCGGGTCAGGTTGTTCCTGCGGTCCTGGGTCATTTCAGCAATGTTGGACCCATGGCGGGCCAACAGGATGTCTTCGCCAAGTGGCATTGTTCGACGCGCCAACCGCATTGCCTACCCCTTTTAAAATCTTCGAGCGGGGAAGCCGACACCCGCAATCATCTCAATCGTTACAACATTGAGATTACGTGTGAATTTTCGACGAAAGCGCTATTAAGCGCTTTCGGTTGGCAAGCTCACAGGGGTCTGTGGCCTGGACCGCCCGATTCCCGTGGCGCCGCGCACATCCGCCGCTCAGCGCGTGGTGAAGTGCGCGATCACGCCGATCATCCACACCGACGAGGCCATGGCCGCGCAGCCGAATTCGACAAGGACGCCCAGACCCATGGCCTTGAGTGCGGAACCGGAGGCACGCAGCGCCGCCGGGAAATCCCTGCGCCTCCCGTATTCCCCCAGCACCAGCCCCACCGCAAAGCCGATGAAAAGCCCGAGCACGGGGATCAGGAACATGCCCACGACCGCCAGCGCGATGGCCAGGGCAATGGAGCCGCGCGGAATCTGCTGCTGTTTCAGGTTCCGGCCGGTCAGCACCGTCGATGCGCCCCATCCGACGAGCGCAAGGGCCATGCCGATGCCGGCGCACCACCAGGCGGCAGGGCCACCCAGGACCCAGCCCCAGGCCAGCAGCGTGCCGATGGCCAGCAGGCTTCCGGGGAGCACGGGGACGATGGTTCCCACGACGGCGACCGCCAACAGCAGTCCGGCGATGACGGTGATGATGATTTGGATATCCACGAGTGCAAGTCTGGCATCCGTTCGGCCCGGCCGGGCAGGGCACGCCGGTCAGGCGGGCGGCGGACTCAGTCGTCGACAATGGCCCAGCTGCCGGCGGCCTTGTATTCGCTGTCGAAGATGTCTTCCCCGGCGCCGGGTTCCATGGGGTAGTTCTTCAGGTTTCCGGCCCAGTAGCGCAAGGCACGTCCGAGCTCGGCCTCGGGGTCAAGCTTCATCGCCTCGGTGTTCATGTCGACTTCGAAAATGAATCTCATGTCCCACGTCCCTTGCTCAGTGCGACGCCATCCCGTGGCGTCACGCCCTGTATTTTTCCCATCCTAGGCTCGCGGCGATCCGATGTGCCACGGCGAAACGCGCGGCGCGGAAATGCCGCTCCGGGAAACCCGATGCGAAAGATTGTTGAACAATCCTCGTTATTAGTGCATTCTTAAGGGACCACAACACGAGACGGGGGTCACAAATGCCTTACATCGACCTGAATTCCGACGTCGGGGAATCCTTCGGCAACTGGGTGATGGGCGACGATGCCGCCATTTTCACCTCCGTATCCTCGGCAAACGTTGCCTGCGGATTCCACGCGGGGGACCCCAGCGTCATAGCCCAGACCTGCCGCGACGCCGTCGCCGCGAACGTCACCATCGGTGCGCACGTGGGCTACCGGGACCTGGCCGGCTTTGGCCGCCGCTTCCTGGACTGCTCCCCCACCGAACTGGCCGACGACGTGCTCTACCAGCTCGGTGCCCTCGAGGCCCTGGCCCGCGCGGCGGGTTCGGGCATCAAGTACGTCAAGCCGCACGGCGCCCTCTACAACACCATCGTGCACCACGAGGCCCACGCCCAGGCAGTCGTCGACGCCATCCGCGCCTTCGGCTCGGACCTGCCCGTGTTGCTGCTGCCCGGTTCCGTCGCCCTGGCCAAGGCGCAGGCCGCGGGCCTGCGCCCGGTTGCCGAGGCCTTTGCCGACAGGAATTACAACCCCGACGGGACCCTGGTCTCGCGCCGCGAGGCGAACGCGGTGCTGCACGACCCCGCGACTGTCACCGCGAACATGATCCGCCTGGCCACCGAGGGCACCATCGTTGCGGTCGACGGCTCCGTGATCCCGATGGACGCCGAGAGCATCTGCGTGCACGGGGACACCGCGGGGGCCGTCGCCATGGCCGCGGCCGTTCGTGCCGGACTGGAATCCGCCGGCGTGTCGATCAAGAGCTTCGCATGAGCGTGACAGCGACGCGCTTTGCCGGAACCCGGTCGGTGCTCGTCGAGCTCTCCGACCTCGACTCCGTGCTGGCCCTTGACGCCCTGCTGGAGGCCTCTCCACTGCCCGGACAACTTGACGTGCTCGCGGCGGCTTCCACCGTCTTCATCAAGGCCGATTCCTGGGCCAGCGCCCGGAAGATCGCCGCCGCCATTCCCGCCCTCGAGCTGGGCACGGCGCCGGAGAACGCCGGCTCGCTGGTCACCGTCGACGTGCATTACGACGGCGAGGACCTGGCGGAGGTCGCCAAGCTCACCGACCTGAGCATCGAGTCGGTCATCAATGCCCACACCTCGCAGACATGGCGCGCTGCCTTTGGCGGCTTCGCCCCCGGCTTCGCCTACCTGCTCGGGGAGAACAGCAGCCTGAACGTGCCGCGCCGCGACACCCCGCGCAAGGTCGTGCCCTCGGGTGCCGTGGCCCTGGCCGGGGATTATTCGGCCGTCTACCCCCGCCAATCCCCCGGCGGCTGGCAGCTGATCGGGCACACCGACGCGGTGCTCTGGGACCTGGAACGGGAGAACCCAGCACTGATCCGCCCGCAGGACCGCGTGCAATTCACCGCCTCGCACACTTCGCTGAAGCTTTCCTCCCGCACCGCCGCTGCCCCCGCACACGCGGCACCCAAGGCCGCAGCCGGGCACCTGGAAATCCTGGATCCCGGGTTGCAGTCCCTCATCCAGGACCTGGGCCGCCCGGGCTTGGGCAACCTCGGGGTCTCCGCCGCAGGGGCCGCAGACACTTCCTCCGCTCGGGCCGCCAACCGCCTGGTGGGCAATGCCGCGGAGGCGGCAGTCATCGAAAACCTCCTGGGCTCGCTGGTCCTGCGCGCCCGCGGCGACGCGGTCCTGTCCGTCACCGGCGCGCACGCGCAGCTGCTGATAACCCCCGTGGAGGAGGACGACTTCCACGAAGAGGAGCGCGCGCCCCAGATGAACACGCCCTTTGCCCTGCTCGACGGGGAAACACTCACGCTTCTCCCCTCCGGTTCCGGGCTGCGCAGCTACCTGGGCGTGCGCGGCGGCATCGACGTCGACCCCGTGCTCGGCTCGCGCTCCACCGACTCGATGTCGGGCATCGGCCCCGCCCCGCTCGCTCCCGGCACCCTGCTGCCGGTCGGCACCGTCACCGGATCCCACGTGGTCGGGAACCCCGAGCCCTCCACGCTGCCGGTTCCCGACGCGCACGGCATCTACACGCTGCGCATCAGCAAGGGCCCCCGCGAGGACTGGTACGGCGAGGCCGGGCTGCGGCAGCTGACCGGCCAAACCTGGAGCGTCTCGGCCGAGTCCAACCGCGTCGGCGTCCGCCTGGCCCTGCCCGGGGACTCCTCGCCGCTGACACGCATCCGCACCGGGGAACTGCCTTCCGAAGGGGTGGCGGTCGGCGCCCTGCAGGTTCCCCCCTCCGGCCTGCCCGTGCTCTTCCTGGCCGACCACCCGGTCACCGGCGGCTACCCGGTCATTGCCGGGGTCATCGCCGAGGACCTGCCTGCCGCAGCCCAGCTGCCCCCGGGCTCGCGGCTCCGCTTTGAACTGGTCGACCCGCTCACCCACAACCCCCATGCTCCCCGGGCCGCCGGCGCCCCCAGCCACGAAGGAAACACCCCATGAAGAAAGTCCTGATCGCCAACCGCGGGGAAATCGCCGTCCGCATCGCCCGTGCCTGCGCGGATGCCTCGCTGGTGTCCGTGGCCGTGTACTCCGACCCCGACGCGGATGCACTGCACGTGCGCCGCGCCGACGAGGCTTGGGCCCTGCACGGGTCCAGCGGTGCCGAAACCTACCTGGACATGGCCAAGATCCTTGAGATCGCCGCCCGCTCTGGCGCCGATGCGGTACACCCCGGCTACGGCTTCCTTTCCGAGAACGCCAACTTCGCCCAGGCCGTCATGGACGCCGGGCTCACCTGGATCGGCCCCTCCCCCGAGTCCATCCGCGCGCTGGGCAACAAGGTCACCGCCCGCGAAATCGCGGTGCGGGCCAACGCCCCGCTGGTGCCCGGCACCGAGGGCCCGGTGGCCTCGGGCGCCGAGGTGCGCGCCTTTGCCCAGGAATTCGGCCTGCCGGTGGCCATCAAGGCGGCCTTCGGCGGCGGCGGGCGCGGCATCAAGATCGTGCGCAACTTCGAGGAGATCGACGACGCCTTCGAATCGGCCGTGCGCGAGGCCACCGTGGCCTTCGGCCGCGGCGAGTGCTTTGTCGAACGCTTCCTGGACAAGCCCCGCCACGTCGAGGCCCAGGTCCTCGCCGACACCCACGGGAACGTCGTGGTGGTGGGCACCCGCGACTGCTCGCTGCAGCGCCGCCACCAGAAGCTGGTCGAGGAGGCCCCGGCCCCGTTCCTGACCGACGAGCAGCGCGCCTCCATCCATGCCTCGGCCAAGGCCATCTGCCGCGAGGCCGGCTACCACGGCGCCGGAACCGTCGAGTACCTGGTCGCCCCCGACGGACTGATTTCCTTCCTCGAGGTTAACACCCGGCTGCAGGTAGAGCACCCCATCACCGAGGAAACCACCGGCGTGGACCTGGTCGCCGAACAGTTCCGGATCGCCGCCGGGGAGCCCATCAGCCTCACCGAGGATCCGGCCCCGACCGGCCACTCCTTCGAGTTCCGTCTCAACGCGGAGGACCCCGCCCGTGGCTTCCTGCCCGGCCCCGGCCGCATCACCGCATTCGAGGCCCCGACCGGCTCGGGCGTGCGCGTGGACTCCGGGGTGCGCACCGACTCCGTGATCCCCTCGCACTACGACTCGCTCATGGCCAAGCTGATCGTCACCGGCGCCACCCGCGCCCAGGCGCTGCGCCGTGCCAAGGTGGCCCTGGATGAAATGGTCATCGCCGGAGTGCCGTCCGTGCTGCCGTTCCACCGCGCGGTGGTGCGCAACGCCGACTTCACCAACGACGAGCGCTACGGGGTGTACACCACCTGGATCGAATCCGAATTCGCCGAGGAGCTGGCCTCGAGCCCGGAGATCGCCGCGGCCGAGCCAAACGCAGAACGTGAGACCCTGACCATCGAGGTCGACGGCAAGGCCATGGACATCGGCCTGCCGGCGTCCCTGGTCGAGGCCATCCGACACGGCGGAAACGGCGTGGCCCTGGATGTTGCGGCCGAAAACGTGGCCGCTGCCTGGGATGCCGCCGCGCTGTTGGCACCGATGAACGGAAACCTGGTCAAGTGGGTGCTCGACGACGGTGCCGCCGTGGCCGAGGGAGACACCGTGGCGGTGCTGGAGGCCATGAAGATGGAATCGAATATCACCGCCCACCGTGCCGGGACATTCACCCGTGGCTCCCAGGAGCCGGGAACCGCCATTGGCCGCGGCGAAGCACTCGGGGCCATCGCTTAATGCTTGGGGCTCTCGGGACGGCCTTGGATTAGATTGAAAGGATGCCAGTGAACGCCATGATCTCCGCACTGCCCCTGGCCGAGGGGTCAACCCACGCACACACCGGCGCGTGGGTTGCCGCCGTGCTGCGCTCGCGCATTGCCGAGGGACAGCTGCTCCCCGGAGCGAAGCTCTCCGAACAGGCCCTCTCCGATGCGCTGGGGGTTTCACGCAACACCCTGCGCGAGGCCTTTGCGGTCCTTGACCACGAGCTGGTCATCACCAGGATCCCCAACCGCGGCGTCTTCGTTACCTCCCCCGGTCCCGAAGGGGTGCGGGAGATTTACGGGGTGCGGCGCATGATCGAGCCCGCGGCCGTCCTGTGGGGGCCCAACCTGAATGTCGAGGCGCTGGCAGCGATCATCGTGGATGCGCGCAAGGCCCTGGCGGCCGGGGACATTGCCAGCATGGCGGACGCCAACCAGTGCTTCCATGAGGAGCTGGTCCGGGCCACCGGCAGCCAGCACCTGCAGGAACTCATGACCAAGGTCCTGGCGCAGATGCGCCTGGTCTTCCACGCCATGGGCGATGCGCCGGATTTCCATTCGCACTATGTGGAACGCAATGCCGGCTTGGTTCGGCTCCTGGCCGAGGGCAAACGCGAAGAGGCAGCCGCTGCAATGCGCGGCTACCTTGACCGCGCCGAAGCGGAACTGCTGGCGCACCTGGGCGAATCCGAAGGGAACTGACCCACGCCACCGGCCGGGCCCGAACTACATGTTCATGGTGACCTTGGCGTCCTTGCGCAGCTCCGCGACGTAGCCTTTGACCGCGGCACCTTCCTTTTGGAGCTTGAGCTGCTGTTCGAGCTCGGGCTTCATCTTCTTGAAGGAAGGCGCCTCGGGTGCCTCCGCGCCGGCGGAGGCCTGGCCCTTGTACTGCTCAAGCACGACCTGGTAGGCATCCTTGAGTTCCTTGTCGGTGGGCGTGAAATCTCCGACCTCCTTGGAGATCAGCCGCCCGACCTCGAGCTGGGTCTTCAATTGGGTGCGAACAACGTCCTCGTTCAGCCCCTGCTTATCCATGGTCGCCAAAAAATCCTTGGCGCTCATGTCATTGGTCTTCGCCACATCGCCAAGTGCCTGGTCAAGGTCCTTGGATGTCGCGAAGATCTTCTTCTTTTTCGCCTGCTGGATCAGCAGCTCGGTGTTCACCAGACCCTCGGCGGTTTGCTTGCGCAACTGGCCCTGGTCAAGCTCCTGACCAGAGGCTTGCGCCTGCTGTACCATCTGGGGGAACTGGCCCTCGTAGATACGGACGAAGTCGGCGTTGGTGATTTTCTCGCCGTTGACTTCGGCAATGACCTCCGGGATTCCGGAAACATCCGGCTTCGGTGCCGCGGCGTCCGATGGCGCCGCTTCAGGGGCCGGGGCGCTGGCCTCGGGGGCGGCTCCCGGTTCCTCCGCGGCACTGCACCCGGTCATGAACGCCAACGAGGCGATCAGGGACATGGAAATAACCCATTTCTTCTGCAACATAAACTCCCAGCGTTTCGAACAACCCTTGGAACCCTAACAGGCGAAACCGAACGGCCGCTGAACGCCAGTCGGCGATCACGACCGCATGGACGGTGCGCCGTCCCGGGAGTGGGTTCCTATAGTTTACGTACTCCAGAAAGGCCCCGGTTCGTGCGCTGCTGGGGTTGCCCAGCACCTCGGCGGGTGCGCCCGTTTCGATCACGCCGCCGCCGTCCATGAGCACCACCTCATCCGCTACGTTGCGGGCGAACCCGATGCAGCCCCGCCTTGTCGCCTAGCCCGACCTGCTCCAGGAGTCAGTGGGCCCGGACGATCACCTGGGACTTGGGGATCTTCCTGATTCCGATGGGTGCGGCGATGATATTTACCAACGCGGTGAGGTGCGGGAAAAGGTTTAAGTGCTGGAACACCATCCCGATGCCCCGGCGTTGCTGCGCTACCTCGCGCGGCTTCGTTTCGTGGAGCTTGCCGTTGCGCTGGCCGTAGCCGATAGGTTCGCCGTCGAACTTGATTCGACCGCCGTCGAAGCGTTCAAGGTGGTTGATGTAGCGCAGGAAAGTGGATTTTCCGGAACCAGTGGGCCCAAGCAGGCATATCTCCTGCCTGGCATCCACCTTCAGGTCGGTCGCAACTGCCTACCCGGGTTAGCTGGTTTTGTGCTTGCGGACCTTAACGGCCGGATCCGCGTCGACCCGCTCGAGCAGCGGCGGCAGATACTTGCGTGAGTTCATCACGATGATGGCCAGCGACACCAGGCACAAGGCCAGCATCCCTGCCATGATCCAGGCGGTCTGGATCCACTGCGCGGCGAAGGCCACCACCGTGGGGGCCAGGAACCCCACATACGCCAGCGTGTAGAAGAAGCCCGTGAGCTTGCCCAATTCGTGGGCGGCCGCCAGGCGCTGGATCTCCAGGAGCCCGCCGACCATGAGCAGCCCGTTGGCCGATCCGAGGACCGCGGAGGCGACCAGTCCCAATGCAGGGCTGGCGAGAAGGATCGCGGCGAGCACGGCGGCCAGTCCCAGGAAGGCGGTGGTCGTTCCGGTCAGCAGCGAGCGCGCATTTCGGACAGTGTCCAGCCTGCGAGCCAGCGGCTGAATCAGCACGCTGAAGCCCAGGGTGATGGCCACTGCTGCAGTGGCGTACGCGAGCCGTCCCTCTCCCAACCCGGGGATAACCGCCGGCACAACGGCAAAGCCTGTGGTGCCCGCCGCGAACACCCATGGTGCGGCCGGCGCCACCACCAGCCTGAATCGCTTGCGTGCCCCGGGGTGCGGGGCCGGATGGGAGCCCGGCGTGCCCCCGGTGGTACCGCTAGAGCGTGTCTCGGGCAGCCTGGCCACGATGAAAAGCAACGGGATGCACAAGGCGATGTGCAGCGCGTAGGGCATGATCGCCGGAGCGGGGGCGAAGCTGGCCAGCAAGCCCCCCACGACGGGCCCAAGCCAGAAGCCGGCGCTGGTGAGCAGTGAGGCGCGTCGTGCGCCCGATCCCGCAGCGGAGTGCAAGTCCCACGGCGCCTGGGAGAGTTCCTTGACCCAGCTGGTGGCCGCCGCCATGGCCAGCCCCGTGGCAATTCCTGCCATGAACCTTCCGGCGAACAGCGGTGCGGTGCCAATGACCGACCCCATCATGGCCACGTTGGCCGCCATGGACAGGGCGACTGCAAAGAGCGTGACGGGCTTGCGGCCGATCCGGTCCGAGTGCCGGCCGCCCCACAGCAGCGCCGGAACCAGGCCCACGACGTAGATGCCGAGCATCGAGGTAACCATGACCTCGGAGAAGCCGTGTTCCTGGCGGTAGAACACCAGCAGGGAAACGAATTGGTTGGCGCCCCAGCCCACCATCATCAGGCTCAGGGCAGCGGGGAACCAATGCTTCCGCCGGTCGGTTGTGACGCTCACGTTCCTGTCCTTCTCATCACTCACGGGCTGCGTCTCGCGCAGGTCTCCGGCGCTCGATCGCGAGCGCTTCACCGACCAGTCTGCCACGGCAGCGGAGGGGGTAGCCGATCCGTGACTTGCCACTCACGGCGGCAGCCACCCCGGCGTGCACGCGGGGAAGCAGGGACCCGGGAGACTATTCTTGGTCGACCACCGACAGGAGCCAAGACCATGAAGTTGCCCGTTGCCGAATTGCACATCCACCTCGAAGGAACGCTCGAACCCGAGGCCATCCTGCGCCTGGCCAAGCAGAACGGCGTCACGCTGCCGTGGCCGTCCCTGGAACAGCTGAGGGACCAGTACGACTTCAGCAATCTTCAGTCGTTCCTTGACCTGTTCTACACCAACCTTGCGGTGTTGCGGACCCGTGCCGACTTCCACGAGATCACCCTGGCCTACCTGCGCCGGGCCGAGGCCTCCGGAGTGCGGCATGTCGAGTTGTTCTTCGACCCGCAGGCGCACCTGGAACGCGGGATCGGGCTGGGCGAGGTCATCGGGGGCATCCGCGAGGCGCTGCGCGAGGGCGAGGAACGCTTCGGCATCACGCACAAGCTCATCGCCTGCTTCTGGCGGCATGCCCCGGCGGCCTCGGCCATGGAAATCCTGCGCACGCTTCTTGCCGAAGGGCACCAGATCGACGGCATCGGGCTGGATTCCTCGGAGTTGGGCTATCCGCCGGCGCTGTTCCGGGAGGTCTTTGATTATGCGCGAGACCATGGGCTGCATGTGGTGGCGCACGCCGGGGAGGAGGGGCCGCCGGAATACATTGTCCAGGCCCTTGACCTGCTCAAGGTTGAACGCATCGACCACGGCATCCGCTGCCTCGAGGACGAGGGCCTGGTCCGGCGGTTGGTCGCAGAGCGCATGCCGCTGACCGTGTGCCCGCTCTCCAACGTGCGGCTGCGCACCGTCGATACCCTGGCCGACCATCCGCTGAAAGAGATGCTGGCACGGGGATTGAATGTTTCCATCCATTCGGATGACCCCGCCTATTTCGGCGGCTACCTTGACGCCAACTTCGAGGCGGTGGACCGGGAGCTGGGCCTGACGAACGCCGAGCGGGCGACACTGGCACGGAATTCGATCGAGTCGTCCTTCCTCGAGGAGCCGGCGAAGTCCCGCCTGTGCGCCGAGGTGGACTTCTGGCTGTCGGCCGTGGGCCGGGACAGGTAGGCAGCCGTTAATGGAGCCAAGGAAGCGCCCGTTTTGGGGGGAACGGGCACTTCCTTGGCGGAGGATCGCGCCGGGATTCCGGGGGAACCAGGACGCGATTCTCACGGGCGTCGACAAGGGGATGGTGCTCCCGGCGACGGCCCTTTTTGGGCACCAGGGAAGTCCCCTGCATGGGGGAGCAGGAAATTCCCTGGCGGATCGGGGTCCGCGAACGGGGTCCCGCGGGACCCCGTTCGCGGAGGGGGAAAGGGTTCCTAGGGAACCAGGTAGTTGCTGTCGCGGGTGTCGGTGATGAGCATGTGTCCCGGCGCGTGGCCGATGGCCAGCGCGGGCTTGGATTCCATGACCGCCGCCTGCGGCGTGACCCCGCAGGCCCAGAACACCGGGATGTGCCCGGCCGGGATTTCGACGGCGTCGCCGAAGTCCGGCTTCGAGAGGTCCGTGATGCCCAGCTCCTCCGGGTTGCCGATGTGCACCGGGGCCCCGTGCACCGCCGGGTAGCGCGAGGTGATGCGCACGGCATCGGCGACCTGTGAGGCGGGGATGGGGCGCATCGACACCACCATGGGCCCTGACATGGAGCCGGCCGAGGCGCTGCGGATGTTCGTCTTGAACATCGGCACATTCACGCCCTGGTCGATGTGGGCGATCTTGATGCCGCCCTCCATCAGGGCGGTCTCGAAGGTGAACGAGCAGCCGACGATGAACGTCACCAGGTCATCGCGCCAGTACTCGGCCAGGTCCGTGGGCTCGGCGATCTTCACGCCGTTTTCATAGACCATGTACTTCGGCACGTCGGTGCGGATGTCCCCGCCCTTCAGCAGGTCCCCGCTGGTCTCCCCCGCGTCCAGCACGCCCAGGATCGGGCAGGACTTGGGGTTGCGCTGGGCGAAGAGCAACACGTCGAAAGCCTGGTCCCTGGGCACGATGATCAGGTTGGCCTGGGCGTAGCCGAGGGAGAAGCCGGCGGTCGGAACCGTCAATCCGTTGCGGAACAGTTCGCGTGCCTGGGCCGGGGACAGCGTTGCGCGCTCCCCTGCTCCGGTCTTTGGAGAATTGGCGGGTGTCATTTCTGCTGGCGTCCTTTCGAAGGGGCGGACCTGGTGGGCAAGGTGTTGCCGGGGCGGAGGGGTGGGCGTTCTAGGCCCAGAGCTTGGACAGGCCGGCCAGGGAGTTCCAGCCGAGGAAGAGCGTCAGCAACCAGGTCACGACACCGACGATCAACAGCCACTTGGGGTACGCGTAGCCCTGCAGCAAGTCGCGGCGGCGCCAGGCGGCATAGAGCAGGACCGCGAAGCCGACGGGCAGGATCAGGCCGTTGAAGGCCCCGGCGAAGATCAGCAGCGTCTGCGGCGCCTGGCCCAGGAACATGTAGATGACCGCACACACGGCGATGAAGGCGACGGTGAGCAGGTTGCGGGTGCGTTCGGGGGTGGTGGACTTGGTGATGAAGGAAACCGAGGTGTAGGCGGCGCCAATCACGGAGGTCAGGGCTGCGGCCCAGAGGATTACGCCGAAGGACCGCATGCCGATGTCGCCGGCGGCAATGCCGAAGGCCTCGGCGGCCTTGTTGTTCGTGGTCAGCACGGCTCCGCCGGCGACGACGCCGAGGATAGCCAGGAAGAGGAGAACCCGCATGATGCCGGTGACGATGATGCTCAAGATGGAGGTCTTGGTGATGTCCTTGACGTTCTCGATGCCGGCGGCGCCGGAGTCGAGCATGCGGTGGGCACCGGCGTAGGTAATGTAGCCGCCCACGGTGCCGCCGATCAGGGTGGTGATGATCAGGAAGCTGATGTTCTCCGGAAGCACCGCGTTCTTCAGGGCCTCGCCCACCGGAGGTGCGGCGACGATTGCCACATACAGCATCAACAGGATCATGATGGCGCCGAGCAGCACCACGATCTTGTCCAGGGCCATGCCCGCGCGCTTGGAGAGGAAGATCAGGATCGCCACGGCGGCGGAAATGATGCCGCCGACCTTGGGGTCAAGCCCCATCATGGCGTTGAAGCCCAGGCCGGTTCCGGCAATGTTGCCGATATTGAAGACCATGCCGCCGATGAAGACCAGACCCGCCAGGACCCAGCCGATGCCGGGGAGGACCTTGTTGCCGAGTTCCTGGGCACGCAGGCCCGAAACGCCGATGATGCGCCACACGTTCAGCTGGACGGCGATGTCCACCAGGATGGAGACGACGATCGCGAAGGCGAACGAGGCGCCGATCTGGACCGTGAATTCCGTGGTCTGGGTGATGAAGCCGGGCCCGATGGCGCTGGTTGCCATGAGGAACATGGCGCCCAGCATTGCGGTGCGCCTGGCTGAAGTGCTGAGCTTCGGTTTCGTGCTAGGAGTGGCCATGATTCCATCCATCGGGTTGCGGGTGACTGCTGTCACAAGTGGGAGCGATGAGAAGTACACTACAGGTTGTTGAACAATCTTGACAAGAGGTTGTTCAACAATTTATTTCGGCCCCCCTCCCCCGACGCCGGAGGCAATCCGCGGAATGGACCCCCGCCCCGCGCACGACAAGGCCCTCCCCGGCGCCGTGGTTCACCAGCGCCGGGAAGGGCCCAAACAGTCGCGGCTCAGGCGCCGTGTTCGTACGTGAGACAGTCCGCATTGTCCGCGCCGGGCCCCACGCGCACCGAGTCCGCTGCACACATCAGGTGGTCATTGTGGGTGCATTCCATGCGCTGGCAGGCACCCACCGAGGCTAGGATCTTGGGCAGGCCGCCGTGCACGCCGGTGTCGATGAACGTCGCGCATTGCGCGTGGTCGGCATTTCCGCCGATGGTGATGCCGGAGGCCCCGCAATGGGTGTGGTCGTTGAACGAGCAATTGGATACGGAACATTCGGTAACGGGCACAGTGACTGTCATGATGCACTCCTCGAACCGGCGGTCTCGCGGATTTCGAACCGCTCTGGATACCACGGTAACCCCAAACCGCGCCCGGAAATTAGTGATGTTTATGGGCCCTAATCCGGCGGCTTGCTACCCACGGGTACAGGATTCCGGGCGCGCAATTCCGCGCGCGGAACATGCCCAAATCCCGATCCCACACCACGCCCGCCGTGACGCGCGCCACGCGCGCGATGTCACCGCGGCTGTAGCCTGAGCAAGTGAAGTTTCTCAATGATCTGCAACCAGCCCACGACCTGACCTACAACGACATCTTCATGGTTCCCTCGCGCTCGGCGGTGGTGTCCCGGTCCGGGGTGGACCTCACCACGCCGGATTCGGTGGGCACCTCCATCCCGCTGGTCGTTTCGAACATGACGGCGGTGGCCGGCAAGCGCATGGCCGAAACGGTGGCCCGCCGCGGCGGGATCACGATCCTGCCCCAGGACATCTCCCTGGCCGCCCTGCAGGACATGGTCGAGAAGATCAAGCGCGCCCACCCGGTCTTCGAAACCCCCATCACCGTGGACGTCAACGACTCGGTCTCCACCGCCCTGGCGCTGCTGGGCAAGCGCTCGCACGGTGCGGCGGTGGTGCTGGAGGGCCACCGCCCGGTGGGCATCGTCGCGGAAAAGGACTGCCTGGAAGTCGACCGCTTCACCCCGATCCACCAAGTCATGACCTCCGAAATCGTCACCGTGGACAAGGACACGCACCTCGACTCGGTGTTCGAGACACTCAGCACCCGACACCTGGGCATGGTCCCGGTGCTCGACGGCGAGCACCTCGCCGGGGTGTTGACCCGCAAGGGCGTTCTGCGGTCCGCGCTTTACACCCCGGCAGTGGATCCCGCGGGGAACCTGATGGTCGGTGCAGCCGTGGGAATCAACGGCGATGTGGGCGCCAAGACCCGCGAACTGCTCGAGGCCGGCGTGGACGTCATCGTGCTGGACACCGCCCACGGCCACCAGGAGCGGATGATCGAGGCCCTGCCCCTGGCGGTTGCGGCCCGCGACGACTTTGCCCAACGCACCGGGCGCCGGATCCAGATCGCGGCGGGAAACGTGGTCTCCGCTGCCGGCACCCGGGACCTGGCCGAGGCCGGCGCAGACATCCTGAAGGTCGGGGTGGGGCCCGGCGCCATGTGCACCACCCGGATGATGACCGGGGTGGGACGCCCGCAGTTCTCCGCCGTCCTGGAATGCGCGGCCGCGGCGCGCGAGGCCAGCGTCGAGGTGTGGGCCGACGGCGGCGTCAAATACCCGCGCGACGTGGCCCTGGCGCTGGCGGCAGGCGCCGCCAGCGTGATGGTCGGATCCTGGTTCGCGGGGACCTACGAATCGGCAGGGGACCTGGTCTCCGACGGCGAAGGGCGGCTCTACAAGGAAAGCTTCGGCATGGCCTCGGCCCGCGCGGTGCAGCAGCGCACCAAGCACCAGTCGGCGTTTGAGCGGGCCCGTGCGGCGCTCTTTGAGGAAGGGATCTCACACTCCCGCATGTACCTGGACCAGCACCGGCCGGGCGTGGAAGACCTCATCGATTCGATCGTATCCGGGGTCCGCTCATCCTTCAGCTACGCCGGGGCGGACTCGATTGCCGAGTTCCGCGAGCGCGCCATTGTCGGGGTGCAGTCCGCCGCCGGCTATGAGGAGGGGCGTCCGCGCGAGGTCTCCTGGTAAAGCCGGGTTACAGCCAGGGCACCGCGCCCTGGCTGTGCTCGAAGACCAGCGACGTCTGGGTGGTGGCAACCGCTGGGTTTGCCGAGAGGTTGTCGAGCACGAACTGGCGCACGTCCTTTGAGTCGCGCACCGCGACGTGGATCAGAAAGTCGTCGGCACCGCCCAGGAAGAAGAGCTGGGTGACCCCGGGCTTGGCGCGCATTTCCTCGGCAAAGCTCGACATCAGGTGGCGGGCGCCCGGGCGGATCTTCACGAAGATCAACGCCTCGAGCGCGTGACCCAGGACCTCTGGATCGATTTCCAGGGTGAAGCGGCGGATGACCCCGGCAGAGCGCAGGGCGTTGAGCCGGGCCAGGCAGGTCGATGGCGCGATGCCCAGTTCCTCGGCGAGCGAGTTGTTGGTGCGGCGGGCGTTCTCCGTGAGCATGCGCAGCAACCCGCGGTCGATGTCATCGAGCTCCACGGGGCCGGCCTCGCGGGGGTTCCTTGTCGTGATGGCCACGTCTGTACCCAGCTTTCGCAATGTTTCGTCGGTTTCCTGAATCCTACCGACGAATATTTGCCAAAGACCTCAACACGCTGCAGGAAGCCCAAGACTAGTCACCAATGTCGTCGTTGGGGTCGGTGTTGTCGCGGTCTTCCATTTCCGTGGTGCAGTCCTCGGGGAGACCAATGCTTTCAACATCTTCCATGAGCCATCGGGTACCGTCCCACTCCATCGTGTAGTCCATGGTCCAGATCGAACATGCTTGGTCCATGGTTCCGGCAGGACTGTGGAGAACCGGATCCTGGGCCGTCACCAGCCTGGCGCGAGCTGTCACGGTGTCATCGGCCCCCTTCACGTCATCAACCAGCAATCCAAGCCAATACGAGGTTGAGATCCCATCCGACCATTCCGGAAGGCTTCCAATCCTGCCCAGGATGTTGCCCGTGAAGATCGAGTAGGCGGATTCGTAATTGCCGTTGTTAATGGCTTGGCCGTGCGCCACCAGGCTCTGTGCAATGCCCGGAGCCTGGTCGTGGGACGAAAGGACTTCCGAGTAGACGGCGGTGCCGTCCGGAGCCGGTGCATTCTCGCAGGATTTTAATGCCACCATTGTGCTGCGTTCTTTCCACTCCGTTACTGCAACAGAAATACGCGGAGCGATCACGGCATAGCCCCATCCGTTGACCGGCGATCCATCCGCCGTCATCCGTACCCCGCTGACAAGCCCGACAACTTTCCCGTCCTTCGTAATCAAGGGGCCACCGGAATTTCCCGAATCCACGGATGCGTCGATCCTGATCATGTTCTCAATGGGGCCCGATTCATAGCGTGCGGTCTGGTCCCCGGCCGACACGGAACCGATGGTGGCAGTGAATCCGCTGTTGGATTCCCTTTCGTCCTTCACTGTCAGGTTCTGCGGGAACCCCAGTGCCTGTATCTCGGTGCCGATTTCCGGGTCACCGTCAATGAATGAAAATTGGTGCCCTTCACTGGTCCGGGCAAGACGGACCAATGCAATATCCGACCTGTCGTTGGTTCCCAAGACCTGGCCGCTCACCAGCTCGTCGTCGACTCGCAACGTGATTTCGGCGGCGTCCTTCACTACGTGTGCCGCTGTCACCACCAAATCGTCATCGATGAGGAATCCACTGCCCGCACCCTCGTTCTCGCATCGCGTGACCAGCAGGTGTGCCACCCCGGAGCGTGCGTCCTTGATGACGTCCGTCCATTCGGCGACCGGTTCCGCGCTCGATGCGGGGGCGGACGGCGCCTCTGAGCTCGGAGTCGGGTTCTCGACAGGGCTGGTGGTTACCGGGGATGATACCTGCGAAGGGACGGCGGGAGAAGTGTCCGTCGGCTCGGGTGAGGCATCAATCATGACGCAGGCGCTGAGCGAAACCCCCAGAAACACGGCCGTCAAGATTCTCGATGCGGACCGTAGGTTCTTATTACCAATCGCCATTGCCAAGCTCCCCAAGAGACTCACACGTCGAACAACTTTTTCCACAGACCAGTCAGGGGGTGGCACGGGAAGGCAGAGTGAACCCGGAACGATGGCGGAATTGTTATGTACTGCTCGCGCCACTGATCGACGGATATTCGCCTCAGCTGTTGCGCCGGCGGTAGCGGATCCAGGCCAAGGTCGCGATGAGAAGGACCAGCGCCCCTGCAACGATCCACTGCCATCCCAAGGCCAGCCACGCGTAGATCACCGCCATGCCAACGGTGGAATAGATCGTGGCCCAGATCAAGCACCCGACAATGACGGCCGGAAGGTAGCGTAGCACCGGCATCCGGGCGACGCCGGCGCTGGCATTGACGGCGGTCTGGATGCCCACTGTCATGAAGGACAGCGGAATGGCAAACACGCCCCAACGCTGGATGAAGCGTTCGGCTCGCCGGTAGATCGGGCCGGTCAGCACATGCTGGAAGCGGGTGTGCTCAACCCCGGCGGCGATGCCTCGGCCAATCCAGTAAGTGGTGTTGGCCCGCGCCATGGACAGCAAAAAGAGGAACGCGAAGGCCCAGCCAAACGGTGCGTCGCGTAACCATGCCATGGGTCCCAGCCTATCGGTGCTGTCGCCCGTTGTGCGGTTTTGGTGAGCCACCAGACACCGGCCGGCGCGGGCCGTGCGACGCCTAGGGTACCGAGCGGATGTTGCGCACCAGCAGGGCGCCGAAGATGCCAATGACCGCCGCAACGATGAACAAGGCCGTGTAACCGCCCAGCACCTTCACGGCGAAGAAAGCCAACGCCGGGGCGATGACCTGCGGCAGCGAATTGGCCACATTGATCACGCCCATGTCCTTGCCACGGGATTTTGCCGAGGGCAGGACCTGGGTCAACAGCGCAAAATCGACAGCAAGGTAGGCGCCAAAACCAAGCCCGAGAACGGCGGCACCGATGAGCGCGCCTGCGAAGTTCTGCGACACCGCGATGATCAGGGCGGAGGAGGCCACGACGATCGAGGAGACGATCACGAAGATCTTGCGCTTGCCCGACCTGTCGCTGATCGGACCCAGGAGCACGGCGCTGATGATGACCATGATCGCGTAGATGCCTGTCAGGATCAGCACTCCTCCGGCGGGGTCGGGGTACTTGACGACGTCGGTGAGGAAGAAGAGCAGGTACACGATGGTCATCTGGTTGCCGGTGTTCATCATGAACCGGGTCAGCCAGGCCCATCCGAAGTCCCGATGGGTCATCGGGTTGATCCAGAAGCCCTTGGCGAAGTCCAGCAATTTGAAGGCGGGGCGGAACTCGCGCGGCAGGGCAGGGTCGTTGGCACGCAGCACGTAGGGAATGACGGAGACGACCAGGGCTACGGCGCAGATGATGTAGCCAACGGCGATATTCCCGGTGATCATGAAGCCCACCACGGCACCCAGCAGGATGCCCACGGTTTGCCCCATGGCCGCCAGCCCGCCGATTCCGCCGCGCCGGCGTTCCGGCACGCGGTCCGGGATCGTGGCGGTGACCGCGGCATAGGCGGAGTTGGCACCTGCCTGCAGGCCGCACCAACCCAACAACATCAACCCGACGGTGGTGGCCCCGGAAAGCATCAACAGCGAGGCGGCACCCAGGATGGCCCCGGCGAGAATCCAGGGCGAGCGACGCCCCATCTTGGAGACGGTGCGATCCGAGAGCGCCCCGAACAGCGGGTTGGCCACCAGCGCCACGGATGCGCCGCAGGCGGTGACGAGCGACAGGATCGCTTCCTTGGACCCGGCGTCGATGGCCGTGGCCTGCAACCCGAGCAACACGTTAATTGGGGCAAAGAAGACAATGTTGATGCCGATGTTGATGGCGACAACCGAGGCCACCCAGCTGCGCTTGACGTTTACCGTTGGTGTGCGCAGGGCCTCGGGAAGTTCCGCCTCGCCTCCTCCGGGAAGCGTCGCGGGATCGTTGGGGTTATGCGGCATTTAGAGCACGCCAGAAAGCAGGCCGGCGCCGGTGCCGACGACCAGGGCGGCAATCAGCAGCCAAGTGATTACTTTTACGCGTTTGCGAATCGATTCCATAGTGCGTTTATCGTAGGCGAGATACACAGCGAATGTCCCGTTGGAGAAGACGCCATGGCGCAGTGTGTAACGTCTTTCATCCAATCGGCGGCTTAGGCTGGTGACATGAGCAAAACCGGTTCCGAGGCACCCCTGTGGGCACCGCGCCACAGCGGCTGGAAAATGGCGCACCATCTTCTGCCATCTTTTGTGTTGTTCGCCTTTCTGGCCGGCACCGGAATCTATGCCGCACTGCATGCCAGTCCCGTGTTGTCCACGGCACTGATCGCCAGTGCCCTGGCGGTATTGCTCGGCGTGGCATCCGCCTACCGGCGCCCCACGGAGGATCACGCCGCGGGCACCGAGGCCGTTCTGACCAGTACGGGGCCGCGCGCCGCCACGTGGTTCCCGATGTTCCGGACCTCGGCCCAATGGGCAGCCGTGGTGATGGGTCTGGCGGTGGTGATTTTGGTGGCCACCGTGGCGCTGAGCGCCCGGCTGCTGATCCTCCAGGACTACAACCCGCTGGTCCTGATCATCTTGCTGGCGATTTTTCTGTTGGCCACCGGCGTGTACGTGCTGAACCGCGGAATCCGGTTGGCCCGCATTGCGGCAGCGTCCCAGGAACCCGGTGTCTACCTCACCCGCAGCCGCATTGTGGTCCATGGATCGCGCGGCGCCAGGGAAATCTATTGGAACGATGTCGCCGGCATCGAGGCGGCCGATCCCGCACGGCACAAGCCCCTGGGCAAGCGCGGCCCGGCCTGGATCGTGGTACGCCAGGAGGCAGGGGAACAGGCACGGGCAGGAAAGGTGGTCATCCTGGTCCATGAACTCACGGCCAACCCGGACCAGCTCCTGCGCACCTTGGAGCATTACTGGGCCAATCCCGGAGACCGGGCCGAGCTGGGCACCGGGGCGGCCCTGGTGCGCGTGGCAACCTTGCGTCCGACTCCCTAGCAGGGGGGGTCACGGGGCGTCGGTTCCCGGGAACAGGAGCACACGTCCGTCCCTGACCTCGACCTTGTGGGTGCGGGCATCGTTGAGCGCCGGCAGGCAAAGCACCTTGCCGTCCCGCAGGTCGAAGCGCGAGGAATGCAGCGGGCATTCGATCTCGTCCCCCTCGATCCACCCCTCGGACAGGGAAGCAACCTCGTGCGGGCACTCGTCGTCCAGGGCGTAGTAATCCCCCGCCTCGGTGCGAAAGAGGCCGATGTCAACCGGATACCCGCTGGTCTCGCCCGAAACCAGCACGGCGGTGCCCGGTTCCAGCATGTCCACCTCTCCCAGATCGACCGCGCGCTGACTGTCTCCGGTGGGTTCGGTGTCCATCCTGGATCTGCCTTCCTGCTGGCCGGGGGGCAAACAGCGTCCTGCCGTTGTCCCGCCTCCAGTCTGGCCCCGCCGCGGGACGGGGGCAAGGAAGAACCGAAGTATGCCGACGGGGAACAGCTGATCACGTATTCCATGCCCAGCGCCCAGTGGGTACTCTTGCGCCATGAGACCCCTTCGGTACTCCATCAACGTCACCTTGGATGGGTGCTGCGATCATCGTGCGGGAGTCGTCGACGAGGACCTGCATCGACATGCTGTTGAGAACCTCGTCCGGGCCGACGCCCTTCTCTTTGGCCGGGTGACCTACCAGATGATGGAGGAAGCCTGGCGGTCGCCGGGGGCTGCGGGGGCTGCGGAGGCGAGGCCCGCTTGGATGGAGCCCTTCGCCCGAACGATCGACGCGGCGAGGAAGTACGTCGTCTCGAGCACCCTGGAAAGCGTCGATTGGAACGCAGAGCTCGTGCGCGGGGACCTGGAAAAAGCCGTCCGACAGCTCAAGGCAGAGACCGGCCAGGGAATTTTCGTGGGCGGCATGAAGCTTCCGTTGGCGCTGGCGGAGTTGGGGTTGATCGATGAGTACGAGTTCGTGGTGCATCCCCGGTTGACGGGCCACGGGCCAAAGTTGTTCGAGGGGCTGTCCCGGCATATCGATTTGAGGCTCGTGAGCCGGCTGGAGTTCGCCTCGGGGGCGGTGGCCATGCGGTACGAGCCGAAAGGCTAGGCCACGGGTCCGGCCGCGGTCGGCGAATGCCCCGCCTCCTCGCCCGGATCCTGGTGACCGTGCCTAACGTGCCAGCTTCTTCAGTTGAATTCCCGGATCGGCGAGCGCCGCGGCCTTGACGATGATGCCCTTGTCGATGATGCGCCGCGCCGCCTTGATGGTCAGTCCCCCATCGATGGCCGCCGCCCCCAGCATCCGCCCGTCGGCCGCGATGCGGAAGGCGGCCACAGGTTCCCCCTCGCTGATCCGCAGGATCGTGGTGCCCTCGGCGTTCATGTCCCCGACTCCCTCCACGTGGGTGCCGTGCCGGTCGGACCAGAACCAGGAGGCGCCGTGCACCGGCAGGTCCTGCTCCAGGATCGCCGCGGCGGCGGTGGCCCCGGTGTTCATGGCGTACTCCCAATGCTCACCGCGGCGCAGCAACGTTCCATCGGGCTTCCGGGTACGGGCCATGTCCCCCACGGCGAAAACGCCAGGGTGCGAGGTGCGCTGGTTTTCATCGACCAGCACCCCGTTGTCGGTTTCAAGTCCCGCGGCCTGCGCCAGCTCGGTGTTGGGGATGATGCCGATGCCCACCAGCACCTCGTCGCACTCAACGACCCGGCCGTCAGCCAACTCCAGCCGGTGGCCGTCGGCAGTGCGCGCGATGCCCACGGGGGCGCCGTGGATGACGGTGATCCCGGCGTCTGCATGCATGGCGTGCAGCCGCCTGGCCAGCTCGGGGCCGACCGCGGGAACCAGGGGCGGGTCCATGGGGTCAACGAGCGTGACCTCGGCGCCCAGCTGCCGGGCCGAGGAGGCGACCTCGGCACCGATGAGCCCGGCCCCGACGATGGCCAGCCGCGTCCCGGGGACGATCTTGGCCCGCAGCCTGTCTGCATCCGCGCGGTCGCGCAGCACCAACACGGAGTCCAGGTCCCCGCCCGGGATCGGGAGCGGGCGTGCGGAGCCGCCGGTGGCCAGGACCAGGCGGTCGGCATGCAGCGTCCGACCGTCCTCCAATTCAACCCCCAGGGGCTCGAGTTCCAGGGCGCGCACCGTGCCCGGAAGAAGGTCCACCCGCTGTTCGGCGAACCATGAAGCGGGGGCCAGCTCGATGCCCGCGGCGTCCTTGTCCCCCAGCAGGTAGCCCTTGCTCAGGGGCGGACGGTCATAGGGGATCCCTGCCGGATCGATGATCTGCAACGTTCCGGCGTATCCGCGGACGCGCAGGTTCTGCGCCACGGTGAATCCGGCCAGGCCGCCTCCAACGATCAGGATGGAATCAATGTTCATGGATGTTGCCGATCTGTCGATGTGGTCGAGGGGTGTGGCGGGAATCCCGGTCCGGCACTTCCCTTCTCCCATCATCGCGCGTGTGCGCCGCCGCGCACAAAGCGGCGCCGCCCCGGAGGGCACCGGGCCCGCATAAATTACTTGCACCAGTGCAATGCCTGCCAAGCGGTCTTCACGGTTGATGGCGACTTTGAATCCTGCGTCCGTCGATTTCGTGCCGCAGGTTGGCACGATTCATCCCCCGGCACCCGGGCACGCGTCTAGGGTTGAGCTAAACCACCTTCCGGCTCACCGAATTACGCAGGAGTTTCACGATGACCGTCACCCAGATTCCCGATTACACGACCGACGCCTTCTTCGGCCTCGAAGACAAGTGGCTGGAAACCGCCGAAGGCGAAATCACCCACTACCACGAGCTCGGCGAGGGCACCCCGATCCTCTTCCTGCACGGCTCAGGCACCGGCGTCACCGCCGCCGCCAACTGGTGGCTGAACCTGCCCGAGCTCGCCGAGTCCGGCCGCTGCATCGCCATCGACTCCGTCGGCTACGGCCAGACCGTGGTGCCCGAGGGCATCGAATACGGCATCAAGGAATGGGTCCGCCACGCCGTGCGCGTCCTGGACGCCCTGGGCATCGAGAAGACCTGGATCGTCGGCAACTCGATCGGCGGCTGGGTGGCCATGCAGTTCGCCATCGACTTCCCCGAGCGCCTGCTGGGCATCGTCTCCATGGGCACCGGCGGCGCCAAGAAGACCGCGGCACTCTCCGGCCACGCCAAGCCGGAACTCTCCGAGGCCGGCATTCGCCGAACCCTGGAGCAGTTCGTCGTCGACAAGTCCCTGGTCACCGACGAACTCGTCTCGCTGCGCTACGCCTCGGCACTGAACGACACCGCCTCGGACCGCCTCGTCGACGTCGTCACGGCGCGGGACCGCGACCGCGACGCTCTGCCGCTGGACTTCGAGGTCCTGGGCAAGCTCGAGATTCCGGTGCTGCTGGTCCACGGCATGCAGGACGTCGTCATCCCGGTCAGCCGCACCCACGAACTGCAGGCCGTCATCCCCACCGCCGATTCCCACATCTTCAACCAGTGCGGCCACTGGTCACAGGTTGAGCGCGCCAACGAGTTCAACCAGGTCATCAAGCAGTACCTCGCACTGCACATGGCCAAGTAGTTTCGCCAGGCAGCCGCCCGCAAGCCCCGCCCGTCCGAATCAAGACCGGCGGGGCTTCCGTCGTTCCGGCCACCGGCATGAACCCTGCCCCATCTGGGCACCACCCCAATAGGCTCGTGAAGAACCTGCGGCCTAAACAATGTTGCCGCGCCACTGCGAGAACCATCCCGGGAGCCAACGAACATGAAGCTTTGGGCACAAGAATTCGACATCCAAGAACTCAACGACAAGGCCAAGGGCACGTTGAACGCAGTCCTGGGCATTGAAATCACCTCGTTCACCGAGACCACGCTCACGGGGCGCATGCCGGTCAACGAACACACGATCCAGCCGGCAGGGGTGCTGCATGGCGGGGCTTCGGTGTCGCTGGCCGAGACGCTGGCATCCTGGGCCGGATCGCTGACCGTTGACGCGGCACGCTTCCACGTGGTCGGCCAGGAAATCAACGCCAACCACCTTCGCGCCGGCATTGCCGGGCAATGGGTCTACGGGGTCGCAAGCCCCATCCACGTGGGCCGCAAGACCCAGGTCTGGGAAATCAGGATCAGCAACGAAGTCGGCAAGCTTGTGTGTATTTCACGCTGCACGCTGGCTGTGCTGGAAACACCCGGCCAGTACGCGCGGGCCGAGGAGCGGACAAAGGCCTGACGCGCGTCCGAGGCCGGCGCCTGGTTAGCCTTCGGACGCGAACTGCGCCACGTGCGGCGCGGTGGTGGTGATGTGCAGCAGGGCCTTGCCGTCGGGCGCTCCGAAGACATGCTCGACATCGGCCGGGAAACGCAGGAAGTCCCCTTCGGACAATTGCACCAGCTCGGTGCCATAGCGGATTTCGACCAGGCCCTCGATCACATAGACCTGGTGGAGCGATCCTGTGCTCAACGTGGTTCCGTTGGCGTCCTCCAGCGCCGCCGTGATAGCCAGCAACTGGGTGCGCACATAGCCCGATCCATAGATCTGGTCCAGATCCCGGGTTGGACCCTGCGCCTTGGCACTCCACTCCCCTTCGGCCTTGCGCCGCATGAGGACGGGAGAGCCCCACTCCGTCAGCAGGCCGCCGATCCGGACGCTCAACGCACGCGCCACTTCCTCGAGCGTGCCGATGGTGGGATTGCCAAGGCCTTGTTCGATCTTGGACAGAGTCTGCTTTGACACACCCGCGCGGCGGGCCAGCTCGCCGAGGGACAGCTCCCGTTCGGTCCGGATGCGCTGGATGTTCCGTGAGACCACGTTGTTCATCGCCATACATCTATCGTCACTTATAGATGACAATTTGTCATGTTTGACATGCGTCACTTTCCCCACGACACTTGTAACACGCCCGAAAACTCCCCAGTATCTCTCGGGTGGCAACGTTGGAGGTTTCCCGAGATGTCCCTGAGCCCAGTTCAGCAACGCGATGACCGCACCGCAGTGGACAAGGCCATGTCGCTGCTTAACGCCTTCGGTCAGGATTCAGTGGGCGGCGTCGGTGTCAGCGAATTGGCGCGCCGGGCCGATCTTTCCAAGTCAACCGCTTTCCGCCTGTTGGGGATGTTGCAGCGCAACGGGGCGGTGGAGCGGGCGGGCAACGCCTACCGCTTGGGCAAGATGATCCTGAACCTCGGCGATACCCAGGAATCGGCAGCGCACGGGCGGATGCGCGATGTGCTGACGCCCTATCTCGCCGACCTTTATGAACTAACCAAGCAAACCGTGCACCTGGCAGTGCTGCAGGGCACCGACGTTATTTACCTCAACAAGCTCTACGGGCATCTGCAGGTTCGCAGCCCCTCGCGGATCGGCGGCATGGCACCCGCCTATTGCACCGCGGTGGGCAAGGTCCTGCTGGCCTTCGACCCCGCGAGTGCCGACGAGGCGCTGCGTAGTGAAATGTCGGCCTGGACCCCACACACCATCACCGATCCGGAGGTGCTCCGGATAGAACTGGCCACTATCCGCAAGGAGCATGTTGGCTTCGATCGGGAGGAAATCCTGATGGGCCTCAATTGCATCGCCGCTCCCGTGATGGGTCCGGGAGGCAAGCCAGTGGCGGCCTTGTCGATTTCCGGTCCCACCGGCAAGTTCATTCCCGACTCGCAATCCGAGGTCCTGCGCAAGGTCTGCTATGCGGCCTCGCGCGCCGTCGCCGCAGTCAGCGCACGCCAGCGGCAGCAGCTACGCCATGCGCAAACCGCGTAGGGATCGGGGCAAGAAGGAAGCGGCGGATGTCGCCGGCGCGGACGAACGCGTCGGCGACATCCGCCGGTCTTGGAGCACGGGCTAGACGGTGGGAACCTCGTCGATGTTCCGCGACTCCTCGAGCACCCAAGCCGGTTCGGCGGTCAGCAGCGCGAACGACCCGCGATGCAGGTCCACCTCCACCACGAACCGGTACCCGGCCGTCTCTGCGATGCCAATGGTCTCCAGGTCGTCCTCCGCACAGGCCATGACCAGGCGGCGGCAGGCGGGGTCGGCGTCCATCACGGATTCCGAGGCCAGCTGGATTGCCTCGGCTGGCGCACCCGCATGGGGAAGCAGCAGCCTGTCGCGCAGCCCCGAGGGGTAGGTGGCGGCGAATTCGGAATCCACGATCCGCATCACGTCCACCGTGGCCACCTGGCTTCCGGCTCGGCGGATGATCAGCGTGGATTCGTGGCCCGGCGCGGCCGCCGCGGCCTCGCAGGTCCATTCGGGACCCAGTGCGTCGGGCCACCTGAGCAGGTCGACGTCGTCGTGGTCGTGGTCGTGGTCGTGCCCGGACATTACTTGGCCTCCAGGGTGTTGTTGGCCAGCAGGCGTACGGCCGGCTTGTCGAGCTTGCCCGATCCGTTGCGCGGGACCGCTCCCGTGATGATGAGCCGCTTGGGAAGCTTGTAGCGGGCCAGCAGCGAGGCGGAGAATTCGCGCACTTCCTCGATGCTCGGGACGGTTCCGTCGGCGCAGCTGATGACTGCGACCACGGTCTCTCCCCACTGTTCATCGGCCACACCAACCACCGCGACGTCCAGGACGCCTGGATATTCCATCAGCGCACGCTCGACCTCGGCCGGGTAGACGTTCTCCCCGCCGGTGATGATCATGTCCTTGAGCCGGTCGACCACGTACAGGAACCCATCGGCGTCCCGGTAGCCGATGTCCCCGGAGCGGAACCAGCCATCGGAGAAGGCCGACTCGGTCGCCTCCGGATTGTTCCAGTAGCGCCGGGTGACATTCGGTCCCTTGACCCACAACTCACCGGTTTGCCCGGCTTCCTCCACCTCGACCCCGGTCAGCGGGTCAACGACCTTGATCTGGGTGAACGGCATGGGCACCCCGCAGGAGCCCGGACGCTGGTGGGTCAGTTCCGCCGGAAGGTAGGTGGCGAAGGGAGCGGTCTCAGTCAGTCCCCACGCCTGCTGCACCTCCACGCCCTTGGCCTGGTACTGGCGCAGCAGGATCGTAGGCACCGGGGCACCGGCGCAGATCAGCGCGCGCAGAGATTCAAGTTTCGCGTCGGCGAATTCGTCGGCCTGGGCCATCGCCGACAGCATGGCCGGCACCAGGAACGCCTGGTTGACCTTGTACTCATGGATGTCCTTCAGGGCCTGCCGGGGGTCGAAGGTGCGCCGTACCACCACGTGGCCGCCGCGCACGATGACCCGGATGGTCAGCGCGTTCAGCCCGCCGATGTGGAAGAGCGGGGCCACGGCCAGGTTGGTGTCCCCGCGGCGGGTGTCCACCAGCGAGTCGACGTTGACCGAGTTCCACCAGATGTTGCCGTAGGACAGTTCCACGCCCTTGGGCTGCCCGGTGGTGCCGGAGGTGAACATGAGGATCGCCAGATCGTCCTCGTCGGCGCCTTGGATGGCCGGTTCCGCGGCACCGGAGACGCCCTCGCGCACCCACGCCGATGCCGGCGTCCAGGGTGCGGCGATGGTCGCGGGTGCGGGAACGGCGGGGTCGTCGTCGATGAGCAGCAGGGCCATGCCGCCGGTCTCGACGTCCGCGTAGCCGAGCATGGTCTCGAGGGTCTCCCGGTGCCCGGGCTCGACGAAGAGCACCCGCGGGTTGCACTGATCCAGCAGCCCGGCGATCTCGCGCGGCGCCAGGCGGAAGTTCAGCGGGACGAACACGGCCCCGAGCCACCAGCAGGCAAACATGGTGCGCATGAAGGAGACCGAGTTCAGCCCCAGGTAGGCAACGCGCTCCCCCGGCGCCACACCGGCCGCGTGGAGCGCCGTGGCCTGCTCGCGGACCTCGGCGAAGAACGCGGCGTAGTCCCAGGTGCGCTCCTCGTAGGTGAACAGGAGCTGGTGGGGGAAGTAGATGGTTTGGCGTTCGAGTCCCACCACGGGATTGCGGTCGATGAAGTTCACAGGTGGTCTCCTCCAGCTGCCTGGGCGCCGAACCCGCGCACGGCAATGCCGCCGTCCGCGGGAATGATGGCACCGGTGATGTTACCCGCATTGGCTTTCGAGGCCAGCAGGACGTAGGACCCGGTGAAGTCCACCGGGTCGACCGAGGCGTGGTGCAGCGGGATCAGCGGGTTGTTCCCGGTGATCTCCGAGCGCGCGAACGACGCGGCGATGGTGCGGTTTTCCAGGCCGGTGGCACTCGGTCCGCTCAAGTCTGTGTCCATCCCGCCCACCGCCACGCCATTGACCCGCACCTTGGGTGAGAGTTCGTAGGCGAGCTGGGTGACCAGGCCGCGGGCGGCGAACTTTGCGGCGGTGTAGACCGGGCCGCCGCCGGCCGGGTGGAAGGAGGCGTTGGACAGGGTCATGACGACCGAACCGTTGGCTGCGACCAGTTCCTTCCAGGCGGCCTGGACGGTGAGCAGGTAGCCCTTGACGTTGATCTCGAAGAGCTCGTCAAAGCTTTCCCCTAGTTCCTTGGCCGAGAGCCGGGTCAGGGAACGGTTGAAGTCCCAGATCCCCGCGTTGGGCACCACGGTGTCGAGCTTGCCGAAGCGGGAGACGACGTCGGTGACCGCGGAGGCCAGGGAGTCGGCATCGCGCACGTCCCCGGCGATGGCCATCATCCGCGAGGGATCGGCCGAGGCATCGACGACGGTCTGCAGCTTGGCGGCATCCCGGCCGAAGATCGCCACGCTCGCCCCCTCGGCGAGGTAGCGATCGGCCACTGCGCGTCCGATGCCGGAGCCTCCTCCGGTGATCAGGGCGACGCTGCCCTCGAGCCAGCCTGGTGCCGTGGTGCTCATGATCTGCTCACTCTCATGTTATTCCATTGATGTGTGGGGACTGGAGGGACGGTGCCCCTGCCTGCAGGTCTAGAAGAAGGTCGACAGGTTCTTGGCCTGCAAAACATTCGCATCGAAAAGGATCTCGCGCTCGGCGACTTTGAAGCCTCCGTCGGGCTGGACGCGGACTACGTCGGTGCGTCCACCGGCGTAGATGTCGGTCTCGGTGTGCAGCCGGTTGCGGTAGACCAGGAAGGCGCAGCGAACCGTGAGCTCGGAGTCCCCGGTGTGCCGCACCATCACGTTGGAGATCAGGTGGCGGGTGCGCGAGGGCGGGTCTTCGGCCCAGGCCATGCCCGAGTCGTAGCGGCGGATGCGCCAGGCCAACGACTCCTTGGTCTCGTCGAAGTAGGCTGCCTCCCCCGGTTGCCCAATGGACAGGGCGGCCTGGCGGCGCAGCCTGTTGGTGCGCAGCGGGGCAAAGTAGAAAAGGTCCTCGTCGAAGATGTCCAGCCAGTCGGCGAAACGCCCGTCGTCGAGCAGCTCGGCCTCGTGGAAATAAAACTGCGCCACGGCGTGGGTCAGTTCGGCGTCGGCCAGACGCATCTGGAACTGCGTGCCGGTTTCCTGGGTCATGGTGTTTCCGTTTCTTTGGATCGTTGCCGGGCGCCGCTAGCGCGCCAATTTCTTCAGTTCGGTGGCCGGGTCGGCCAGGGCGAGCGCGTCGACCTTGATGTTGCGGTCGATGATGCGGCGTGCCGCCCGCACCGTCAGCCCTCCGTCGATAGCCGCGGCCCCTAGCATCAGGCCCTCGGCGTCGAGGCGGAAGGCCGCGATCGGCACGCCGTCAAGCATCCGCACCACGTGCTCGCCATCCCCGTGCATCGACCCCACGCCCTCTACGTGCACCCCGTGCCGGTCCGACCAGAACCAGGATGCGCCGTGCACCGGCGGTTCCTGGTTCAGGATCGCGGCGGCCGCCGTGGCTCCGGCGTTCATGGCGTGTTCCCAGTGCTCGGCGCGGCGCAGCAGCGTGCCGTCGTCCAGCCGGGTACGGGCGGAGTCGCCCACCGCGTATACGCGCGGGTGGGACGTGGCGCCGCGTTCATCGACCAGCACCCCATTGTCTGTATCCAGGCCGGCGGCCTCGGCCAGTTCGGTGGCGGCGATGATGCCGATGCCCACCAGCACCACGTCGGCCGCGATGGTTTCACCGGTAGACAGAAGAATGCCGTAGCCCTCGGCGCCTTGGGTGATTTCCTCCGGGATGCCGGTGACGGTGCGCACCTGGTGCTGCGCATGCATGTTGTGCAGTCGGGTGGCCAGCCCCTCGCCGATAGCCGGGACCAGCGGGATTTCCACGGGATCGATGAGGGTGACCTCGGCCCCAAAGCCGCGGGCGGAGGAAGCTGTTTCCGCACCGATCAGCCCGGCACCGACAATCGCGAGGCGGACGCCCGGAGCCAGGAGCCCACGCAGCGTGTCGGCATCATTCTTGGTGCGAAGTTCCAGGACCCCGGGAAGGTCCCCGCCGGGGATGGACAGGCGGCGGGCCCGCCCGCCGGTGGCCAGCACGAAGCGGTCCGCGACCAGCACCCTGCCGTCATCCAGCGTTGCCGTGCCGGCGTCCGGGTCCAGCGCGGTGGCGGTGCCGGTGATGACGGTGACGTTGTTTTCCACGTACCAGGTTGCCGACGCCAGGGCGATTCCTGCTGCGTCCTTGGAACCGGCCAGGTAGTCCTTGCTCAACGGTGGACGGTCGTAGGGCAGGCCCTCCGGGTCGATGATGGACAGCGTCCCGGCGAAACCGCGTCCCCGCAGTTCCTTGGCGGCGGTGAAGCCGGAGAGGCCACCACCAATGATCACAACAGATTCGACGCTCATCGATTTTTCCTTGGGTTTCAGACGGGTGGAAGAAAGTGGACGATTGCGGCTAGGCGTCGACGACGCTCACGGCCGGGTAAAGCAGCACATCGTTGCCGGAGACCTCGACCTTGTGGGTGCGCGCTGCGATGGTAGCCGGCATGCACAAGGCGGTGCCCGATTTCAGGCAGAACTTGGCCGAGTGCACCGGGCATTCGACCTCGGTGCCCTCGATCCAGCCGTCGGCAAGGGACGCGGTCTCATGCGTGCAGGTGTCGTCCAGCGCATAGAAGTTGCCGTCCTCGGCGTGGAACACCGCGATGTCCTCGCCCGTGCCGTTCTCCTCGGCGGGGATGACCTTCGCCTCTCCCTCGTCGATGTCATCGATGGTTCCGATATTGATTGCTTCGCTCATGGCGTCCTCCTGCTAAAAATCCGTGTGGGTGGTGGCAGCTGCTGCCGGGGATCAGGCCGATTCGCCCGCGGGTGCCGGCGCGGGCCGTTCGTGCCAGGCCGGGGTGTTCATCAGTTCGGCCCAGTGCCTGTAAAAGCTGCGGCCCGCGGCGTCCGAGTAGAGTTCCGAGGTTTGCCCGGGATACACCCCGTCCTCGCGCTCCGAGCCGATGCCCATCTGGAAGTTCAACGGCACCGAGTTGGTGACGAAGCCGCCGGAAACCGCTTGGATCTCCGACCAATTTTCCCCGTCGTCGGCCTCGAAGATGCCCGAGGGCCCGAAGGTGCGCAGGTTGTAGAGTCGCTGGGCGTCCTTGACGTCCTCCGGCATCGACTTGTCCACCAGAATCCAGGCCCAGACCTCGATCTTGTTCGGTCCCTTGGGGTGCCAGATGCGGATCGAGCCGTTGACCGGCAAGTAGGAAAACGACGGGAAGACCGTGGCGTGGCCGGTTGTCATCGGGCCCTCCACCGCGGCGTCGCCCAGGCGCTCCCGCAGGGCGTCGTAGTCGTAGTGCTCGTGCACCGCTTGGGCGTCGAAGCGGGACTTGGGGTGCGTGGGGAAACCCGCGCCGTGTCCATTCGGCGAGAGGAACTGGCGCCCGGGCGTCGCAACGATCTCGGCCTTGGGGCCCTTGCCGGTCGGCGACATGACCATCAGCGCGGAGGCGTGTGACATGTTCACGTGGTACCAGTCGGTGGCGAACTGTTCCGCGGCCAGCTTCCAGTTGCCCTCCAGCTCCCACTTCATCACCCCGCCGATGACCTCGGTCCCTTCCGGGTCGCGGTCGAGCATGGCGTCCAGGTAGTAGCGCATGTCGCCCAAGGTTTCTTCGAGGTCCGCGGCGTCCTTGTCCCAGTTGCCGAAGATCAGGCCCTTGTATTCGGCCACGCGGGGGACCTCGATCAGGCCCCACTGCTTCTTGTCGAAGTCCTCGGGGTAGGCCTTCTCGTTGGGCACCGTCTGCAGGGCGCCGGCCAGGTCGAAGGACCATCCGTGGTAGGTACAGGTGAACATCTTGGTGGCGCCGGCGTCGGCGCGGCACAACCTCATCCCGCGGTGGCGGCAGGAGTTCAGGTAGGCGCGGATCGTCTTGGTCTTGTCCATGGTGACGATCACCGGGTCCTGCCCCATGAAGGTGGTGAAGAAGTCGCCGGGCTTCTTGAACTGGCTGGCATGGGCCAGGAAGAGCCAACTGCGGGCGAAGATCCGGCGCATTTCCTGGTCGTAGATCCCTGGGTCCGTGTAGATGGACCGATCGATGAGCCCGTCTTCGGCGTCCACCAGCGCGGAGACGTCGATGTTCTTCGGGCCGTGTTCGGAGCCGCGCATCTTGCCGATGGCGGCATTCGCCTCAGAGGGGCAGCTGTCCGTGGTGCTCATGTGGATCGTTTCCTCCTGGGCGCTCGCCGCCCGACGGATGATGGGGTGTGTTCTCTTGACCTCAATCACACCGGAGACGCGGGCAAAGTGCCAACGGCCGTGCCGAACCCCAGCACACCCAATCCTGTCAACACGGGCGGCCATCGGTCCGATGTGGGAATGGCCGGGAGCCAGCCGCCGTGTTCCGTCTAACGGAACACCGTTTTGGTGTGCCCGATCACATCGGCAATGGTTATGTCAATACCTCAGTCCATATTCTTTTTTCGGAGACACCTTGACCCAGACCACACATCCCGCCCCCGCACCGGCCGCAGCCGGAACCTCCGGCAAGGGTTCCCGCCGCGCCCTGGTCTCCAGCTTCCTTGGTTCCACGGTCGAGTACTACGATTTCCTGCTCTACGGCTCCGCCGCCGGGCTGGTCTTCCCCTATCTCTTTTTCCCCGAAACAATGGACCCCGCCGTGGGCACTGCATTGTCCTTCGTGATCCTGCTGGCCGGCTACATCGCCAGGCCCGTCGGCGGCGTGCTCTTCGGCCACTTTGGCGACAAGTTCGGCCGCAAGAACATCCTGTTCATCACTCTGATGATGATGGGGCTGGTGTCCGTGGCGATCGGCTTGATGCCCACCTTCGGGGCCATCGGCATGGCCGCACCCATCCTCCTGGTCCTGCTGCGCGTCATCCAGGGCCTGGCCGTGGGCGGGGAATGGGCGGGGGCCACCTTGATGGCCGCCGAACACGTCGGGGAAAAGAACCGCGGGATCGCCGCTTCCGTCGCCGTCTCCGGCGGACCGGCCGGCGCGGTGCTGGCCACACTGATTCTCGGACTCTTTGCCGGTTTGCCGCGCGAGGAGTTCCTGGCCTGGGGCTGGCGACTGCCCTTCCTGTTCTCCGCGGTGCTGGTCATCATCGGCCTGTACATGCGTTACCGGGTGACCGAGTCCCCCGACTTCCTCAAAGCCCAGGCCGAGAACACCGGACCCACCGGCGCCCCGATCCTTCGCGTGCTGCGCGAGTACCCGAAGGAAACCGTCTTGGGCATCCTGGGCATTGCCGGGCCGCTGTTCATGCAGGCGCTGATGGGAGTGTTCATGGTGCCGCACGTGGTGGCTTCGGGGGCCCTGACCCAGCAAGAGGCGCTGATGATGCTGACGGCCTCGAATTTCTTGCACATCTTCACCATTCCGTTCTTCGCCTGGCTCTCGGACCGCTTCGGCCGCCGCCCGGTGATGCTGGCCGGTGCCGCGATCTCGGTGGCGCTGGTCTTCCCGATGTTTGCCCTGTTCAATTCGGGCAGCTTCTGGCTGATCGCACTGGGATTCATGGTCGGCAACCCGATCATCCAGGCCTCCATGTACGGGCCGGTCGGCGCTTTCCTGGCCGAGAAGTTCGACACCAATGCCCGCTACACCGGCGTCTCGCTGACCTACCAGGTCGGTTCGGTCCTCGGTGCCGGAACCGCACCGCTGATGGCCCAGTGGCTGATCGCCCTGGACAACGGCGGCGGCACCGACAACATCGCGTGGTACTTCATTTTCCTGATCCTTGTTGCCGCGGTATGCGTGTACCTGTCCAAGGAAACCCGGCGGGCCGGACGCGATTAGCCACTGACCGCACCTCTGGCGGCGGCGCCCGCGGACCGGTTCTGCCGGCTTCCGGGCGCCTACGCATTTCTCCGGCCCGGCACGGACCGAAAATGACACCCGTCACTTTCCGCGTTCCGCACCGCGGCACGCGGTCTGGGTATTCGCTGAGGACTCCAGCCATGCTTCCATGTGACACAACTCGCAATCACACCACGGAGTCACCATGGCAACCCATTCCCACACCGGGCTGGACGCAGTACAGCAACACCCTGAGGCAACGCCCAAGGAAACCCGCCGGGCACTGATATCCAGCTTCCTGGGCTCGACGGTCGAATACTATGACTTCCTGCTCTACGGCGCTGCCGCCGGACTGGTCTTCCCCCACCTGTTCTTCCCGGAGAGCATGGACAAGGGCCTTGGCACCGCGCTGTCGTTCGTGATCCTGCTGGCCGGCTACATCGCCCGCCCCGTGGGCGGCGTGCTCTTCGGTCACTTCGGTGACAAGTTTGGCCGCAAGAACATCCTGTTCATCACGCTGATGATGATGGGCCTGGTCTCGGTCGTCATCGGCCTGATGCCGACGTACCAGACCATCGGCATCGCGGCCCCGCTGCTCCTGGTTCTGCTGCGCGTCATCCAGGGCCTGGCGGTGGGCGGCGAATGGGCAGGCGCCACGCTGATGGCCGCCGAACACGTGAAGGAAAAGAACCGCGGCTTCGCTGCCTCCATCGCCGTGACCGGCGGTCCGACCGGATCCGTGCTGGCTACCCTGATCCTTGGCCTCTTCGCGGGGCTCCCCGAGGAAGCATTCCTGGCCTGGGGCTGGCGCATCCCGTTCCTGCTTTCCGCGGTGCTGGTGATCATCGGCCTGTACATGCGTTACCGCGTGACCGAGTCTCCCGACTTCCTCAAGGCCAAGGCCACCGGAGCAACCCACACCGGGATGCCGTTGGCCCGTGTGCTGCGTGACTACCCGAAGGAAACCATCCTGGGCACCCTGGCCGTGGCCGGCCCGCTGTTCATGCAGGCCATGCTTGCGATCTTCATGGTCCCCTACGTCGTTGCCTCCGGCGCGGTGGACCGGCAGACCGCGTTGATGATGCTCACCGCTTCGTCCCTCGTGCACATCTTCGCGATCCCGTTCTTCGCCTGGCTCTCGGACCGCTACGGCCGCCGCCCGGTCATGCTAACCGGTGCGCTGATTTCCATCGTCTTGGTCTTCCCGATGTTCGCGCTGTTCAACTCCGGAGTCTTCTGGATGATCGCCCTGGGCTTCATGGTCGGCAACCCGATCATCCAGGCTTCCATGTATGGCCCGATCGGAGCCTTCCTGGCCGAGAAGTTCGACACCGAATCCCGCTACACCGGCGTATCGCTGACCTTCCAGGTTGGTTCGGTGCTTGGCGCCGGCCTGGCCCCACTGATGAGCCAGTGGCTGGTCAATCTGGGTAACGGCGGTGGAACGAACAACATCGCCTGGTACTTCATCTTCCTGATTGCCGTCGGCGCCGCGTGTGTGCTGATGTCCAAGGAAACCCTGAAGCGCAAGTAATCCACCACACGGCATCCCGCCATCCGGCGGTTGTGCTGCCAGATGGCACCCGGTTGTCCCGATCGGGTGCCATCGCCGTTAAGGTGGGAGCCAACTCCCCATTTCCCCCTGACTACTGGAGACACAAAGATCATGGCACTACCTGCAACCCTGTCCGAGTTCACCGCACGCTGGGACAAGTTCCGCGAATCACTTGGTTTCGAGGACATCACCTTCACGCTGCGCCTGTCCCCGCATGCCGTCACCGAGGACTCGATGAGTTTCTCGATGCCGTTGTGCGACGAGCTGGCCCAGGCCAATGGCATGTTTGCCGCCGCATCGCTCTTTGGCGCCGCCGACATCGCCGGGACCTACTTGGCCATGAACGCCTACGCGAACGCCGGACAGTTCCCCTTGGCCGTGCAGTCGAACGTGAACTTCATGTCCAACTCCAAGTCCGGACCGGCGGTTGCCACCGCACGCATCCTGCGTGGCGGGTCCTCGGTGGTCGTGGCCGAGGTGCAGGTCGCCGATGCGGACGCCAAGGTGCTGGTGCACACCACCTTCACGTACGTGCTCAAGGAACGCCGCCTGGGCAAGTAGCCTCCACCGAAGCCGTCAGCGGGAAACCGGGTGCAGCAGCGAGCCGAATATCGCGCTGGCCCGCGCCACCGCGGATGGCCAGTCGCGCGCGAATTCCTCCGGGTCCTCGGTGAACGCGTAACGGGTGATGGTCCCGGCCAGTAGCACCAGGGCGTGCTGGGCGCCGGGATCCCTCGGCAATTCGTGGGCGAGCAGCGCCGCCTGGTGCGGCTTGAGTCGTTCGATCAGTGCGGTGGCCACCAGCTGCTCGGCCGCCTGCACGTGGACGTGGGTGCGTCGGCGGAGCTCGGGGAAAGCCCGCACCATTTCACGCCGCCTCCGGAATCCCTCTCCGGCGTGGGTGCTCGTGTTCAGCACCGCGGCAAGGAGCTTGGCGGTGCGCGGCAGCACCTCCAGCCTCGAGGAAACAAAATCCTCCCAGTCGGCCTCCGGCAACCAGGGCTCGCGGGTGCCCAGCACCGCGTCCTCCTTGGTGGGGAAGTAGTTGAAGAAGCTGCGCCGCGAGACCCCCGCAGCCGAGGCAACGGCATCGACGGTGGTCGCCGCCAAGCCCTTTTCAAGCACCAATGCCACCGCCGCCTCGTGGATTTGCGTCCAATGGCGGTTCCGACGGGCCGTGCGTGCGCCCTCGTTTGTCTCGTCCATGCCTAAATTATGCACTAGTGCACGTTTAGCTACCATCAGTCGGTTCGCTGTTTACCCGGCAACCACGGGGCTGCCCCTAAAAACGTTGAATGATTCGTGCCGCTGTATGGAACAACAGCGTGTCTTCGTTCGGCGCGTGGGATGGAATGAAAGCAAGCAAAATCTTCAAGTCGCCAATCGAATGGAGCGCCAGGAATGCAACAAGCACTGATCGCCATGTCGCACTCTCCCCTGCTGGAGCACACCAACCCGCCGGAGGACGTCAAGGCAGCTGTCGACGCCGCCTTCGAGCAGGTTCGTGCGTTTGCCAAGGAATTCAACCCGGATCTGGTCGTCAACTTCGGACCCGACCACTACAACGGGTTCTTCTACGACCTGATGCCTCCGTTCTGCGTGGGCTACGAAGCCCATGGCACGGGCGACTACGATTCCTGGGCCGGACCGATCAACGTCCCGACCACCGAAGCCGAAAAACTGGCCCAGTACATCATCGACCAGGACATCGACACCGCGATCTCCCGCAAGATGGAGGTCGACCACGGAGCCGTGCAGCCGATGGAAATCATCTTCGGCGGCCTGGACACCGTTCCGGTAATCCCGATTTTCGTCAATTCCGTGGCCCGTCCCTTCACCAAGGTCTCGCGCGTGCGCAAGTTCGGCCAGGCAGTGGGCGAATATTTCAAGGACTCGGACAAGAAGGTCCTGTTCATCGGTTCCGGCGGACTGTCCCACGACCCGCCGGTCCCGCAGATCGCCACGGCCACTGAAGCACAGCGCGCCATGCTGACCAACGGCCGCAACCCCACCCCGGAGGCCCGCGCGGCCCGACAGGCCAACACCATCAACACGGCCATCAAGTTCGCTGCGGGCGAGGCCGACATCATGGACTTGAACCCCGAATGGGACCGGGCTTTCCTGGATGTCTGCAGGTCCGGGAACGTCGAGGGCTTCGACGCCTACACCGCGGATGAGATGGATGCGGTCGCAGGGCACTCCTCGCACGAGGTCCGTACCTGGGTAGCCGCCTACTCTGCGCTGCGCGCCTGCGGCGAATACGAGGTCAACTACGAGTTCTACAAGCCGATCAAGGAATACATTGCCGGCTTTGGCGTCACCACCGCGGTACTGAAGAAATGAGCGAAACCATTATGAGCACCGAACGCACGCAACTCCTGGATTCCCTGGCCGCGGACCTGCTGGCCGCCACCGAGACCCTCGAACCGATCGCCCCGTTGCGCGACCGCGTGGAAGGCATGGACGTCAACGACGCCTACCGCATCCAGGACACGCAATTGCGCGCCCACGTTGCCGCAGGCCGCGTGCTGGCCGGGCGCAAGGTCGGACTGACCTCGCTGGCCATGCAGAAGCAGCTCGGCGTGGACTCCCCCGACTTCGGCTTCTTCTTCACCGACATGGTGCATCACGAGGACGCGCAGATCGCCGCCGGTTCCTTCATCTCCCCCAAGGTCGAACCCGAATTCGGCTTCGTGCTGAAGGAAACCCTCACCGGCCCCGGCATCACCCGCGAACAGGCCGCCGCTGCCATCGGCGAGGTCTACGCAGCCATCGAGATCATCGACTCGCGCGTCGCCAACTGGGACATCTGCCTGGTTGACACCGTGGCCGACAACGCCTCCTGCGGCGCCATCGCCGTGGGAACCACACCGCTGAACGTTGCGGTCGAGGACCTCAACTCGGTTCAGTGCTCGCTGCTCATCGACGGCGAAAAGCAGGCCACGGGCACCGGCGCCGACGTCATGGGCGATCCCGTCGCTCCACTGGCCTGGCTGGCCAACGTGCTGGGAGAACAGGGCGTGTCCCTGGAGGCCGGCCAGCTCATCCTGCCCGGTTCCTTCACCGGCGCCCTGCCGGTCATCGCCGGGCAGTCGGCCACCGCCGACTTCGGTTCGCTGGGCTCGCTGAGCATCAACTTCGTCTAACCCCCTCTCCTTATTCTTCGTTACCTTTTCTCAGGAAGTAGCAAACCCATGGCCAAGAAAACAGCCGCCATCGTCGGCTCCGGCAACATCGGATCGGATCTGATGTTCAAGATCATGCGCCGTTCCACCAACGTCGAGGTCAAGTACATGATCGGCGTCGATCCCAACTCCGACGGGCTGGCCCGCGCAGCCCGGCTCGGCATCACCACCTCCGCCGAGGGCGTGGACTGGCTCCTGGCCCAGGACGAGCTCCCCGACTTCGTTTTCGAGTGCACCTCCGCCAAGGCCCACGAGGCCAACGCCCCGAAGTACAAGGCCGCCGGCATCCACGCGATCGACCTGACCCCCGCCGCCGTGGGTCCGTACCTCGCCCCGGTGGTGAACCTTGATTCGCTCACCGACACCATGAACGTCAACATGATCACCTGCGCCGGGCAGGCCACCACCCCGATCGTCGCAGCGGTCTCCTCCGTGGTCCCGGTCGAATACGCCGAGATCGTCGCCTCGATTGCCTCGAAGTCCGCCGGCCCGGGCACCCGCGCCAATGTGGACGAGTTCACCGAGACCACCGCCAAGGCCCTGGAGGTCGTGGGAGGCGCCAAGCGCGGCAAGGCGATCATCATCATCAACCCGGTGGAACCGCCGATGATGATGCGCAACACCATCTACTGCATGATCCCGGCCGAGGCCGCAGCCCCCGGCGCCACCCAGGATGCGATCCGCACGGCCATCGATGAGGCAGCAGCCTCCATCCGCGACTACGTCCCGGGCTACGCACTGCGCCTGGAACCGCAGTTCGAGGAAGCCCGCGAGGACTGGGGCGGCTTTGGTCGCGTGGGCATCTGGGTCCAGGTCGCCGGCGCCGCCGACTACCTGCCCGAGTACGCCGGGAACCTGGACATCATCACCGCGGCAGCCACCCGCACCGCGGATCTGCTCTCCGACAAAATCGACGCCGCGCGCACCGCCGCGCTGGCCAACTAGCAAGGACGGGGAAGCACACCATGACTGCACCCATGAACACCACCTTTGACATCCGTCTGTCCGACACCACGCTGCGCGACGGCTCCCACGCCATGAGCCACCAGTTCACCGAGGAACATGTGCGCTCCGTGGTCCGCGCGCTGGATGACTCCCGCGTCGAGGTCATCGAGGTCACCCACGGCGACGGCCTGGGCGGATCCTCCTTCAACTACGGCTTCTCCAAGACCCCGGAACTTGACCTGATCAAGGCAGCGGTCGACGAGGCCAAGGCCGCGAAGATCGCCGTGCTGATGCTCCCGGGCCTGGGCACCATCCACGACCTGAACCAGGCGTACGACGCCGGGGCCTCCGTCGCCCGCATCGCCACCCACTGCACCGAGGCCGATGTCTCCATCCAGCACTTCCAGCACGCCCGCAAGCTCGGCATGGAAACCGTTGGCTTCCTGATGCTTTCCCACCGTGTCTCCCCGGCGGAGCTGGCCAAGCAGGCCCGCATCATGGCCGACGCCGGATGTCAGTGCGTCTACGTGGTCGACTCGGCCGGCGCCCTGATCCTGGACGATGTCTCGGATCGCGTTTCGGCCCTGGTAGCCGAGCTCGGCGACGACGCCCAGGTCGGCTTCCACGGCCACCAGAACATGAGCTTCGGCGTCGCCAACTCGGTGTTCGCCGTGCGCGCCGGGGCCAAGCAAATCGATGGCACCCTGATGGCGTTGGGCGCCGGTGCGGGCAACTCGCCCACCGAGGTCCTCGCCGCCGCCTTCGACCGCCTGGACATCAAGACCGGCGTCGACATCCAGGGCGTCATGGCCGCGGCCGAGGACGTCGTCAAGCCGTTCATCACCCGCATGCCGGTCATGGACCGCGCCTCCATCATGCAGGGCTACGCCGGGGTCTACTCCTCCTTCCTGATCCACGCGGAGCGCGCGGCCGAACGCTACGGCGTCCCGGCCTACCGCATCCTCGAGGAGATCGGCAAGGCCGGCTACGTCGGCGGCCAGGAAGACATGATCGTCGACGTCGCGGTGCAGCTGGCAGCCGCCCGCTAAGCGCTACCTAAACGCACGGGTCCGCCCCGCGGGATGCCACCATTGGTGGAATTCCGCGGGGCGGACCTTTCTGCTGCCCGGCCGTCGCTGTGGCTCGGCCCGGTCCGCGGACGCCACGGCTCACGGCAAAGGGTGAAGGCCCGCTTCCGGATCGGGTCCCCGCAAGCGAGGCGCCCAAATGCCCCAGGTGCCATTCAATCGGGGTGGTGTTACTGCTCCGACTGGTAGACGTCGGGGATTCCGTCGTCGTCCGCGTCGATGTTCTCTTGGGCCTGCAGTTTCCGGTATTGCCGGTTCCTGCTGCCGAGCAGGATGGAAGCGAGGACTGCGGCCAGGATGGAGGCGCCCAGGATGGCGACCTTCGCATGGTCGTTGGCGGGGCTGCCCAGCCCGAAGCTGAGTTCGCCGACGAGCAACGAGACGGTGAAGCCGATGCCTGCCAGGAGGCTGACGCCCGCAAGGTCCACCCATTTGAGCGCCGGGTCCAGCGTCGCCTTGGTGAACCTGGCTGTCAGCCAGGTTGCCGCCAGGATCCCGATCGGTTTTCCGGCCACGAGTGCCACGATGATGCCGATGGCGACTGGGTCGCTCAAGGCCGAGGCCAGGCCCTGGAATCCGCCCACGGCGACGCCGGCGGAGAAGAAGGCGAAGACGGGAACGGCGAAACCGGCCGAGAGCGGGCGGAAACGGTGCTCGAAGACCTCGGCCAGCCCCGGTCCCTCGGCGTGCTTGCCGTGCTTGGTACTGTGCAGGACCGGAATCGTGAAGGCCAGGGCAACACCGGCGACCGTGGCGTGGATGCCGGAGGCATGGAGCAGCGCCCAGGCGGCAAAGCCGATCGGCAGCAGGATGAACCAAGCCGCCGAGGGATTCAATCCGAAGAAACGCCGGTACTTCTGGGCAAGAAAACCGTAGAGCGCCAACGGGACGAGGGTGAGCAGCAGGGCGCCGGTGTTGATTTCGCTGGTGTAGAAGATCGCGATGATGGTGATCGCCATGAGGTCGTCGACCACGGCCAGGGTCAGCAGGAAGATGCGCAGCGGGGTGGGCAGGTGTGAACCGATGACCGCCAAGACTGCAACGGCGAAGGCGATGTCGGTGGCCGTGGGAATGGCCCAGCCGGAGATGGTCTCGGGGTTTCCCCAGTTGATGGCCGCGTAGATCAGGGCGGGGACGACGACGCCGCCCACCGCCGCGGCGACCGGGACGATCGCCTTGCTGATCTGGCGCAGGTCCCCCGCAACGATTTCCCGTTTGAGTTCAAGGCCGACCAGGAAGAAGAAGACCGCCAGCAGGCCGTCCGCGGCCCAGGCGCCCAGGCTCAGTTCCAGGTGCCAGGGCTCGTAGCCGATCTTCAGGTCGCGCAGGGCGAAGTAGCTTTCGGAGGCCGGGGAGTTGGCCCAGATCAGCGCCACGACCGCGGCGACGACCAACAGGGCTCCGCCGACGGTCTCCTTGCGGAGGATTGCACCGATGCGCAAGGCTTCGGGGTAGCTTCCGTACCCGATCAGGGGGCGTTTGGACGGTGGGTTCATGCCCATGGGGTTGAGTCCTTAAAGTGGGTTCGACAATTGACATTGCCGACCAGACTTCCCGGCGCACCTGACTACAACCCTACGGCATAGGGTCAGTGCCCGGGCCCCAGCTTGCCCGCCATGCGCTCGCGCATCATGAGGCTGGCCGCGTTCAGGCCCTCGATTTCGACTGTTTTGCCGTACTTCTCGTATTTTGCAGTGATGGCATCCAGGGAGGCGATGGTGGAGGCGTCCCACAAGTGCGAGTTGTACATGTCGATGACGACGCGGTCGGGGTCTTCGACATAGTCGAACTGGGTGTAGAGGTCGTTGGACGAGGCGAAAAAGAGCTCGCCGTTGACTTCGTACTTGGCGATCTTTACCCCGAAGTGTTCCTCGATGCGCCTTTCCACGGTGACCAGGTGGGCCACCCGGTTGGCGAACAGGACCATGGCAGTGAGCACCCCGACGCCGACGCCAATGGCCAGGTTGTGCGTGGCTACGGTGAAGATGACGGTGATGACCATGACGGTAGTTTCACTCTTGGGCATCATGCGCAGGGTGGAGGGCTTGATGCTGTGCCAGTCGAAGGTGGCCACGGACACGAAGATCATCACGGCCACCAGCGCGGCCATCGGGATCAGCGCCACGATGCCGCCGAGCGCGACGACCAGGATGAGCAGGAAAACTCCGGCCAGGAAGGTGGAGATGCGGGTCCTGGCGCCGGAGGCCTTGACGTTGATCATGGTCTGCCCGATCATCGCGCAACCGCCCATGCCGCCGAAGAATCCGGTGATGATGTTCGCCGCCCCCTGGCCCCAGGATTCTCGGGTCTTGTTGGAACGGGTGTCGGTAACGTCATCGACAAGCTTGGCGGTCATCAGGGATTCAAGCAGGCCCACGAAGGCCATGGCCAGCGCGTAGGGGAACAGGATCTGCAGGGTTTCGAAATTCAGTGGAACGTTCGGCAGGAACAGGGCCGGCAGGCTCTCGGGCATCTCACCCTTGTCCCCGACGGTGGGGACCGCCAGGGATGCGACAACGGCAATAAGGGTCAGAACGACGATGGCAACCAGGGGCGCGGGGACCACGGTGGTGAGTTTGGGCAGGCCGAAGACAATCATCAGGCCCAGGGCGGTGAGTGGGTAGACCATCCAGGGGACGCCAAGGAGCTCGGGGACCTGGGACATGAAGATCAGGATAGCCAGGGCATTGACGAATCCGACCATGACTTGGCGGGGAATGAACCTCATCAACTTGGCCACGCCCAGCAGGGCCAGGATGACCTGGAAAATGCCGGCCAGGATGACGGCGGCGATGAAGTAGTCAACGCCGTGGCTTTTCACCAGCGGGGCGATGACCAAGGCGATGGCTCCCGTTGCCGCGGAGATCATGGCCGGACGCCCGCCGAGGAAGGCGATGGAGACGGCCATCGTGAAGGAGGCGAAGAGCCCCAGGCGCGGGTCGACCCCGGCGATGATGGAGAAGGCGATGGCCTCGGGGATCAGTGCCAGCGCCACGACCAACCCGGCCAGGACCTCGGTCTTGAGCAGGCGCGGGGATTTAAGGGTGCGGAGAACGGATTGCCGTTCTTCCGGGGTCAGGATCGGGTGTCCTGCCGTGGTTTTCGTGGCCATTGATGGCTCCGTTCAGGGGAAATTGGCGCTCTTGCGTGCTCGGGTACATGAAATGATGTGGGATCGGCGCGTCCTTGTTTTGCGCTGGTTGGCTGCGGCGAGGAATGGCCGCGGCGACGCACCGAACGAAACCAACTCTACCCTAACGTGAGGGTAGAGTTGGAAGTCGAGGAAACAGGAGAACCCATGACTGACACCCCAACCCCAGCCGCCGATGAGCGGACCATGCACATCGGGGACCTGGCCGAGGCCACGGGCCTGTCCCAGCGAACCATCCGCCACTACGACGAGGTGGGCCTACTCCCGGCAACAACGCGCAGTGAGGGCGGCTTTCGGATCTACACAGACTCCGACCTCCAGCGCATGCTGGTGATTCGTTCCATGAAGCCGCTGGGATTCACCCTGGAAGAAATGGGGGAACTGCTGGACACCGTTGATGCCTTGGGCCTCGACAAGAACAATGCCGCCGCCCGGGCCAGGCTGTCGGAGTTCATCGCGCAGGCCGAACAGAAGCGCGCGAAGTTGGCGCTGAACCTTCGCCGGGCCGAAGACTTCATCCAAGACCTTCACAGTAAATAATCCGGCGCGATCCGCAACACGCATGACCGGGGCAGTGCTCAAGGACATTTTCGAGCCCGTGCCGGAGAACGCCTTCGGCCTGGCCTACCCAGCGGGACTCGGCCCCACCCGAAAAATCGACGAACTGATGGCGTTCGGACGCGAGAAGTTCAGCATACTTTAGGCGCGCAGGGGCGAGCGCCATCCATGGGAAAATTCACGGTGGACGAAGTGGGCCAACCGCTTACTTCGACGTTTTTTTGGAGCAATTTCGTCGATTCCCCTATCAACCGACCGATCCCCGCGGGCACCGTGCCGCCACCCGGCACGCATCCTGTCTCCTGCCACCGAACGTCGGCAATCATGGATGCATGGCTTCCCCATCTTCCTTGTCAGTCATCGATTTCACCGGTGCCGGCGTCGTGGTCACCGGCGCGACCTCCGGACTCGGTGCCGCGACTGCACGTCTCTTTGCCTCCCACAGAGCGCAGGTTGTGGTGTGCGGCCGCAACGAAGTCAAGGGCACTGCACTGGCCGAAGAAATCGGCGGAGTGTTTGTGCACGTCGATGTGCGCGACGAAGACTCGATGGGGACAGCCTTGGATCTTGGTGCCCGGGCACCCCGCGGGCTTCGGGTCGCCGTGTCCGCAGCGGGCTCGGCCATCATCGAAAAGACCCTGGGCCGCAGCGGCGCGCACTCGCGTGCGTCCTTCACCGACCAGCTCGAGACCAACCTGGTCGGATCCTTCACCCTGTTGACCATGGCGGCAGAAGCCATGTCCGGCAACGCACCCGAAGCTGACGGATCCCGCGGGGTCATTGCGCTGACCAGTTCGGTCGCCGCCTACGAGGGACAAATGGGCCAGCTGGCCTACGCCGCCTCCAAGGGCGGAGTCAACGCCATGGTCCTTCCCGCCGCCCGCGATTTGGCGCGTCACGGAATCCGTGTCCTCGGCGTGGCCCCGGGCGTCTTCGACACCCCGTTCATGGATGTCCTCAGCGACGAGGCCAAGTCGGGCATCGGTGCCGCCGTGCCCTTCCCGCAACGTCTCGGGCACGCCGGCGAGTTCGCCCAACTGATGCATTCGCTGATATCCAACCCCATGCTCAACGGCGAGGTCGTCCGCCTCGACGGTGCACTGCGCCTGGGCATGCGCTAAGTCCCCCCACCAGCCCGAACACCCCCCTATCGTTCCCGGAGATCCAACCGCCATGCTTGCAGCCGTCGCCCACGCCCAGAACCCGAACGACCCGCTTTCCTGCCTCGAACTGCGCGAGGTCCCCACACCGGTTCCCCCGGCAGGCTGGACCCGAGTGAAGGTCAAGGCCTCGTCACTGAACATGCACGACGTTTGGACCTTGCGCGGGGTGGGGCACGATCCCAAGAACATCCCCATCATCCTTGGTTGCGACGTCGCCGGTGTCACCGACGACGGGCGCGAGGTGGTCATCTACCCGGTGATTGCCGACCCGGATGCCGGGAACGGTGACGAGACCCTGGACCCGAACCGGGCACTGCTCTCCGAAAGCCACGACGGCGGCTTCGCCGAGTACATCGTGGTGCCCGATCGCTGCGTGATCCCCATGCCCGAACAGCTCTCCTTTGAGGAGGCCGCCTGCCTGCCCGTAGCCTGGTCGACCGCCTACCGGATGCTCTTCACCCAGGGCCGGCTCAAGGCAGGGGACCGGGTGTTGGTCCAAGGGGCCGGCGGCGGCGTCGCCTCCGCTGCCATCGCGTTGGCCGCGGCCGCGGGTGCCACGGTGTATGCCACCAGCCGCACCGCCGAGAAGCGCGCGCTGGCCTTGGAGCTCGGCGCTCACGCGGCTTTCGAATCGGGGGCCCGGCTGCACGAGCGCGTGGACCTGGTCATCGAGACGGTCGGGGAGGCCACCTGGGGACATTCGCTGCGCTGCCTGCGCCCGGGCGGGGCCATCGTGATCGCAGGAACGACTTCCGGCACCAGCCCGGAGGCGGACTTGGGCCGCATCTTCTACCAGCAACTGCGCGTGCTCGGTTCCACCGGATCCACCCGCCACGAAATGGTCGCGATGCTCCGCATGCTGGCCACCACGGGCCTGCGTCCGCGCATCGACAGGGTGTTGCCCCTGGAGCGCATCCACGAAGGCTTCGCGGCCATGATGGCCGGGGAAACCAACGGCAAGATCGTCATCACCGTCGCCTGAGTCCCGGGCACTGTGCCATGATCAAGAACGTGAACGAGCCAACAACCGCGCCCTCCCCCTCCGCGTCCCGAACCGCCGGATCCCAGACCCTGGCCCGAGGGCTCGAGGTGTTGCGCCTGGTGGCGGGCACCCCGGCGGGGCTGGGTATCAACGAGGTCGCCGAGCACGCCGGCATCCACCGCACCGGTGCCTACCGACTGCTCAACACGCTCTGCGACGCCCAGCTGCTTCACCGCGGTGCGGACGGGCGCTACCGCGGTGCCGCGGGACTGCTTTCCCTCTCGGCCTCGGCCTACCACTCGCTGCTGGCGGCCGCCGAGCCGGTGCTACGCCGCTATGCCGATGAGCTCGGAGCCACCCTGGCCCTGATCGTGCGCGAAGGTGACGAGGCCATCGCGCTGCGGGTCACCGCCCCGACCTCCGGCACCTACCATGTGTCCTTCGCCGAGGCCTCGCGGCATCCGCTGGACCTCGGCGCCGCGGGGCACGCGATACTGGCCAGTGAGCCGGCGAGCCCCGGAGAGGATCCACGCGTCACCGCCGCCCGTTCCAAGGGATATGCACAGACCTTCGGCGAGGTGGAGCCGGGCATGCACGGCCTGGCCGTGCCGCTTGACCGCAGCATCAGCGGCGTCCCTGCCTGCCTGAACCTGATCACCGTGCGCGAGGAGCAAGCCACCACCGCCATCGCGGTGCTGCAGCGGGCCGCCCGTGCGCTCGAGGGCTCATTGGCCTAGGTCCGTTCCCCCGCGCGCTTGGCGCCGCGCCGATCGCGCCAAAACCGTGCCAACAGATGGCACGCTGTGTTTGACGTGCATCACAAGGGCTGGTGAACTGGTTCTCACTAGTTGTGCAGATACCGAATCGGTTGTGCACTATTTACACACGGAAAGTTGATGTGGCCATGAACAGCATCCCCTCCAGCGACGTCCTGATCATCGGAGCCGGTCCCGCCGGCCTCATGCTCGCCAACATCCTGGGGATGTACGGCCGCAGCGTCACGGTGCTCGAGGCCCGCGACGAACTCATCGACTACCCGCGCGGCGTGGGGCTGGACGACGAGTCGCTGCGCACCATCCAGACCGTGGGTCTGGTGGACACGGTGCTCCCGCACACCGCCCCGCAGCACATCATGCGACTGGTCAACGGCTCGGGCAAGACCATCATGATCAACAACCCGCAGACCCGGGAATTCGGCTGGGACCGCAAGCACGCCTTTATCCAGCCGGAAGTCGACAAGGCACTGCATGCCGGGCTATCGCGTCACGCCAACGTCAGCGTGCACTTCGGCCACCTGGTCGAGGACGTCATCGAGGACGCCGCCGGCGTCACTGCCATTGCCCGCGTCACCGGCGCCGACGGCACCGAAACAGAACGCCGCTTTTCCGCGCAGTATCTGGTGGGCTGCGAGGGCGGCAAGTCCCCGACCCGCAAGCGCATGGGAGTGAGCTTCGAGGGCGACTCCCCCTCCACCCGCTGGCTGGTTGTCGATGTCGACAACGACCCGCTGGGGACCCCGAACGTGTTCCTGGGCGCCGACCCCAAGCGCCCCTACGTTTCGATCGGCCTGCCCCATGCGGTCCGCCGCTGGGAGTTCATGCTCCACGACCACGAGGACGAATCGGTGGTCACCTCCAAGGAATGGGTCGCCGAGATGCTCAAGGACCACGTCCCTGACCCGCACAACCTTTCCTACATCCGCCGCCGCGTCTTCACCCACCACGGCCGCGTTGCCGGTTCCTTCCGCAAGGGCCGCCAGCTGATTGCCGGGGATGCGGCGCACCTGATGCCCGTGTGGATGGGCCAGGGTTGGAACTCGGGAATGCGCGATGCCACCAACCTGGGCTGGAAGCTCACCAGCGTGCTGACCGGAACCGCCGGCGAGGACATCCTGGACACCTACACCTCCGAACGCAAGGACCACGCCAAGGCCATGGTCGATTTGTCCATGACCCTGGGCTCGGTCATCAAGATCACCAACCCGCTGGCCGTCGCCGCCCGCGACGCCGCTTCCTCGGTGCTCAACCTCTTCCCCTCGGCCAAGAGCTACTTCTCCGACATGCGCTTCAAGCCGATGCCCCGCTACACCTCCGGCGTGCTGGCGGACCCCACCACACAGGCCTCCGGCACGGCCGCCGCGAAGCTCACCAGCAAGCTGATCCCGGTGCTCACCGCCAACAACAAGGTTTCGCCGGTCGGCGTCCAGTTCCCGCAGCCGCGCGTGAACTCGCAGCTCGGTCAGAACCTGCTGCTCGATGACGTCATCGGCAACTGGTGGACCGTGCTGGTGTGGGGCAACGACCCCAAGGACGTGCTCCCCGCCCACTCCATCAAGGCTCTCAAGGCCCTCGGTGCCAAGCTCGTGGCCCTGGTTCCCGAAACCCAGCGTGAATGGGCCCAGGAACACATGAGCGAGGACGTGTTGGTGCTGGGAGACCACACCGGCGCGCTGAAAAAGTGGTTCGACGAGCGCCCGACCCCGATGATCTTCCTTCGCCCGGACCGCTTCGTCGCCGGAGCCTGCCTGCACCAGCACGGGCCCGCCACGTTGCAGGCCATCCTTGATTCCATGGGAAGTGCAGCCGATCATGCCCCTGCCAAGCCGCCGGCCTCCGCCCTGGCGGCATAGGGGGGAGCCGGCCCGGCAAGCGACAACGAACAACGACAGGTACCGTCTCTGCTCCCGTTGACCGGGTGGGGGGACGGTATCAGTCTGGTTTCCTACCGTGCAGCTACACCTGCGGCGTGGGGCAGCGGCGGCTTTCAGGGTTCAAGGACCATGGCCAGCGGACGGCCTGCCCCGTGCAGGATCCGGGTCCGCTCCCCCGGGTCTTCCGAGCCCACAACCCCCGCGGGTGGACCGGGTACCCATGTCCACCCATGGCCTTCGGCCAGCGCGCGCAGATTCCTTCGGTTGATTTCCTGCAGGGCTGTGGGCTCGTCGGGGAAGCTGCCGAGCACCAACACACCGTCGGCAAAGCCGCGGGCGAGAGCCGCTTCCAGGGTCAGCGCCGTGTGGTTCAGCGTCCCGAGGTCCGGCCGGGTGACCACCACCAACCGTGCCCCGAGCGCGCCGGCAACATCGGCGATGGTGTCCCCGGCCAGGGTCAGGGACACCAGAAGTCCGCCGGCCCCCTCGACGATGACGACGTCGTTCTCCTCGGCCAGTTCATGCACGCGCCGAAGGTGGTCGGCAAGAACGGGAAGCGCTTCGGCCGCCAGGGCGCCCCCGGCGTGCCGGGCCGCGTCCACCGGTGCCATGGGGTCCGCCAACCTGACGCCTTCTTCGAGTCCCAGCGACGGCGGGTTCCCGAGCCAGTCGCCGATCGACTGGACGTCGCCTCCCTGCCCGGGAGCCACACCGGTTTGTGTCGGCTTGTAAATGGCTACCCGCTGCCCCGCATCCAGGGCGCAGGCGGCCAGGGCGGCGGTGACGACCGTCTTTCCGACATCGGTGTCGGTCCCGGTGACCACGAAAATCATGCCATCGCCTCCCTCGGGCCCAGCGCAGTCCATACCGTCCGCGGTGCCTGGAAGGAGAGCAGGTGCATCCAGTTCGGTTCCTCGCCGGCCGGTGTCAGGTCCGGCAACGCCCGTGCCGCGGCGGCCAGCACCACCTCGGTTTCCATCCGTGCCAGCCCGGCGCCTAGGCAGCGGTGGATCCCGAATCCGAACGCCAGCGAGTCGTCGTTGGCTTCGCCCAGGGCCCCGCCGGAGAGCCTGAGCACCACCTGCTCCCCGGCGGCAAAGCGTTGCCCGTCAAGTTCGATGTCCGCCGCGACGCGGCGGCGCCAGGTCGGCACGGAGGAGGCCTGCGCCAAAACGTGGCTCACCAGATCCGATGTGACTTGCTCCGATTGGGCGCACTGATCCCAGCGGTCCTCGTGCAGGGCGGTGCGCAACGCGGTGGCGATGAGCATGGCGGTGGTTTCCTGCCCGGCAATGGTCAGGAAGTAGCCCAGCGAGCGGATCCGTGCCGAGTCGACCCCTGAATGGTGCAGCGCCGCGTAGAGGTTTCCGTCATTGCGGGTCACGGCCTCGGCCACGGAGGTCTCGAGCCAGGCATGAAACCCGGCGGCGCTGGCAGCCAGCTCCAGCTGGCGCTTGGCATCGGGCCAACCCCAGAAGAGTTCCAGCGAGTCCTGGCTCCAGGCCTTGAGGTCCTCGGCCGGCGGTATAGGCACCCCGGTGAGCCGGTGCATGACCTCGGGCGGAATCACGGCCGCCAGTCGCTGTGCCAGGTCGATGCTGGCACCGCCGCGGTACTCCTGGGCAAGCCCGGCGCAGATCGCCGCCACGCGTTCCTTGATGGGACCTACCTGCGCGGCGGCCTTCGCGGGGCTGAAGAACCTGGCCACCACCCGGCGCACCGCCAGGTGGTCGGACCCGCTTGCACTGGCCAGCACCGGCGGCAGGGAGAACCTCGCCGATGCCAGGATGCGCAGCGCCGCCGGCTCCAGGTCGATGGCGGTGTCCAGCGCGTTGTCCGGGGTGAACACCTCGGGGCGCAGCAGGATCCGGCGCACCAGGGCGGGGTCCTCGATGCTGCGGTAGCGGCGGTTGACTTCCACGGGGTAGGCATCGGGCAGCGGTCCGGCCAGGGGCGCCAGCTCCCCGAGCGTGGCGGCTGGGGAGGCAAAGGGGCAACTCATGATTCTTCCTCCAGGATGGTCCGGGCAATGGCGTGCAGGGTCTCGAGCAGGGCATCGGGATCGTGGTCGGCGTGCGCGGTGATCCGCAGCCGCGACACCCCGTCGGGAACACTCGGCGGCCGGAAGCAGGCCACGGCTATGCCGCGGCCGCGCAGGGAGGCGGCGGCCCCCACGGCCGAGGCGGAATCGGGCATCGTGACCGAATGCACCGCTCCGGCCCCCTTTTCGATGCGCAAGGCCAGACGCGGATCGGCCGCCAGGGTGTCGTGGACCAGCTTGGCGTTGCGCCCCAGCCTGGCCAGGGTCCCGGCGTCGGCCAGTCCCAGGGCGCGAACCGCGGCGCCGGCGGAGGCCGGGGCCAGGGCCGTGTCGAAGAGGAAGGTGCGCGAGGTGTTGACCAGGTGCTCGCGCAGCGCTTCGGCCTGCCCGCCGCCGAGCAGCACCGCGCCGCCCTGGGCACCCAGGGCCTTGGAAAGCGTGCACGTGGCCAGCACGTGGGAAGAGTCGGCCAGCCCGGCCGCGCGCAACGCCGACCCCTGGTGCGTGGCCGCCAGCGAATGGGCCTCATCGACCACCAACAATGCCTGGTGGGTCTCGCAGAGCTCCGCTGCCGCAGCCAGGTCGGAGGCATCCCCGAGCACCGAATAGACCGATTCGACGATGAGCGCCACGCGCGTCGCCGGCGTGGTGCAGTCGCGGTTCGCCTCCAGCAGCCGCGCGACATCCGCGAGGTCGTTGTGCGCGCTCGTCTCCACGCGGGCACCGGAGAGCCGGGCGCCGTCGATCAGGCTGGCGTGGGCGTGCGCATCGAGGATGAAGAGGCTGCCCGGTCCGCCGAGGGCTTGGAGCAACCCGAGGTTCGCGGTGTACCCGCTGGAATACACCAGCGCCTCGGCACGGCGCGTGTAGCGGCACAGGGCAGCCTCCAGCTCCCGGTGCACCCCCAGGGTGCCGGTGGCCACGCGGCTGGCGGAAGCCCCGGCCCCGTATCTGTGCACGGCGTCCGCGGCGGCCCGGCGCACCTCGGGGTGCCCGCTGAGCCCCAGGTAGTCGTTGGAGGCAAGGTCCATGAGCGTCTCGCGGGAGCTCTCGGTGCGGTGCAGTCCGCGGGCCGCGCGCACCCGGGCCCGGTCCCCCAGCCACCGTCCCCACGGTTGGGCGGGTGCCGCCGGTGCCGGTTCACGGGCGGATTCGAGGCTAGTTTCCATGGACTTCGGCCACCGCCAGGACCAGCGCGTCGCCCAGGACCTGCAGGTCCCCGGGGGTGCAGACATAGGGCGGCATGACGTAGAGCAGGTCGCGGAAGGGACGCACCCAGGCCCCGCGGCGCACCGCTGCCTTGGTCACCTCGGCCACGCGCACCGGATCGTGCAGCTGGATCACTCCGACGCCGCCGAGCACGCGCACCTCTTTCACACAGGACAGCACGCGTGCCGGGGCCAGCGCTTCGCGCAGTGCGGCCTCCAGCGCGGAGACCTGCCCACGCCAGGGGGCGGAGGCCGAGCGCGGATCCGCGGAGCCGGTGAGCAGTTCCAGCGAGGCATTGGCCACGGCGCAGGCCAGCGGGTTGCCCATGAACGTGGGTCCGTGCAGCAGCGCGGACCCGGGGCCGGGGCCGCCCAGTGCCCGGGCCACCTTGGGGGTGCACAGCATCGCGGCCAGCGAAAGGTAGCCGCCGGTCAGGGCCTTGCCCACGCACATCACGTCCGGAGCGACCTGCGCCCATTCGGAGGCGAAGAGCGCACCGGTGCGCCCGAACCCGGTGGCGATCTCGTCGAGAATCAGCAGCAGATCGTGTTCGTCGGCGATCTCGCGCAGGATCCGCAGCGCCTTCGGGGCGTAGGTGAACATGCCCCCTGCGCCCTGGAGGATGGGCTCGCAAATGATGCCTGCAAGTTCATCCGCGTGGGCGGCGGCGATCTTCCGTGCCGCGACTTCCCACTCGGCCAGCTCCGCGGCGTCGGTTTCCCACTGCCCCTCGGCGATGAGCCGGGCAGCCGGCGGGCGCGGCAGGAACACCTGTTCGCGTCCCGGCTGGGCGAATGCCGCGTGCATCCCGTCCACGGGGTCGCACACGCCCATCGCCGCGAAGGTGTCGCCGTGGTAGCCGCCGCGCAGGGCCGCGAAGCGCCGGCGGGTGTCGTGCCCACGTGCGTGCTGGTATTGCAGGGCGAGCTTGAGCGCCACTTCCACGGAGATGGACCCGGAGTCGGCCAGGAACACGTGGGCCAGTTCGCCCGGCGCCATGGCCACGAGTCGTTCGGCCAGCTCGACGGCAGGGGCGTGGGTGAGCCCGCCGAACATGACGTGGCTGAACCGGTCGATCTGCGCGTGGGCTGCGGCATCGAGCGCGGGGTTCCGGTAGCCGTGCACCATTGACCACCAGGAGGCCATGCCGTCGATGACCTCGTGGGTGCCCGATTTGTCGGCCAGCGTCAGCCGCACGCCATCGGCACCGGTGACCGCGTAGTGCGCCCCGGCGTCCAGGGAGGCATAGGGGTGCCAGAGCAGCCCGGAATCCCGTGCGAGCAATCCGTCCTCCCGGGTGAGCCGGGGAGCTGCGGCACTCATGCGTTCGGGCTTTCCGGCGTGCCGGCGCCGCGGCGGCGCAGCACCGGTTCGCCCGGACCACCCATCGGGCCGCAACCCTGAGCGGCGCTGCCACAGCCACTGCCGCACCCGGTGCCGCAGGCCGTGGCTTCAACGGGTGCCGGTGCGGCATCGGAGCGGTGGCGCAAGCTGGCCGCCAGTTCGGCCGGATCGATGTCTTCCTGGCCCAGCACCACGTATCCGGCGTCGGAGATCATTTCCAAATCGCGCCGCGCGTCCTGGCCCTCGGAGGTGAGGTAGTCGCCGAGGAAAAGTGAGTTGGCGACGGCCAGCGCGGTGGACTGCAGGGAGCGCAGGTGCATTTCGCGCCCGCCGGCCATTCGCAGCTCGGTCGCGGGGCAGGCCATGCGGACCAGCGCCAGGATGCGCAGGCAGGTCATCGGGGTCAGGTGCCAGGTGCCTGCCAGCGGTGTGCCGCCGAAGGGCATCAGGAAGTTGACAGGGATCGAGTCGGCATCCAGCTCGCGCAGGGCGAAGACGGCCTCGACAACCTGTTCCGGGCTCTCCCCCATCCCCACGATGAGTCCCGAGCACGGCGAGAGTCCGGCGCCCTTGGCAGCCCCGACGGTATCCACTCGCTCCTGGTAGGTGTGGGTCGAGCAAATCTCCGGGTAGAGGGACTCGGCGGTGTTCAGGTTGTGGTTGTAGGCATCGGTGCCGGCCTCGCGCAGCCTTTGGGCTTGTCCCTCCTTGAGAATGCCCAGGCAGGCACAGACCTCCACCTGCGGATGCTCCTCCTTGATCTGTTCGATCATGGTTGCCACCCGGTCCACGTCCCTGTTGCTGGGGCCCTTGCCGGAGGCGACCATGCAGACGCGGGATGCGCCGCCGGCGATTCCGTGCCCTGCCTGTCGCACCGCTTCGTCGGGCTTGAGCCAGGTGTATTTGAGGATTTCGGCCTTGGAACCCAGACGCTGGGAGCAGTAGGTGCAGTCCTCGGGGCAGAGTCCCGACTTGAGGTTCACCAGGTAGTTGACCTTGACGGTGTTGGCGAAGTGCGCCCGGCGCAGGGTGCCTGCGGCAGCCACCAGCTCCAGGGTCTGGGCATCCGGGGTTCCGAGGATCTCCAGGGCCTCGGCTGCGGTGAGCCGGTGGCCGGTGGCCACGCGAGCCGCGAGGCCTGCGAACCCTGCGGCTTCGTTGCCGGGCTGGTGGGAGTTGCCGATTGTCTGGGTCACGGTCATGGCGGGGGGCCTTCCGGTATGGCGCTGTGCGCGGTTCCATTGCCGGTGCGCGGATGAAAGGCACCCCGCAACGATCAACTGAACACTGTTCAATAGCTTCGGAACATACCGTAACCCATATCTTGAACAGTGTTCAATTTCTGCCAGGCGTGCACACCGCTTCTTGCGTGAATCCGGAAACACGGAAGCGGGGCGGAACCGGTCATCGGTTCCGCCCCGCCGCTGTGCAGCGCCGGCCGCAGGTTATGTCGGCTGGCCCACTCCGATGACGTCAAGGTCGTGGCCAATGACCAGGCCCCCGTCAAAGCCTTCCCCGCACCGCGCCCAGACCTCGTCCGGACGATTTCCGGGAACCAAGTGCGAGAGCACCAGAGTTCCGACTCCGGCATCCTGGGCAACCGCGCCCACGTCCTCGATCAGCGTGTGCGACCGGATCAGATGCTGGTATAGGCCTTCCTGCGCGTCGTTGCGCGGCTGTGGGAAGAGCGATTCGGGCCAGGACTTGTCGATGACCTCGTGCACCAGCACATCGGCACCCCGGGCAAGGGTAATGATGTTCGGTGTCAGCCCGGTGTCTCCGGAGAAGACCACCGAGCCGTCGGCCGTATCGAAGCGATAGGCCAACGCGGGGAAAACCGGCGCATGATTGACCAGAATCGCCGACACCGTGACGTACTCGTCCTGGAAGAACACGAATGGCTCCATGACTGGACACGGTTCAGTGTTCGGGTTCTTCAGGTACTTCTTCGGAACCGGCACATCGAAGGCTTCCCAGAGTTCCTCCGGACGCGGCTTGCGGTTGTCGAAAAGCCGGTCATTGAAGTCGGTGGCGAAGGCCTGGACCAGCAGATCGGTCATCTCCTTCGTGCCCGGGGTGGGGTTCTTGGGATTGATCGGCTGGGGCGCCTTTCCTTCGCCGAATAGCTCGGGCACTTCGCCGCGGTTGCCCGGACCCCAGATCGGCACCTTGCTGCCCACATTCTGCAGCCCGTTGAAGATTCCTTCGCTGAGGATGTTGTTCAGGTCCACCACGTGGTCGGAGTGCAAGTGGGTCAGGAAGATCCCGCCCAGCACGTCCAGCGGCCCGTCCATGTCGGAATCGAAGTTAGGGCCGAGCTTTGCTTTCCGCAACTGGCCCATGACGCCGTGGCCCGCGTCAATGATGTAGTACCGATCACCCACGACGAGTGCCGAGGAAATACCCTCGCGGGTTCCACCGGGCCAGTATGGAGGCCCGCCGGAGGTTCCCAGCAATACCAACCGGGTCCGGTGGTTGCCGACCGGCGCAGGCCCGAATTTCCGGGCCCCGCCGGGTCCGGGTTCGGCGGCCTGCGCTTGGCCCGACACGGCGCCGATGCCCAGGGCCGCGGCCCCGAGCCCGAAACTGGCCAACATTGTTCGTCGTGCAACGCCGGCGGCTGCGGCCTTGCCCATGATTTCGCACATGGAGATCCTTCCTTTCGATGTCGCCGCGAGTGGCACCTTGGGGGCTTCTCGCGGCCTGGTTCTGGGATGCCTGCGCCTGGCCGACTTGGCCAAGCGCGGTTGGGCCGGGACCCGGCGGCTGGCAGGCCGGAGCCGGCCGAGACACGGGGCGCGGTGGACGCCTGCGCCCCTACGCCTCTCCGGGCGCGAGGACGATGTCGAAGCGGGTGCGCGCCTAGGCCGCGGTGCCGAGGTCGCGGCCGTCGGGCGCGGGGGTTCCGGCGGGCTGTTCGGTGAACTCCTTGATGAGCGAATCCTTGACGCCGAAGACGGAGTCCCCGATCCCCAGCTGCGGGTCCCCGTCCACGAAGATGTGGGTGACCAGGGTGCGCAGGCCCGGGGCGGTGACCATGAAGTGCAGGTGCGCCGCGCGGACCGGAGAGCGGCCGACGGATGCGAGCATCTGGGCGACCGGCCCGTCGTGCGGGATCGAGTAGGGGGGGTGGGGGTGAGGCCCCAGAAGGCGTATTTGCCGTCGGCGTCGGAATGGAGGTGCGCGCGCCCGGCGATTCGGGCGTCGGCGTATTGGACGTCGTAGAACCCGTCCTCGTCCGCATCCCAGATCTCGATCCGCGCGTTGGCGACGGGGGTGCCGACGGTGTCGGTGCCCTCGATCCAGCAGGGCTGGCCGGCCGCTCCGCCTGCGATGTCCCCGCCGATAGGGATTTCGGGGGGCGTCTTCGACGAAGAAGGGCCCGAAAACCGTGGCCTCCGTCGCGTTGCCGCCGGCCTCGTTATTCACCGCGATGGTCTGCATCGAGGCGCCGAGCACGTCGGAGAGCAGCACGAATTCCTGGCGCTTGTCGTCGGTGAGGTGCCCGGCGGCGGTGAGGAACGCGATGGCGGCTTCCCATTCGGCCTCGGTGAGCCGCACGTCGCGGATGAAGGTGTGCAGGAGGCGGGTCAGCGATTGCATCAGGTGTTTGAGTCGCTCGTCAGTGCATCCGTCGAAGGAGGCCAGCACCCGCGCGCTGAGGTCCTCCTCCACGCGTTGCTACTGCTCGCCGGTCGGATCCCCAGACGCGCTGTTGGCCGATGTGTGGTTCATGGAAGTCTCCTGGAGAAAATCGTTCGGCGAGGTCCCACCAAGGACTCCGTTCCTTCCGCGGGACCGGGCGGGGCCAGACCGCACGGTCCAGCCCCGCCCCAAGTCCCCGAGAATCGGGCCCAGCCGGTTACCGTGTTAGCGACCGCGCTTCATGTAGGCGTTCACATCGTCGCTGTTGAACAGGTCCGGAACTGTCCAGCCATCCAAGTTGTACTCGCCCATGCACTGTTCGACCATGCCGTTCATCATGCCTGCGGTGCCCGTCTGCTTGGCGTGCATGAGCATCTCGACGCGCACGTTCTCATGGTTGCCCGAGTAGTTGCGTTCGTACAGCTCGTGGCGGCCGCCGAACTCGGAGCCGATCGCGTCCCAGAGCAGCTTCATCAGCTTCACGCGGTCCACCGCCTGCACCCCGTTGGACCCGCGCACGTACTTGTCCAGGTACGGGCGGATTTCCAGGTTCTGGAAGTCCAGCGCGCCGCTGGGCAGGTAAATCAGGCCCGAGGCCACGTCCTGCTCGATGATCTCCTTGATGCGCGCATAACCCTGGGCCATGAACATGCGGTAGGCCATGCCGTATTCCATCTTCGGCAGCACCGAGCCGTTCGGCCCCTTGTCCGGATTGAGCATCATCCCGTCGACCAGTCCCCAGAACAGGTTGCGCCAGCCGATGACCTCGCCGGCCCGCGCCTGCACGCCGCGGAAATCCTGGGTGCCGGTGATCTCCAGGGCCTTGAGCAACAGTCCGGCAATGAAGTCCAGCTTCACAGCCAGGCGGATGCAGCCCTGGAAAGTAAAGCGCTGAATAAAGCCGGTCTGCGGCATGAAGCCGTTGATCTGCTCCGGGTCCCCATAGGCGAAGATATTCTCCCACGGCACCAACACCTTGTCGAACACGAACACCGCGTCGTTCTCGTCCATTCGCGAGGACAGCGGGTAGTCGAACGGGGTGCCGGTCACCGCGGCGTTTTGCGCATAGGAGGTGCGCGAAATCAGCTTCACGCCCGGGGCATCCATTGGCACGGTGCAGATCAGCGCGTATTCCTTCTTCTTGATCGGCAGCCCGTAGTGCGAGATGAAGTTGAAGTTGGTGATGGCTGAACCGGTGGCCACGACCTTTGCGCCGGAAACGATCACGCCATTGTCGGTCTCCTTCTCCACCTTCATGAAGACGTCGGCCACTTCGTCCGGCGGCAGGTGTCGGTCCACCGGCGGGTTGATGATCGCGTGGTTCCAGTACAGGACCTTCTCCTGCGATTCCTTGTACCAGCGCAGCGCATTCTCCTGGTACGGCGAGTAGAACTCCGGCATGGAACCCAGGGTCCCCAGGAAGGCAGCCTTGTAGTCCGGCGAGCGCCCGAGCCAGCCGTAGCTCATCCGGGCCCAGGTTTCGATGGCGGTGCGCGATTCCTTAAGGTCCTCCACGGACTTCGGCACCTTGAAGAACGGGTGGGTCATGCCGCCGGAACCAGTGTCGGTCGGGGAAAGGAGCTTGCCGGAGGTGGCCGGGTCGTGGAACCCGTCGTACAGGCGGGCAGCCATGCGGACCGAGTTGCGGAAGGCCGGATGGGTGGTCACGTCATCGACGCGCTCGCCGTGAATGTAGACCTCGCGGCCGTCGCGCAACGACTCGATGTATTCGTCGCCGGTCATCGGCAACTTGGGGTTGGCGGGGGTGGTCCGCTCGGACATGTCCGCAACGGCCTTTTCGGTGTCTGGTGCCTGGGTCATGCTGCTCAGCTCCTTTGCTGGGTGTGGGTAGGAGGAAGGAATTCTCAGAAGGCGTTGAAGTCGGTGCTGCCCTCGAACCATCCGGAGGCCATGCTGTCTCCGCACAGGGCCCAGGGAGCACCGCCCACGTGCTCGCCGATCTCCCGGAACTTGCCCGAGAAGAAACACAACGGTTCCAGTTCATCGTCGCTGCGCAGGGCGATCACCCTGCCGATGACGATCAGGTGGTCCCCGCCGTCGTAGATGGCCCAGGGCTCGCATTCCAGGGTCGCGCTGTTGCCCTCGAGCACCGGGATGCCCTCGGCATCCGGCCGCCAGGCCACCTCTCCCTTCATCGGTTTGCCGGCGAAGTTCAAGCAGGTGTCCAATTGGCCCGAGGACATGATGTTGATGGCGAACGGGGAGTCCTCGAGGAGCCCGGAGATCTTGTTCCCGCGAATCAAGGTGACCTGGGCCAGCGGCGGATCCAGTGACACGGCGGTGAACGCGTTGACCGTGGCCCCGTGCGGGACGCCGTCCGGGGTGCGGCAGGTGACCACGGTGACGCCGGTGGCGAACTTGCCGAAGGCATTGCGCAGCTGGCGCGGATCGATGTCCGGCAGCTGGCCGGTCGGGGCTGGTTGCTGGCTCATGGCTCGCTCCTTGGTTCCGTGGTTTCGGTTTGGTCGATGCACACCAGCTTGGACCGGATCGTTGACCGGCACATGGGTAGAACCACCCCCTCCGATACCCGTATTGTGTCCTGCGTCATAGAACATCGGGCCCGTGGTGAGAGACTTGGAGCCGAACGAAACGGCTTCGGCATGCTTGGAACCTTCCCGAAGCCCACCGCGCACGGTGGAAACCCGTGGCAGCAGACTGGAGAAAAACAGCTGATGACTAGGCAACCCATCGATTCCCGATTCACCACGGGCAGACTTTCGGTGACTTCCTTCATCGGCCGTCGGCACGAAATGGCACAGGTCAAGGCATTGATGTCCACGTCCCGCCTGGTCACCCTGACGGGCGCGGGAGGCGTGGGCAAGTCGCGGATGGCGGGGGAAATTACCCAGCAAGCCCGCCGGGCCTACCGGGACGGGGTCGGGGTCGTCGAGCTGGCCTCGCTGACCAAGACGGCATCCATCGCCCCCGTGGTGGCGGCGGCACTGGACGTTTCGAACCAGTCGCAGCGTCCCGCCCTGGACCGGCTGGCCGATCATCTGCGGGACAAGGAAATGCTGCTGGTGCTGGACAACTGCGAACACCTGCTCGATGAAGTCAGCGTGCTGGTCAACAGGATCCTGGGACAGGCGCCCGGCGTGCGCATCCTTGCCACCAGCCGCGAACCGGTGGGCATCACGGGAGAAACCCTGTATGCCATTCCCCCCATGTCGACCCCGGCAGCCGATGAACCGGTGCGGGTCGAGCAGCTGGAAAGCTTCGAGGCCGTCGCATTGTTCGTGGCCCGGGCACGCAACGTTGTGCCGGGCTTTGCCCTGGATGCGGACAACGCGCCCGTCGTGGCCCAGCTGTGCACCCAGCTCGATGGCATGCCGCTGGCCATCGAGCTGGCCACCACCCGCCTGCGTTCCCTGTCGGCGACCCAACTGCTGGAGCGCGTTGACCGGCGTTTCCAGCTGCTCAACCGCGGCGACCGTGCCGCCCTACCGCGGCAGCAGACGCTGCGGGCGCTCGTCGACTGGAGCTACGAGTTGTGCTCCGAATCCGAGCAGCTTTTTTGGCGCAGGCTCTCGGTGTTCCCCGGCAGCTTCGACATGGAGGCGGCCGAAGCGGTGTGCGGATTCGGTGAACTTCCCGCCGGCGACGTGCTCGACCTGCTGGACGCGCTGGTCGCCAAGTCAATCCTCTCGGTCCGCCGCGACGGAGAGGTGCTGCGGTACCACCAGCTGGTCACCATCCGCGAGTACGGGCAGGAGCTGCTGTCCAACCCGGAGGATGTGAAGGTCTTGCGCACGCGACACCTCCGGCACTATGAGGAACGCTGCGACACGATGGTCCGAAACTGGTGCGGTCCGCACCAGAGCCGCTTTCTGCAAGACGCGCGAGTGGACAGGGCCAACCTGACCGCCGCCATGGAATGGGCGCTGGAGGCCCCGGGCGAACACGCAACCGCCGCCCGGATGGCATCCCTGCTGCGCTACCAGTGGGTCTCGGGGAATTTCATCCCGGAAGGTCGTGCGCTGCTGGATCGGGTCCTGGCCGAGCGCCCGGATGCGAACCATCTCGACTACGCGTCGGCCATGTGGGTTGCCGCCTGGGTCAGCCTGATCCAGGGCGACCACGACACGGGGGCAGGCTACGCGCGCCAATGCCTTCGGATGGCCCGGGAGCTGGACGATCCGTCGCTCGAGGCGCACGCCGAACACTGGCTCGCACTGCACCGCCTGTTCAGCGGGGACCTGGCCGGTGCCATCGAACTGTACCAAAAGGTCAGTGCAGCACATTCAGCCCGTGGCGACTCCGCGGCCAGGTTGACGGCGCTCTTTCAACTGGGCATGGCCCAGGCCCTGGACAATCGCCTCGAAGCGGCGCTGGAAACCTGCCAACAGGTCATCGAAATCGCCTCCTCCCACGGCGAACTCTGGAACCGGGCCTACGCCTACTGGATCCGCGGGATCAGTTACTGGAGGCTGGGCGAGTTTGCCTTGGCCACCGATGCTGTCACCGAAGCACTGCGCATCCAGCGCGACAACTTCCAGGACGGGGTGTGCGTGGCGCTGAGCCTCGAGGCGCTGCACTGGATCACCGTGTCCACGGGCAACCATGTGCGGGCCGCCGAACTGGCCCATGCCGTTGCATCGGTTTGGTCCGAGCTTGGAATCACCGTCGCATCGTTCGGTCCGCACATGCACGAGGCATCCGAGTCAAGCAACGCGCGCATGCGCCGGGCCCTTGGCCGGCGCGGCGCTTCCCCGGCCAGCGAAGCTCCCCGGATGTCGAAGACCCAGGCCATCGATTGTGCGCTCGGCGTGACCGCCGGGCCGGCGAAGAATGGAACCATGCGAAACCCCCTGACCAAGAAGGAAATGCAGGTCGCGGGTTTTGTCGCCCAGGGGCTGACCAACCGCCTTATTGCACAGCAGCTGGTCATTTCCCCGCGCACCGTTGACGGCCACGTCGAACGCATCCTGGCCAAGCTCGGCTTCAGCACCCGCTCCCAGATCGCCGCATGGGCGACAGCATTAGGCCAACCACCTGGCTAGGACCACCTGATCGCCCATCGGCGAACATCACCTGCGTCGCCGCCGCGGCCGCCGTCTATTCTCGTCCGGGCGTTGGTCAGACGGCTCGGGTTTCTGGGTACAGCAGCAGCTCCCCGTCCTTGACCTCATCTTGTGGGTGTGGGCGCCCACGGTCGCCGGCAGGCACAGCGCCGCGCCGGACATGAGGCAGAACTTGGCGGCGTGCACCGGGCACTCGAACTCGGTGCACGGCGCCCCGAGACGAGCCCTGAACACTGTTCAGTGATTTCCGGAATACCGTACACCCAATTCTTGAACACCCCTCAATTCGACGGCGTTTCGTTTGTATCGACTTTTGCCATACCCTCGTCGGCCGGGCATGTGCCCGGCTGCGAGTGAGAGGCGGGGGCGGCACGCGAGGTCCACGAGCGGACCTTGGATTCTCCGAGCCCAGCCCTCCGGGGACTTGCACCCCGGCCGCGCAAGCACGGCCGGCCGCGCACCGATTTCGCGAGCGGCTCGGCCGCTCGAGCCGCCACCGAATACGACGGCTGGTGCTCGGTGCAGGCCATCGGCGCCGGCGCGGCGGGCCCTGCAACAGGGGCGCGTCCAGCTGGGCAACGTACCGCGTGTCACGTAAGCTCGAACTGATCACTTCAATGGAGGAAAACGAATCATGTCATACCCTGGTTACCCCACCGAGAACCCCTACGCCACCCCAACCGAGAACAGCCTGGAGATGCCCGTCTATGGTGCAAGCTTTGGCGAGTCCATCAAGCGGTTCTTCAAGAAGTACGCGACCTTCAGCGGCCGCGCCAGCCGCAGCGAATACTGGTGGGTCGCCCTGCTGAGCTTCCTGGTCTCGACGGTCGGACAGGTCGCCATGACCGCAGGCGGCACCGCCACCATGGATCCAATCACCGGCGAACCGGGCGCGGGCATACTGCCAGGACTGATTGTCGTGATCCTCTACGGCCTTGCCACCCTGGTTCCGAGCATCGCCGTCTCGGTCCGCCGACTCCACGACGGCAACTTCAGCGGGTGGCTGTACCTGCTCATCCTCATCCCGATCCTCGGCGCGCTGGCCATCATCGTTCTGATGCTGCTGCCGTCCAACCCGGCAGGCGCACGCTTCGACAAGGCGCGGGCCTGGCCGACGGCCCAGCCGACCGCATAGTCGCCAGAGACCAAAAGGCGGCGGCCGCTATGCTGCAGGGGCGGTCTTGGAGGTGGCGGCGGAGGACTTGGCGATCGGGGACGGTGTCG